>OY781976.1:338750-677500 GCA_963677465.1 uncultured Desulforhopalus sp. | reverse complement strand
TCCAGTAGAACCGTCACTTTTTCTTGGGGCTCAGCGGAACTGGCCGAACTAACTGAACTCATGGTGCTGAGCGTGCACAACATAACCGCAAACAGAGCGGTCAGCAGTATCATAGGTATTTTTTTCATTGTTTTAATCCTTGCTTAGATTCCCAGAAAATGAGCTTCTCCATGGCAAAATCAATTAAAAAATAGAGAAGCAACGAAATAACAGAGAGCACCGTCAGCGCCGCAAACATGACATCAATCTGCATCCGCGCATTGGCATGAAGCATATAAAAGCCGAGTCCGGCACTGGATCCAACCCATTCCCCTACCACGGCACCAATTGGTGCCACCGCCGTCGCCACCCGTAAACCCGAGGCAAAGGCCGGCAGGGCAGAAGGAACAACGATATAGCGCATTATTGACATGGGACGCCCATTCATGATCCTTGCCAACTCCAGCAATTGTGGTTCGGTACGCTGCATCCCGTAATAAAAAGATGAGGTCACAGGAAAAAAGATAATGAGCACCGCCATGGCAACCTTCGATGCCATACCATAACCACACCAAAGAACCAGAATTGGCGCGAGGGCAAAAACCGGAATTGCCTGACTTATCACCAGCACCGGCAGCATCCATCGCTTGAGCAACGGCGAAAGAGTCATGATAAGAGCCGTACTTACCCCAAGAAAAGTGCCCAGCAATATCCCAAGGATTATTTCAGTCAAGGTCGTCTGTAGGTGCTCCAGCAAAACTGACCAATAACTGACGATGGCATAAAAGACCGGCAGCGGGCCAGGGAGGATATAATGCGGCACCCCGGTCACAACGACCAGACACTGCCAGAGAGTCAAAAGCCCACAGCCAATAAGTATGAGTCTGATAAGGTTCAAACCAGGCTCTCATCCATAAGTTGACCAAGTAAGGCACTAAAGTGGGCCTGGATTTCAGGGTCATCGACATTTCGAGGCGGAGTGCCAACAAGCGACACAATACTTTTCACCTGAGTTGGCCTTTTGGACAGCACCAAAATCTTATGTCCCATCCGCAAGGCCTCCATCGGATCATGAGTGACAAGCAAGACGGTAGCTTTGCGGGTGAGTCTGGCAGAAAGATTCTGCAATTTCATCCTGGCCAGAGCATCAAGGGCCGAAAAAGGTTCATCCATCAGCAACACCGGTCGTTCTTCCATAAGCGTCCGTAATAATGCGCCTCTTTGGCGCATTCCTCCGGAAAGAGTGGCTGGCAGGGCATCTTCATAGCCGGCAAGACCAGCCTCGCCCATGAGCTTGCGAGCCTTTGTGCGGAGAGCGGCTGATTCCTCATTTCGCAATTTTGCCCCAAGCAAAATATTATCCAGCAAAGAAAACCAGGGAAGCAACAGATCGTTCTGGCTCATCCAGGCAATTTTGCCATGTTCCGCCACCTCAGACTCAATCCGGATAGTACCTTGATAGGCAAGAGATTCACTGCCCGATATCATATGCAGCAATGTCGATTTTCCACAACCACTGGGACCGAGGATACAGGTACACTGTCCACCCTCAATGGTCATGGACAAATTGTCGAACAGAGGTTTATCACCTAAAGAGAGAGAGACCTTGTCAAAAAAAATAGATGGCGCCTCTCCTGCTCCAGCCTGGATAACGCTTTCTAGCCGATTACTTTTCACTGCTGAATTTGCTCGAATTGATAAAAATGATGGACCGGCCCGTGTCCCTGACCAAGCGAATAGCCGGCACCAGCCTGAATTGCCCCGGTGATATATTCCTTTGCCATGCGGACAGCGGCAACGACATCGTACCCCTTGGCAATATTTGACGCTATGGCTGAGGACAGGGTACAGCCGGTGCCATGGTTATTGTCTGTCTCAATACGCTTGGCGGGTAAAAAAATCGCCTCATCTTTTGCTCCCAGATACAGACAATCATCGCTGACTTCCCCCTCAAGATGCCCCCCCTTTATAAGTACATTGGTGCATCCCAAACAACAGAGTTCTCTCGCTGCCTCATGGATCATATCCATAGTGGTTATCTCCCGACCAAGAAGTACCGACGCTTCCGGCAGGTTCGGCGTGATGAGTTCCGCCATGGGGATCAGGTGGTTCTTTAGCGCATCAATTGCCTCGTCCTGTAGCAGTTTATCACCACTCTGCGCAATCATGACCGGGTCCAAAACAATATTGGTAACCTTAAATTTCTTGAGCTGTTCAGCAACTGTCACAATCAACTCCGGCGAAAAGAGCATGCCTATTTTCACGGCGTCGGTGCCGATATCCGACAGCACTGCTTCCAGCTGCAGGCGGACAAAATCAATAGGGACGCCATGAATGCCGGTGACACCAACAGTATTTTGCGCTGTCAGTGCGGTAATCACACTCATGCCATAACAGCCGTTGGCACCAATTGTTTTAAGATCCGCCTGAATTCCAGCGCCACCGCCACAATCTGACCCTGCTATAGTTAAGACCCGATGATATTTTTTTCCGACATCCGTGTTCATACTCTTCCTCATATATCTCATAGTGTTTAAAAGAGGCGCTTCTTTAATTCTGCAGCAGCCGTCTCGGGACAAGTTGCCGAAACAATGGCCGATACCACCGCTATACCATCAGCCCCGGCACTAATAATATCCCTGGCATTGCCCACATGAATACCACCAATCCCAACCAGGGGTATCTTCACCGCTTTGCGAATCTGGCGAATCCCATCAAGGCCCAGCGGGGACGCAGTATCTACTTTTGTGTCTGTGGCAAAGACCGGGCTTATCCCTATGTAATCCGCCCCTTGCTGTTCAGCTAAAATGGCATCGCCCCGATTTTCCGCTGAAATGCCAATGATCATTGCCTCCCCCACAAGTCGACGGGCATCACTGATATGCATATCACTCTGGCCAAGATGCACACCGTCAGCGCCAATTGCCAGGGCAACATCGAGCCGATCATTAATAATTAAGGGAATCTTGAGACGTTGCAGGATCGGCTGGAGGCTGCGTGCTTCTCGCACAAATTCCCGGGTGCTACAGTTTTTTTCCCGCAGTTGTACACAGGTGACTCCTCCGCGCACCGCAGCCCTGACAATCTCTTCACTGGAACGTCCCCGCGACAGGCCTCTGTCGGTCACCAGATAGAGCGAATAATCCACCTCTATTCGGACGGACTTAGCTCTCATTGATACGACATCCTGCTTCAAGCTGTTCCGGTGTCATGGTGTAGAGGGCATCCAGCAGATGGATCATAAAGGAACCAGGTCCAGCAGCTGCCCCACCTGCGACCTCTCCCGCCAGCCCGAAAAAGGCCAGACCGGTGGCGGCAGCGGTGAGATAATCAGTATCCACGGCGGCAAAAGCACCGATCACCGCTGTGGCCGAGCAACCGGTTCCCGTGACAAAAGGCATAAGAGGATGACCATTGGCTATATGTAAAACACGATTGCCGTCGGTAACCAGATCAATTGGCCCGGTGATCGCCAGAATGGTGTCCAGCTCTTTTGCCAGAAGCGAGGCCGTCGCCGCCGCATCCTCAACAGAATTGGCCGAATCGACGCCTCTGGTTGCGGACTGCTGACTGCCAAGTGAGAGAATCTCCGAGGCGTTACCCCGAATAACACTGACCTTGGTCTTTTCGATGATGGTCCTGGCTGAAGCGGTTCTAAAAGGTGTTGCGCCTGAACCAACTGGATCAAAGATTATCGGCTTGTTCAAAGCTGTCGCCCTGACACCGGCCATTATCATCGATCCGACCCAGCTATCGGTTAAGGTACCGATGTTCAGGACCAGGGCTCCGGCAAAGGCGACCATATCTTTGACTTCATTTTCAGAATGCGCCATAACCGGAGATGCCCCCATGGCCAGCAGGACATTTGCCGTATAATTCATCACCACAAAGTTGGTGATATTATGAATAAGTGGTTTGTTTTCTCTAATTTTCTGCAGATTTTCTGCAGCCTTCAGGGAGAGGTTCGACATAGCACAACTCGACCGATAAAGATTAAAGCTCTCGCTAGAACAACAGGGGGAACGGACGAGCGAACAGATCGAAGAAATGACAAAGGAAGAAAAACATTTCTGCAATTCCCTACGCTGGTGTTATCCAGGTCAGGTTCAACGGGTATCTTCTCAGGCCTCAGCGCCACCCCTGCAAAAAACTACACGTTCGCATCCTTAGGTGAATTGACGCCTAAAGTCAAGACTTTAGTACCTTAGAAATTCATTCCTTGTTTTTTACCCCTCAAGGGGGCACTGAAAAGAGTCCCGGCTTATTTCCCGTTTACCGGGGTTAGTACCTTACAAGATAAAAGCATTACGAGTCTTCTTAATCAACCACCAAAGACAGACAATGCCCACCACAAGGGTAATAAAGAAAAAAATCATCGGTGAATATTGCGGTACAACCTGAAGTTCACTGAGGGTAAAGACATCTTTTAAATAGCCACTCCTCAACCAGCTCCGCAAAAAGGTCATGACCACAGCAAGGCCGATGGCGTGATAAAACGTCAGCCAAAATCTTTTTTTCCAGGCAGCATACAGTGCACCGGCAACAAGGAGAAGAGCGATACAGAAAAAAGTAGTGGCGCCAAGATGATGCCCCCAAAAGAGCATCATCAACTCTTTTGGTAAAGAGAGAAGATACCAGAAACCGATCATTATATTTCCAGCGGTCAAGAGCAGAAAACTGCTTAAACCGACACGCTCGGCATGTTTGGTCAAAGCCGGATTGATCGTTTTTCTAAATCGGCCAAGAAGAGCAACAAACAGGCCACCAATAGCAAGAGAACCAATCATCATATGGAAAAACCGTGGCCAGAAACTCGGCTGTCCAAAAGAGAGGTAGGTGCCGCTTTTGTGAGAAAAATATCCGCCAAAATGTTCCGGCGTTGCCATCAGCAGCATATTGTTCGAAAAGAAAAAGCCCACGACCACCAACAAGGACAAGGCCAGCGCAGCCACCCATGGACCAGACGAACCGAGTTGAGTGAAGCGAAAATCATAAAGATATGCGCCGTAGTAGGCAATAATCAATATCGGCACGATCAGTATCCAGAACGTTCCCATGAGAATGGAACTACTGTAGAGGAACTGACCATAAAGGACCTGAACAAAAAGCAATGGGGCAACACCGAAATTGACCACAAAGGCAATAACCAGCGGCAGAGCAATGGCAATGCGGTGGGCCAGTTGCCTCTGCACGTTGCCTCCCCGCAAATGCTGCACCAGACCTATGGCCAAGCCGCCTAACATGGCATTCATAGCCAACAGATGCAGAGGAAAAGTCACCAGCAACAGCAACTGGAACCAGCCCCAGCTGACGGGTATTGTATCCGGGTGCGGAATCATGAGCGGATTCATTACTCACCTCCCTGGTTGAGGCTTGAAAGAAAATCGGCCAAGGCCTCTCGTTCCTGCGGGCTCCCCTTAAAAGGAGGCATCGCTTTTTGTAATTGGTCAAGTCTGCCAAGCATGATGAAGATCTCCTCTCGTTCTCTACCCACAAGTCGAACCTTCATGTCGGCAACACCATGGCACATTGTGCAATAAGTAGTGAAGACATTTTTGCCGTCGATCGCCGGTTCCGGCTTCTCCTCCTCTTTATCACTCTGCCCACCCAAAAAGGCCGCCAGCTGCTCATGTTCCTCTTCACTGCCGGAGAACGGTTGCATTTCATCTGATATTTCGTTTAAGGTCTTGAGCGTTTCGACAATTTCCTGTTGCTCCAGGCCGTCAAACGCACTGACCAGGTCCTCCGTGGCATGACAGGAGGAGCAATTTTCTTCAAAGAGGGCTGGTCCTCGTTCGACGACCTCTGCCGTCTCTTGTGGTTCCTGCACCTCTTTGCCATGCAGACTGCCGGCTATGTAGGCCGCCAGGGCCCTGCCCTCCTGGTCGGTGCCGACAAAAGGCGGCATGAAATACCGTACTTCGTGAATTTTCTGGATGTAACTCACCAGGGCACGATAGCTCATACTACCGGTGAGCCTGACGATATCATTATTTATACCGCCAACGGTGTGACAGGTGTAACACTGATGTATGAATATTTCCTGCCCGGCCTGGACGAGGTTATCCTCAGAAATATTTTTATTCTCCACCCAGAGGGCGGATTGGAGATAGCCGTTATTGTTCAAATCAGCCACATCCGATTTCAGTATGCCGTTGGAATACATCACTTCATTAATAACATAGGGGCGACGAGCCGCCTCCCTGGTCCACTCAAAGCCACCCATAACCAGCAGAGCACTGACCATGGCCAGGCAGGCCACCGGCCTCAGGTTAAAACCCGGACGAATGATACCAGCAACCAGCATTGCCAGCAGCAGGAACAGCAGACCTCCTGCGCACCAGGGCAGGACAGCTACAATGGTGGGCGATTTACCCATGACCAGACCATGGGCCTGACCGGGCAGCACCGACAAATACCAGAAACCTGATATCATGGCGATGACGAGTGTGACTAAGGCCCATTTGGCGGAAAACCTGGTCATGGCTGTTCGAACCTTTCTGTCTCTTGTGAACGCTGCGGACAGATAGCCGTAACAGCCGGCAATCATCAGGGCAATAAATGTCCGAAAGACCAGGGAAGGAAAGAAACTCGGATTGAAAAAGCCGGTCCAGAAATCCATATTCTCGGACCAGCTTCCGGGGGTCAGCATGACGCCGATTATGCCGTTAATCAGGGCCAGTGACATCCAGGCCGCGATAAAATAAAGCCAGCCGACCTTCAGATGGGTTTTAGAGTCCATCCTGCCAAACATATAATAATAGACAAAGGCGGCAGCGATCTCAACGGTGAAAAACACCCACTCGGCCGCCCAGCCAAAGACAAAATTATGGATAAGAAGAGAGGTTGCCGCTGGGCTCACCAAGGCGATGATAAACCAGATACCCACCCCGGAGATCGACCCGAAAACCATGGTGACGAGAAGAAAAAAACGGGCATGTTTCCTGGTGAAGTCAAGAATCGGCTGGCTCTTTTCACTCAGCCCTTTCTTTTCTGCATAAATCAGATACAAGCCGCCGCCAACGGCAAAATGGGAAACGAATACATGAAGGATCGCTATCAGGGCGATAAGAAATCCTCCACCAGTCTCCGGCAGAAACCAAACCGGGTAATTCATACTCCCTCCTTGTTAAATAAGTACTCTCACATAAGCGAAGCAAGAGTACCGTAGATGAGAATGCTTTTCAATTACGACTTTGTGTTACTGTTGCCGAAGAAAACAGACAAAGATACCTGCAATATAAAGTCATTGCATAGTTTTTTTATGCAGTGAGGACATCACCCTGTTCAGTTCCAGCAACTTGTAGGGCTTGAGGATCAACGCTTGAAAGCCGCATTCCCGGTAATTTTCAAACAGTGGATCGTCAGGGTCATCAGTTGAAGCAATGACGGAAACCAGTGGATCAATCCCTTTTAGGGTAGCAAGAAATTCCCCGCCATCAAACTCAGCGGAAATGTGCACGTCGGCAATAACCGCACAAAAGCGGTTACCGGCTTCAAAGGAACTCCTGTAGTTTTGCACCGCCTCCTCTCCGCTGGACACCATCTCGGCCCTGTAACCCATAGGCAGGAACATCTCGCCCACCACTTGCTGAGTAGCCCGGTCACCATCCAGCACCAGGACAACTCCTTTCCCCGAAGGAACGATGGCCGATCGCACAACCACCTCGCCACTATCCACCGACCGTGCTGGAAGATACAGGGTAAAAGTCGTCCCCTTGCCGGGAATTGAATCGACAGTTATCTTGCCATCGTGTTTACTGACAATGGAATGGACAATGGCCAATCCGAGCCCGCTGCCCTTGTTGCTGCCTTTTTCCTGTGTGGAAAAATATGGGTCAAAAACTCGATCCAGGATTTTCCCCTCAATTCCACGCCCCTTATCCTCGAGCCTGACGCAAACATATCTGCCTGAAGCCAAACCGACCACCTCGTCATCTTCCAGTTCCCTGTTGGCAAAACTTATCATAATCGTCCCGCCTTCCGGCATGGACTGGTCTGCGTTTCGCACCAGATTCTGAATAACCTGACTGATTTGTTCTTTATCCATGGAAACTGTCCACAGATCATCCGGCGTCTGGAAGATACATTTGACATTGCTGCCAGAGAGAACGAATTCGACGGCATCTTGCACCAAGACCGGCAGAGAGGCCGTCGCCTTAACCGGATTACCACCACTGGCAAAGGTCAATAGTTTCGCCGTCAATTCTTTAGCCTTCATTGAAGCATTTTGGGCTGCCAGAATATACTCCCGAGCGGCACCGTTCTCACCAACTATTCTTTCTGCAAGCGAAAGGTTGCCAATAACAGCAAAGAGAATGTTATTGAAATCATGGGCAATGCCTCCTGCCAACACTCCGATGGACTCCTGCTTTTTAGCCTTCAGCAGCTCCTCTTCCATATAGATACGGCTGGTTATATCTTCGACACTCCAGATGACCCCTTCCAGATCGTTCGAAACTGGAATAGCCCGTCCCCGGAGCCAACAGATGACCTCGGAACCATCTTTTTTTATTAATGAGACCCGTTTCTCACAAAGTCCATTTTTAGTCAGCGAAGGAAAGTTTTTGGCGGAGGCAGAAACCTCATTGCCCTCATTGCTCTTCTTGCCGTATAGAATCTCGACGGTTTTGCCAATAAGTTCACGGGACCTGTAGCCGGTGATTTTTTCCAATTCCGAATTAACCCGTTTGATCATGCCCTGGTGATCGACAAAAAGAATGCCCACCGGGGAATTATCAAGCAGGGCCTGGAGTTCGGCACCTGCCACCACAAGATGTCGGCTGGTCTCTTCTGCGTTAATTTTTGCCTGGGATAAATCAACCGTCCTTTCGATCACCTTATGTTCGAGATTCTCAAAACTTTCTTCAAGATGTCTGGCCATGAGGGCGAAAGCCGAGGCAAGGCTGCCGATTTCGTCGCTGCTGTCGATATCAATGGTCGTATCAAGATTGCCTGCGGCAATAAGGTTGGCCGACCGTTCAAGCTTGGCTAATGGTCGAAAGACGGCGTGTCTCAAGATGAGCATGGAAGTAAAAAGAATGGCGACAACGAGCAGGACAGCAAGACTGATCACAATAAAAACCGAGGAGAATATTTCGCCGTAGATTTCACTGCGGGAAATGACAACATGGAGCTTGCCGAGCAAGATCCCGTCCCGGAGAATATCGGCACTGCTAATCAGAAAATCCGGAGAATTCTGAAATTCGGCAAAGGTCTTTTTTTGATACATTTGCTTTGTCTGTGATATTGCAAAGTACTCACCTCCTTCACCGACGAGTATCCGCGCATATATGACAGCATCATTTGCAAGAATCGCCCGTAAAATATTATTTATCGACTGCTGGTTTCCCCGCCAAACCACGTCTGGCAAAAGAGTTTCAGCAAGGTTCAGAGTCCGGCGCAATTGTTGCTGTAGTTCTGCTTCCTTTTTTGTGTAATTAATGCCTATCACTATTCCAGAAAAAACTACCAGAATGAGCGTGACAACCCCGATCAGGGTGAGGATGAATTCTCGGCGAAGACTTTTTCTAAGGCGCACACTATCCTCCGGAACTACCCTACTGGAACCACAAAAGATTTCGACCTAACATACCGTAATTATTCATCGTATTCCTTACGCTGGTTTACCAGCCTGCTCAAAAACAACGGCTCCATATTTTTTGATTTTGCCTCTGAATTGGTCATAGGTAAGGCCAAGATGGGCTGCAGCTTTTCTCTGGTTATGCCTGCAAACATTCAAAGCCTGCTGCATCATTGCTATTTCCAGATTCTTTACCGCATGCTTGATAGAAACATTTTCTGTTAGCATAACCGGAGGATTCACGCCAATATTATTTTTAACCTGATCGCCGTCTGCCACCGGGGCCGCTTCATAGGGCGAGACAAAGGGATCGAATACTATTGTATCTATAAAACCGGAATCAGAGTGATGCACCGCACGTTCCACCACATTTTTCAGCTCCCGGATATTTCCCTTCCAACTGTTATTTTTTAACGCCTGCACTACAGATTCAGCAAATATGGGAATCTCATCTCTGCCGAGTTCAAAGGACATTCTTGTGGCAAAATGATTGGCCAAAAGAATAATATCTTCTTCCCGGCAACGAAGAGGGGGCAGGAACAAAACCTCAAAAGAGAGTCGATCGAGAAGATCCCTCTTAAAATCATCTTTCTCCGCCATTGCCCGCAGGTCGGCATTGGTCGCACCGACAATTCTCACATCAACTTCCACAGGCTGATAACTGCCAACGCGCTCAAACGAACCATACTCAACGACCCGAAGTATTTTTTCCTGGGCTTCCAACGGGATGGAGCCTATTTCATCGAGAAAAAGAGTCCCGCCATCCGCCGCTTCAAAGCGGCCGCGCCGTCGACTTTCAGCGCCGGTGAAAGCGCCCTTTTCATAGCCGAACAACTCTGCCTCGATCAAAGTCGGGGAAAGTGTTGCACAGTTCAGGGTAACAAAAGGCCCCTGCCATCGTTTCGACAGGAAATGCAAACGGCTTGCAGCGAGTTCTTTTCCTGTTCCCCGTTCGCCAATCAACAAAACTGGCCTGTTTACCGGGGCTACACGGGAAAGCCTTTCCTGAAAATCAAGGAATGCTTCGGATTGCCCCAGAGCCTCTCCTCGCGACGAGGTAAAATCTGAATCTTTATTTATCGACATATCTGTCTGGTCTATTTAACCATTTTTATTATTTTTTAACTATATATTGGTTATATTAACCTATATGTTTCTAACAGGCAAGCCTCCAACACTGTGTTTTTCTGTGTTTTTTGTTTTTTCTCAATCAGGCACACATCCTGCTAATAAATAGGTAAACCACAACCACTAACCCGGAGGAAAAACATGGGAATTTTCACACGATTTAGCGATATAATCAGTTCAAACATCAATTCTATGCTCGACAAGGCAGAAGACCCGGAGAAGATGATCAAACTTATGATTCACGAAATGGAGGACACCTTGATTGAACTCAAATCCTCCTGCGCGGGAGTCATTGCCGGACGAAAAAAAATCGAGAGAAAACTCGATGAAATGGCGGAAAAGAGAGATCTTTGGGCCAATCGGGCCAAGCTGGCAGTGACCAAAGGACGTGATAATCTGGCCAGAGAAGCACTCATCGAAAAGCGACGTTTCTCTGAAATCGTTGAAACCCTGGAGAGCGAACTGGTGGAATACAGTGGCATCTTTTCTCAATATCAGGAGGATATTGCCGAACTGGAGGGCAAACTCAACAATGCCAAGGAAAAAAAGAGAGTGCTGGTACAACGTCACAAAAGGGCGACTGGCAAAAAACGCGCCCAGGAAGATATAAGGCGCAGCAACAGCAGTGACACAATGGCCCGTTTCGACAAGCTGGAAAGCAGAATAGAACAGATGGAGGCCGAGGCCGATTTGGTCAACATGCCCAAAAAGCCAACTATCGAGGAAGAATTTGACAACCTCGCCTCCGATGACGAAATTGAGAGCGAACTCGCCAAAATAAAAGCTGCTCAAAACAGTGCGAATAATGAAACTGTTTGACACAGGCTTAACACAGCACTGACCGGAGTTAACACATTATGCTCAAGATAGTTATCGTTGCCATTGTATTCGGCTCTATTGTAGCCTTAGCAGCGCTTATCTGCGGGACTATTTTAATAATCGTCAAAACCCGCAGCAACAGGAACTCCAGCGGAGCAACTGACAGCGAAGAGGCAAGGGTCATCCAGGAAATTTACCAGGGGCTGGAAAAGATGGAAGAACGAATCGAGGCCCTTGAAACAATCCTGACAGAAGGTCAGGAAAAGGATGGATATAAAAAATGACAGCACATTACGAAAAACAAGGTGGCATCTACCGTTCGAGAAACGGTGTCTTCCTTGGGGTATGCAAAGGGATTGCCGAATACTTTGACTTCTCGACATTCTGGGTACGAATGGCACTGGTCATTGTTTTTATCTTCAGTGGCTTCTGGCCGGTTATCGGAGTCTACCTGGTGGCGGCCTTCTTTATGAAACCCAAGCCGGTAAAGCCTATAGAAAGCGAGGAGGAACGTGAATTTTACGACAGCTACGTTCATTCGCCAAAGACCGCAGCCCAGCGGCTCAGAAAAAAATTCGAAGAACTGGAGAGAAGAATCCGGGGAATGGAAGACAAGGTCACCGGACGTGAATACGAATGGGAGAGACGCTTTCGCTCCTAGGTCACCGGATTCATACAGAGCGACAACCTACAGCGACAGCGAAATATCCCTTTCCAATTCTTCGTAGAGACGCTGAACCCCTCCCCAAAAGTCAGACCGGTACAGTCCGCAACTTGTGGAGAGAACCAGTCGATCCTGTCCGGCAAAACGAGCCACGAACTGCTTCAAGGCATCCATTTCAGCCCGCGAGACGGAGTCTTTTTCCAGCAGCGTGGCTTCAATGCCGGCTATCAACAATCCTCCCAGCTCGCTATCCAGAAGATCAAGATCATTATTGCCGACCTGGATGGCGGCCAGTCCGTCAAAATTCCATGATTTTATCAAGGGCACAAGTTGTTTTAGATTACCGCAGCAGTGAAAGAAGACAAACCGGCCTGCCCCCCTGATCGAAGAGACCACCTGGCTATAAAACGGGCTACAGACAAGATCCAAATCCAGGGGATTTACAAAAGGAGCATCGCCGGCAAGATCATCCGCCAGAATAATTGCATCAAATCCTTTTTCCAGACAGCGATCAATGAGTTCCAAAGCAATTTTCTGCTCTTCTGCGTAGACTGCCTTGGTCGAGTCAATGTCCCGAACCCAGCTCATCAACACCTCCATCAGCCCTTTACGGCCAACCATCCTCTGAAAAGGCCCATCAATCACTGCCGCCAGAAACCGGGTTCGGTCTCCAAGATCAGAACTGAGATCGCACGGCTTAAAGTATCGGTATCCCAGATCCGCATTCTGCTCAGGATTTTCAGACACCGACAGACAAACCATATCTTGACCGAGCTGTTCGGCCAAACGAAAATGATTATCGAGAGTATCTTGCAACCCGGCACTTTCCATGAAGGCCGAACCCATCCAGACCTCTCCCTTTGGCACCAGACAGCCATCCCTCTTTGCCAGGAGTTTTTTCAGCCGAGTCGCTGAATCGTGCCTTGATGTTTTCTTCATATTGTTTCCCTCGATAGAGCTGCATCGCCTGAGGCAACCTGGGCTAACTACTCTGCAAACTCAGGTTATCAATAAAAATCTCCTGAAATTCAACATTACAGGCAAGATCAAGAATCTCAATCTTCGCGGCCATCTGAGTCGTTTTATCAACGTAGCATTCATCACAAAGGGCCATCACCGCACCTGAACCGGCAGAATTCCCGGTCATTTCAATCAGCTCGAGATCAATAGAGGGAATGATTCCAAGCCCAATCAGGTCCACTTTATTGAGATGAGAACCAAAGGCACCGGCAATACATATTTTACTGGGCTTATCAAGCCCGGCCTTCTTTAACAAAAATTCAATCCCAGTGATCAATGCCGACTTTCCCAACTGAACCGAGCGAATATCTTTTTGGCTTAAATGAATTGACGGCTGACCAAGAGTGGCGTTTTCCGGCACGATGACATAGGCGTTCTCATCTGAAGTGAATTTGCCATCCGGAGCGATGACCTTTTTTTCGCAAAATTGGGCCACTGCATTTATAACGCCTGCACCACATATCCCATATGTTTTTTCCTCGGACCTACCAGACGATTCGATCATTGTAAATCCAGCCAGTGTACGATCATTATTAATTGTAACGGAATTAATCGCCCCCGGGATAGCCTGCATGCCACAGGATAACGATGCCCCTTCAAAAGCAGGCCCTGTCGCACATGATGTCGCATAAAATCTATCTTTACCTTTCAGGATGAGCTCTCCATTGGTTCCCAGATCCACCAGAAGAGTCCCTTCCGGCTGTGCTTCAAGATCAACCGCCAGCGCTGCCGCCAGCAGATCCCCCCCGACAAATCCAGAAACCTGCGGCAGTGTCCGGATAGAAAAATCATTCAATTCAAAGCCCAGATCTTTCGCCTGAAACAACTCGGTATTGTAAAAAACCGGTTTATAAGGAGAAATACCTATCGGCTGGGGATCAATTCCTGCCAAAATGTGGATCATGGCAGGATTGCCAACAGCCACCATTTTTGAGACGAAAACGCTCTCGCTATTAAAAGCAAGCAGCAGTTCCCTCACACCCCATTCGATGCTTTTCACAACCAAATTCTGTAATTTTCGAAGATTTTCTTTATCCTGGCCGATAACCCCGATTCGACTCATAACGTCATCGCCGTAAATAGCCTGAGGGTTTTTAACGGCAAGAGAGGAAACGACCTCACCTCTCGCGGTGTTACACAGATAAACGGCAATGGTCGTTGTACCTAAGTCGACGGCAATACCATAAGAATCTTTACCTGTTTCACATTTAAACCGATCGATGAATGAAGCTGGAAAAGATACCGGTGCCTTCGACATTATATGAGAGGAGAGCATGGAACTCTCAGGTATTTTGATGGATACGTCCTCATCAATACGATAAGTACATGATTTGATAGTTTGGTAACTGCCGTCATCAGATTTCTTTTCAACCAGGCATTTGCCGCAGACTCCTTTTCCGCCACAGTCTGACCTTAAAAAAATGCTCTTGTGAATAAGCGCTTCCAGCAAATTTTGGCCAGCAGTTGTTTTAATCTGCCGCCCATGAGGCAGAATCCTGACCAGTTTTTCCCTGCTTTTCATTCTATCTCCTCTGCTTCAACGCAGGCAAAAAAGCCTGCAATCCAATCTCCTAAAGGATACTCTCCGTTTTCATAACTGCATATAAAATGCCAACAAATCAAATAAATCTGGCAAGGATAGAGCACAGAAAGAAATCCCCTTTAAGGGGGATAACCCCCTTCAGATAAAAATACCCTCGACCAGCGCGCCACAATGATTGCCCCGGGACATTGCGACTTTTTTGTAACGGTTTGACGTTATATTACGATATATCGTCAATCACTTTCCCCCAGAGCCCGCGAAAAGACAACATATCATACTGGATTATTAGCATTTTCAGGAATCACATCAATTGGTCTGCGTTTTGCACCATGACGGCAAACCCATTTTGGGAAGAAACCCTTTTTTATTATTCACTGCAACGGAGCCAGGCAAGTCTTGTAGCCGTTACCCTTGACAGATGGAGGAGAATTGTATGGAGCACCAGAAAAAAAGTTTGAAAAAATCCGTAATTAACTTATACGGGTTACCATCATTCGGATTTCAGCTCTTTGTAAGCATGGAAATCTTTTTCTTTGCCGCATTCTTGACCGATTATGCAAAGCTTCCTGTGGCCCTGGCCGGAACCGTACTCATGGTCACGAGTATTTTTGACATTATCTGGGTACCAACGGCAGGAGTCATCCTGGAAAAAAGCAGTATGCGCTGGGGCAGATATCGTTCCTGGTTGCTTATCGGCCCCCCCCTGGCGGCGGCCTTTTTCATCCTGCAGTTCACCAAGATCGGCACTCCCGTCCAGAATGCCATTCTTATTTCCGTAGGTTTCATCGTCTCCCACCTGATCTGGAACATTTTTTATGCCGGTCACATCGCCATGAACAACTCCATGACCACGGTTCGGGAGGAGCGCATCTCCATGGCTTCCAATCGAGGAATGTTTAATGCTCTAGGCTCCATCGCTTTTTCCATGATCGGCGCCAAAACCATTCAACTGCTGGGCAATGGTGATCAGGCACTCGGTTGCACTCTTACCGTCGTGGCATCCGGAATTTTTATGATCCTCTGCTATTGGGGCTTGTTTGCTCTTACAAAAGACTACGCCTATCATCCTAAAGCCGGAAACAATGCTGTAGCTGAAGCCAAAGACAAAATGACCATCGGCGAAATGCTCAAACAGATCATTGTCAATCCGCCGCTCTTAGGTCTGATGATGGCTGAATTGGGACGTTACCTGGGCAGGTTCATCATTTTCGGTCTGGCATTTTATTATTTTAAGTACGTGCTCAACAACCTTGGGGCAATTGCCATCTTCTTCACCGGTCTTAACGTCGTCTGTTTTTTCGGTGCCCTGGCCACGGCTCCCCTAGCCAAAAAATTTGGTGAGCGAAATATCTACATTTTATCTCTCAGCCTTTTCATTGCCGGGCTTTTGGCTGTGTGGGCACTGCCCATGAACCACGTCTCCTTCCTTATTGTCATGTTTATAGCTTACCTTGGTTACGGTATGCCCGATGCATTAGGCGTTGCCATGTATTCAGCCACGGTGGATTACGGCGAGTGGAAAACCGGCAAAAATGCCAGGGGCTTTATCATGTCATTGATCAGCTTCCCTATCAAAACCGCCATTTTTGTCAGAAGCGTCATTATCACCGGTATCCTTGTGTCCGCCGGATATGTAGCGGATATGGCCCCAACTCCTGAACTTATTGCAGGCATTAAAAACGGAATTGCCCTGATTCCCGCGCTGTTCATTGGCGCCGGTCTCTTGATCATCCTCGTACTTTATCGAATAACACCTCAAAAGCAAAAGGAAATGCAAGAGGAAATCGCAGCGCGCAAATAATTTACACTCATTTCCCGGCGAGTGCACATGGCCTATGCCATGGTCCACTCTCCGGGAAAGAATATACCGGACAGGCTAAATCATTTTAAAGGACTGGTTTCTAGGGGGAAAACACCTGACCTTATGAGTGATGCCGCTTGTTCTAATCATCAACAAAACCCTATGGAGAGAAGATGCAACGTTTTAACACCAGTTTTTCAAAGAATTGTTGTTCCTTGAGGAAATATCTTGCCAGCCCGGCCCTTATTTTACTCTGTTGCTTGACGGCAAATCCTGCCTCTGCCTTTGAGCTTGACGTGAAGGATACGAAAGTGACTTTGGGTGGGTACCTAAAAACGATGATCAACTATGATATCGACGGCACATTGAATAACAATGCAAATCATCCGACTGATGGTGACATTATCAATGCCTACGATGTTCCTTTGGACGGAACAAAATATGCTGATAAAGACGATTACAGTATGACAGCAAGAGAGAGCCGGGCCTTTCTTCGAACAAAAACCGACAGTGACATAGGCACAATCTCTACCCGGTTTGAAGCGGATTTCAATGGTGATACGGGCGGCTCAGGCACCTGGTCCAACAGCAGAACCCTCAGGCTGCGCCTTGCCTATGGTACCATCGACCTTGGTAAAAGCCTCATTCTCGTCGGTCAGGATTGGTCGACCTTTATGGACTTTGCCGCAGCTGTTCCTGTAATGGATCTCTCCGGAGACCCGGGTCAACCATTTCTTCGCCAGCCCATGGTGAGATACCAATACAATTTTGAGCCAGGCCACTATCTGTCCATTGCAGCAGAAAACCCTGACAGTGGACTCAAAGCCAATTCAAATGGTCAGCTCTTCATCAACAACTTCAACACCGATAATAATACCTTGCCGGATGTGATTGTTAAATATTTCTGGGCTAACAAAAATTTCTCCATCTCCCCAAAAGTTCTGCTCAGAAAACTTGAATTAGATGGAGACAGCACTTTAGGATGGGGTGCATCTTTAACATCTAGCGTCAGCTTCGGCGATGGTCACAAAATCTATCTCGGCTTAACCTATGGTGACGGTATTGGACGCTATGCTGGCCTTGGACTCAACGCCGGGGCTGGTCTTACCGATTCAGGCGATATTGAAACCGTTAAACTTGCAAGTATTAATGGTGGTGTAACTTTCCACTTGCGTGATGACCTCAACTGGACAACCGGATGCGGATATTCTGAAAACGATGATGACGCATACAAAGGAAATGACGCTGTTCTTAGCGGTAATGCGAACAAAAATGCCTTTTCAGCGCACACTACTCTGATGTGGGACATCACTCCCAGCGTGCAGTATGCCGTGGGTATGTCGTGGTACAAACAGGAAGTCATGGACGGCCGTGATGGCGAGATGTATCGCGTTCAAAACTACTTGAAATTTTCATTTTAAGGCCTGTTTCCATTTGCCACCCGAGGCTCGGTTGCTGAGGGTGGCATCAGCCTGGAGCTGATTAAGCAATAATCAGCCTTATCTTAAAAGAAGAACGATATGAAGGATCCCAGAACCTGCCTTGATCAGGAAAGAATGAGCTCCCTGCAAGTAATTGTAGTGGGCATCACCATTTTTCTGAATGCCATAGATGGATTTGACGTTCTTTCCATCAGTTTTGCCGCGCCAGGCATTGCCAAAGAATGGGGAACGCCCCAGGCCGCTCTCGGCATTGTTTTGTCCATGGAACTCATCGGAATGGCCATTGGCTCTTTCTTCTTAGGTGGGGTGGCAGACCGAATAGGCAGACGACGAACTTTGCTAGGCTGCTTAATTGCCATGACATCTGGTATGCTTCTCGTCACCACTTCATCAAATGCAATCCAATTGTGCGTTTGGCGCGTGCTCGTAGGACTCGGCATTGGCGGTATCCTCGCCTGCGTCAATGCAGTAGTAGCTGAATTCTCAAACATCAAGCGACGGGGACTCTGCATATCTCTAATGGTAATAGGTTATCCTTTAGGTGGTACCTTTGGCGGCATCCTTGCTTCTCACCTGCTCCAGACCCACGACTGGCGGGCGATATTTTACCTTGGCGCCGGTATCACCGGTATTCTGGTACCTGCCGTATACTTTCTTATGCCTGAGTCCATACACTGGCTGAGCCAAAAACAGCCAAAAGGGGCTTTAGAGAAGATCAATAATGCCCTCACCAGAATGAAATTTCCCAGAATCGAAAGGCTGCCTGAAATGCTAAGCCAGGAAGAGAGAAAATCAATTGCCAGTATTTTTTCTCCATCTCTTGTCACCGTTACCTTGCTCATGACTGCGGCCTATTTTCTTCATATCACCAGCTTTTATTTTATCCTGAAATGGTCTCCCAAGATCGTCGCCGACATGGGCTTCGCCCCTGCCTTAGCCGGAGGCGTCCTGGTTTGGGCCAATTTAGGTGGCGCCATCGGCGGCGCGGTTTTCGGCTGGCTGACAACCAGAATCGAATTAAAGAAATTAACCATTATAATCTTGGTGCTCGCCTCAATTTTTGTTGCCGTGTTTGGCCGGGCTTCTACTGACCTAGACCAACTCAAAATGCTCGCAGCCTGCGCAGGTTTTTTTGGAAATGCGGGCATATCTGGCCTGTACGCCATGCTTGCCGTCGCCTTCCCCACCAGTCTACGGGCAACGGGAACCGGCTTTGTCATAGGCATGGGTCGGGCAGGAGCTGTGATTTCACCAATTTTAGTTGGACTTCTTTTTCAGGCGGGCGAAGGCCTGCCAACAATTGCAATGATAATGGGCCTTGGATCTCTATTGGCAGCGTTGGTTCTGATATTTTTAAAAAATACATCCAAAACGAACGAATTTGCTCAATAGCTGTTTAATATTTTCACTTAACTAAAACAAAAGGAATACGTGGTAAAATGATTATTATCGGAGAAAAAATCAACGGTGCAATTCCGTCGGTCGCAGAAGCGATCGCCAAAAAAGATGCTGCATTTATAAAGGATCTTGCAAAAACCCAGGCAGACGCAGGGGCCCATTTCATTGATGTCTGCGCCTCAACAGATGTTGCGGTTGAACTGGAAACCATGAAATGGCTCATTGATCTTGTTCAGGAGGTAACTGACGTCCCCATTGCAGTTGACAGCCCCAGTGCCGAGATCTGTGCTGAAGCATTAAAATTTTGCAACAAGCCCGGTCTGATCAACTCAGTATCCCTTGAAGGTAACAAAATCGATCTCATCTTTCCTGTCATTGCCGACACCAAGTGGGAGTGCGCCGTCCTCTTATGCGACGACACCGGCATTCCCAAAAGCGGGGAGCAACGTCTGCAAATCTTCAACGCTATTATGGAGAAGGCAAAGGAATTCAAAATTAACCCGTCCCGTCTGCATGTCGATCCCCTCGTTGAGATGTTGTGCACCTCGGAAGACGGCATAAATATGATCCTCGAAGTAATCAGAGAAATTAAGAAACAATATCCCTCGATCCACGTCACAGGCGGAGCGAGCAATATTTCATTCAATCTTCCTGCCCGCAAGTTTGTCAATCAGGCCTTCATCGTTCTGGCCATGGGAGCTGGAATGGACAGTGCCATTATCAACCCCCTGCATAAGCATATGATGGGACTTATTTATGCCACTGAAGCTCTAAACGGAGAAGACGAGTATTGCATTGAGTACATTGGCGGATACAGAAAGGGTCTTTTCGGCCCTGTAAAATAAATGGAACCAACCAAAAAACATCAAGAAAAGGAAACAGATCATGTCTAAAATTGACGAAGTAAGAGCAAATGTAGAAGTTGGCAAACCCAAACTGGTCCCTGGATTGGTGCAGGAGGCATTAGACGAAGGCAGTTCCGCAATGGAAATTCTTCAGGCCATGGTCGACGGAATGGGAGTTGTTGGAGACAAGTTTTCAACCGGCGTAATTTTTGTGCCGGAAATGCTCATCGCCGCCAAGGCCATGTCCAAAGGGGTAGACGTACTCAAACCCCACCTGGCAGGCGAGGCTTCCTCTTCACTTGGTACTTGCGTAATCGGTACGGTGGCAGGCGATCTGCACGATATCGGCAAAAATCTCGTTGCCATGATGCTGGAAAGTGCCGGGTTTAAGATGATTGATCTTGGTGTAGACGTTTCATCGGAAAAATTCATCAATGCCATCAAGGACAACGAAGGCGTCAAACTTGTGGCATGCTCCGGCCTGCTTACGACAACAATGCCTGCGATGAAAGAAACCGTTGGAGCCCTTAAGGCCTGTGGCCTTTCAGGATTCAAGGTGTTGGTTGGCGGTGCCCCGGTCACCCAGGATTTTGCCACCGAGATCGGTGCCGATGCCTATGCCCCGGATGCCGGCAGCGCAGCAGTAACGGCTAAAGAACTGGTAGCGGCAGCATAAAAAAACACATACAAGGAGATCCTCAACTATGTTGACCAAAAGGCAGAACCTTATTGAAACTATCAAGGGCGGAAGTCCTGATAGATTTGTCAATCAGTATGAATTTCTGGACATTATATTGGAAGCACCCTTAAGATCCCGCCCCCAAATTGGCGAGACCATAACCAATGAATGGGGTATCACCATGTCTTGGCCTGAAGGCCAGCTCGGACCCTTTCCCGTACACACTCCAGATAAAATAGCGATCAAGGATGTCACCAAATGGAGAGAGACTATTCAATGTCCTAGTGTTGAATTTTCTGATGAACGTTGGGCTGCAGCCATAAAACATGCCAACTCTGTTGATCGCAAAGATAAATTTGTCACTGTCTTTTTTGCCTCCGGCACCTTCGAGATGACTCACTTTCTTATGGGTATGGAAGATGCCATGATGAACCTTTATGAAGAACCCGAGCATATGCATGACCTCATAGAGTTCTTGACCGACTATGAGATAAGTTATGCCAAAGAGATCATAAAACGGATCAAACCTGACGCCCTGTTCCACCATGACGACTGGGGCTCCCAAATTGCCTCATTATTGTCGCCCGAGATGTTCAGGGAATTTTTCCTGGAACCCTACAAAAGAGTTTATAAATTCTGGAAAGACAATGGAGTGGAACTCATTGTCCACCACAGCGACTCCTATGCCGCCAACCTGGTACCGTCCATGATTGAAATGGGTATCGATATCTGGCAGGGAGTGATGACCACCAACAACACCCCGGAATTAATAAAAGAGTACGGTGGTCAAATCTCCTTTATGGGAGAAATTGACAGCGGTCCTCTGGATCATCCGGCCTGGGACGCCAAGGTAATTGCTGAGCATGTGGAAAAAGCCTGCACAACTTGTGGCAAGCATTATTTTATCCCCTGCCTGACCCAAGGATTAAACTTCAGTTCTTTCCCTGGTGTCTACGATGAAGCCAGTAAGGCCATCGATGAGATGAGCAAAAAAATGTTTTAACGTTGATGTCGTAGTAAAAAACTCAGTGGCACCGCGGGAGCTCCCACGGTGCCACTGAGCACTCCAGCTTGAGGTATCGTTTTTTAATGGCCTTTTTTGATCCGATAGACATCTCGTTCTATTCCCAACCGCTTCATCTTTGAATAGAGAGTGGTGGGTTTAACCTCAAGAAGCTCAGCAGCACCGCCCGTGCCATTAACCTTTCCCCGGCATCTGGACAGGGCTTTGATGATATGCCGGGCCTCCATCTCCTTTAAGGACAGAATTTTTTCAGCATCGCTAACTGTCCCATGCGTGCAGGGAGCTAAAGGTGGAATAGACAAATATCCGCTTCTGCTGAGAAGCACCGCCCGCTCAATCACATGCCGCAATTCACGGATATTGCCGGGCCAGTGATAATTCATCAGCATATCTAAATCCTTTTTCGGTATGCGGTCAAACTTCTTACCGAATCTATGGCTAAACATTTCTAAGAAATATCGGGCTAGTGCCGGAATATCTACGGAACGTTCGCGAAGGGCAGGTACCTTAATGGGAAACACATTGAGCCGATAATAAAAATCGGACCGAAAAAGGCCTTGTTCAACCAGTTCTTCTATATTTCTATTGCTGGCGGCCACGAGACGGAACTGGGTTTTCATGGTCCGGGTACTGCCCACACGCTCAAACTCCTTTGCCTCCAGAACCCGGAGCATTTTCGCCTGGATATCCAGGGTGAAGGCATCGATGTCATCGAGGAACAATGTGCCTCTGCTGGCAAGTTCAAATCGCCCTGACCGCGCTTGGGATGCCCCGGTAAAGGCGCCTTTTTCATGGCCAAACAGTTCGCTTGCGATGAGTTCTGGACTAAGAGAAACCACGTTGACCGCGATAAATGGGCCTGAAGATCGGTTGCTGTGCTGGTGGATGGCCTGCGCCACCAGATCTTTCCCCACTCCGGTCTCCCCGGTAATCATGACGGTGGTATCTGATTTGGCCACACGATTGATCAAATCCAACATCTGCCTAAACGGCTCTGTCCGCCCAATCATCGTGGTTTTAAAAGGATTGGGCTCAAAAGCCTCCTTGTAATAATGGGTTTCAGCCTCCAGATCACTTTTCAAATCGTTGATTTCTTCATAAGCTTCCATATTTTCCAAGGCAACGGCCGCCTGATTGCTGATGATTCGCAGCAGGGCAATCTCATCTTCCGGCAACTGCAGTCGGGTGGAGCCACGGTCCATAAAAATAACACCCATCACCCTGGATTTGAGACGGATAGGGAAACAGCCAATCCATCCCACGTTACTGAGATTTTCCTCTTGAGTCAGCTGGAAGACATCAATTTTTTTAACAATTTCTGATCCTGACTTAAAGACCTGCTCAACCAACCCCATCTGGTATGCAAATCCGTCCGCAGAGATCTCAGCAATCTCAACATTCCGGCTGGCAACCATTTCCAACCGTTGATCCTGCCGCAGAAAAATGGCACCCCGCTCTGCACCGGCAATAACCATGGCTTGTTTAATGATCTGACTCAGGAGATCGCTTCGTGTCCGTATTGAACTTAATGCATTGCCAACGCCTAGAAGGGCCTCCACCCAAAACGTATGTTTCGATGCCCGGTCAAGATAGGACTTCAAGTCTTCCGGAAAAAGCTTCGGGTTTACTTTCGAGAGGGTTTTCCAGGCAGTTTCAAGAAGTTTTTCGGCAATTGGTACCTTTTTTTCTTTGATCTGAATGCGTGCCATCAGAATCTGCGCATGGGACAATTCGATTTTGGCACCGGCCTCTGTCAAAAGCGCTATGCTTTGCTCTAAATCGGCTTTGATACTCTCTGATGATTTTTTCTGCCTAAAAGCTTTAAGCGCTCTAAATCTTAAAGCCACCCCCCGCATATAGACGTCCGGCCAGTTCAACAGCCGCTTTACGTCTGACTCAAAGTTCCAATGGGGATGAACCATGCCCATTTCTTCGAGACCAAGCATGATTTCCAGATTATCCGGCCCACGGTGGTGCGGTGTTCCTAACTTCTGTGAATTCTCCCAGGCTTGGTTTTGATACATGAAGGCCTTTTCGTATTCGCCATGGCAATAGGCAAAGTAGGCTTTCTTACCATTACCTGGCCACAGGGTGTAAGGATCAAGAAGATCAGCCGAGCCCTTAAAAAGTTCTTTGAGGAATGCTTCCGCCTCCTCAATTCTAAAGGCCTCCGCCAGAACAACAACGAGGATCAGAGTTGCATATCGTTCCAAATCCTGGGCACCCAGCTCTCTGGCCTTCTTTCGGACCGACCGAATCAAGCCCACCCCCCGGGCCGTCTCTCCAGCAATACCATATGTCCACCCGAGCCGTATGCAGCTCTTGAGTGTCTCCACGTCAGAGGGGAGCTCTTCGTGATTGCTGATAACCGACTCGTACCGTTCAATGGCTTTATTTATATAACCCTGCCAGAAAAGCAGTTCGGAATTTGCCAGGGCCACCTGAAGACGGATCTGATCTGGAAAATCATTGTCGCCCAGCATTTGCCAGGCCTGCTCAAGCAGTTTGGCCGCTTCATCGGATTTAGCTGTTTTTATAAAGGTTTTGGCAATCAGGACCATCAATTTTATTCTGGAGACAGGATCTTTGACAGCATCGCAAAACCGAAGAGCCTTTTCTAAAAATCTTCTCTGGATATCTTTTGACAGTGCCGTATCCCGGCAAGTACAAAGGGCAATAGTACCATCAATGAAACTTTGTTGTTCCTTCTCGCCAAGCTCCGCTTTTTCCATGCCTTCCAGGGCCATCCGGTAGTAAATGGCAGCATCTATGGGCAAATTTCGATCAAGACAATAATGACCAGCCTGAACCAACTCATTAAAGTGCTTCACAGGCAGGCCGGAAATCTGGTAAATATGGGCAAGGGTCAGCCATCTTTTCGGGCTGTCCGGCCTATACGCACAGATACCTGAGACAAGCTGTTTGGCAGCGCTGAATAAAGTCGATGTTGGAATTTGCGTTAAATACTCTTTCGCCGCTTTATAATCAGACAGCCAATAGTAGCCAGCCCCCTTTTTCTTATATTTTAACAGGAGGCCGCTCTTAACAAGTTCTTCAACGACTTGTAGGGTTTCTACGGGGGGATAACCGGTAATAGAACACAGAACATTCAGTGAAACGGGTGGCGGCAAAAGAGACATAAGCAGATAAATGGATTGCCCCATATCATTTTGATCTTCTAAATTGCCCTCTGTCCACTTCAAGGTAAGACTCCGAAAACTATAATATTCAATGCCATGTTAATAAACGTTGCTGAGATTTTTGGTGATTATAAAACAAAACGCTAACGCTCAGCAAATACAAACCAAATAAAGTTACTTACTTTTGCGCTTTCTAACCGTCAGCCAGGAGCTCTGCCAAAATAATTCCAACTGCTGAGTATGCTCATTGCCGCGAGCTTAGTGCGGGCCGGGAGGCTGTCCCTGATCATATATTCTCTTTCACTGTGGTCACAATCGCCAATAGGTCCCATGCCGTCAACAACCGGAATCCCGGCTTCAGCGATAGTATTTACATCAGACACACCGCTCCGAAATTCCTCCAGACACGGCAAGCCGAGCGTATCCGCCTCCCGGGAAATTATCTGAAAGAGTTTTTTGTTGCCGACCGATTGTATCATAGGTGCTATTACAGGGTTTCTGTGCAGCTCCGCTTGAGTACCGACCACTGAACATTCCATGGCGACCTGCTCAATCTTCCTGGCCATATCTTCAGCATCAGCCATTTCCACAAACCGAATGTCGATCTCAGCCATAGCCGAGTCAGCAACAGTATTGGGACCTATCCCTCCCTTGATCACCCCGACATTGACGACTATCTTCTGCTGATTATTGTTGAGCCGTTCGAGAGCAATAATTTTATGAGCCAGAGCCAGAATGGCACTGGCTTTATCGACACCGGCAAACGCAGCGTGCCCTGCCACCCCTTTGACAACAAGCAGAAAGTCAACCTTCCCTTTCCGTCCGGTTACCACTTCACCGTTCAGACCGCCACACTCAAAACCAAGGGCCAAAAGACTTCTTTCTGCCTCTGTCTTGATAAGAGGCCATGATGCCGGAGAGCCGATTTCTTCATCGGAATTACATATCAAGGTGAGAGGGATTTTAGCAAGCAACCCACAACTGGCTAAGGCCTTGATGGCAAAAATGGCCGCAACCAAACCACCTTTCATATCAACAACCCCAGGTCCTGACACCACCCTGCCATCGTCCTTATACGTGTTAAAGCTGCTATCGACCGGATACACGGTGTCCATGTGCCCGATCAACAAGAGCCCAGACGAACCAGTCCGGTAAGCGGGTGAACGAAAGACCAACTGATTACCCACCTCAGACTCCCGCACTGTCTCCAAGGTCATACCGACTTCCCTCAGACTTGCTGCGATCTTCTGCCCAACGGCATCGACCCCCTCTTTGAAACGAGAAAAACTTGGCTGTAGAACCAAATCTTCCAGCAGCCTGAACTGTTCTTTTTCACTCTTCTCAACGAAGGCGGCGAGCGACTCTTTCATCACAATCCTTTTGATCAAAAAACTTATGAAATAATGTACTTACCCAAAAGAGAGCAACAGCACTATAATTATAATTCACCATCTCGAATGAGGACTTTTTATGATTTTACCATTTTTAAAAACCAACTATGCGCTTCACGTCAAAATAACAAACTATGCCTTTTGATTTTTTTATCCAAGCCTTGCCGGGTTATCGCCAGCAATTTGGCAGCCTGGGTCTTATTGCCTTTAGTGCGTCGCATAGCTTTTTCAATCAAAATAATTTCCAACCGTTTGATTTGTTCGGGAAGGTCCAGATACCCTTCAGTCGTCTCGTGGTAAGTATCCTTTTGCGTCGAATAGAGGGAATGAAGTTCTCTGGAGAGCTGGTCCACCTGGATAACCTGCCCCTCTTCGGTGAGAGCGACCAGTCGTTCAATTTCCTTCTGAAGCTGCCGCACATTGCCAGGCCAGCCATAAGCCTCGAACAGATTCAGTACCGCAGATGAAAAGCCGGGAATATGTTTATTAAAACGCTCATTGGTCAGCTTCAGGAAATGCAAAGAGAGGGGCAGGATGTCCTCCTTCCGGTCCCTCAGAGGCGGCAAAGTGATTTCCACCGAGAAGAGACGAAAGAAGAGGTCTTCCCGGAAACGTCCCTGCTGCATCTCTTCAGATAAATCCCGGTTGGTGGCGCTGATGAGCCGGAGATCATACTTATAAGTGAGATTACTCCCCACCCGGTTCCCCTCCCCCTCTTGTATTGCCCTGAGGACCTTTGGCTGGATAACCAGCGGCATCTCGCCGATTTCGTCAAGAAACAGAGTGCCGCCACTGGCCTCTTCGAACAATCCTTGCCGGGCAGCATTGGCACCGGTATAGGCCCCCTTTTCGTGGCCGAAAAACTGGCTTTCCATTAAACTTTCAGGGATGCTGGCGCAGTTAACCGGCAAGAACGGCTGGTCCTTCCGCTCTCCATGTTGGTGAATCATTCGGGCAATGAGCTCTTTTCCAGTACCGTTCTCACCCTGAATCAAGACGTTAACTGGTGTCTTGCTGACAATACGAACGAGGTCCAGCACCTCCTTCATAGCCCGACTCGCCGCAATGAGCGTCACACCGTTGATTGATTCCTTGTCAAGACGCTCCGCTTCTTGTCCAAGAGAAGTGGCAATAGTCAGTATCTCTTGGTTGAGTACAATAGATTCGGTGGAAAGTGATAGAAAATGTGCAATCTCTTCAAGACGAGCCAGATCGCCTTCAGTGAAGTCCTGACCATCAAGCTTATTAAGGAGTTGTACTGCACCGCTAACGTTGTTGCCGGTAATACTCTTGATGGGGGCACATATCATATTACGACAGGTAAAACCGGTTTGCTCCTCCATGAACAAATGGTACCCAGCTTGTCCCTGAAGATCGTTTACCAGAAAACTTTGGCCGGAACTAATGACACCGCCAACGATGCTCCCCGTAAGTGGTGGTTTGATTTTTTGGCGTTCAAGGCCGGTTCCAAAGATAGAGCAGATCTCTTTGCTACCCAATTCCATGATAAAAACAGTGCAGCGCTCAACCTTCATTAAAGACGGAACAAAGGAGGAATAAAAGGTGGTTAAGGCGTGGTAATCTTCAATAGTCCACGCCCCGGCCAACCTAGAGAGTTTTTGTTTGAGCTGGGTAAGGTATGATTCTGATGTATTTATGTGCGGTGTACCTTTTGCCATATATGTAAACGATGTTTGCGGCGCTCTAGTCGCCGGATGATTGTTGTCTCCGATATCTTTACATTTCTAATAGTTACATGCTCTCAATCGAGACATTTCTCTATGATTTCCTTCACAAAGAGATAGCCTCTATTTCGTGGAGATATCTCTTACAAATCAAATAATTAAACAACATAAAAACAATCCAGATCCGTCAGTATTCCATTGAACAAAATTGGTCAGCAAACCATCAATCGTAAACACTGTTACCATTTTTTTTATTGTTTGGCTATCTCCGTATGCATCTTGACAAAAAGTCCGCCGCCGCTGAGTCGAAGACGCCACCAAAAACACTGGCTAATTCCTGTAATTTTAGAAACATATGCAATATAATAAAATTTTTACCCTTGTTCTTCACCACAACATTTCGAGCATGGCACAGTTACTGCAATTCTATCGGCAGCAAGATCAAATTAACTTTTAATAGAATTTCCCATATCAAAAGAGGATAAATTATGAAAAGCAACCCAGACCAACGCGAATTACGTCAAGCAGGCAAAGGATTCATAGTTAACGATAGGGCGGAGATAGCTGGCCGTATACTGACTCAGATATACGTTGACCAGAAGAAACGAGCTTATGTGAAAATTAACGGTGAAATTGTTCCTCTTACCGAGCAGCATGACTATCTCGCTGCGTAAGTCTCCAATTATCTTGCAAAACAACAGGTGACAATCGCGTGTTTTGTATTTCATCAAACATACATGATGCACAAGACTCCACCGAAGGTTTGACCGAGCAGTGTATTCTCGGTCAAACCAGTAAAAATTGGCATTAATGTCATGAGCCAGTTTTCCATTCAACGATGTTCATTTTTGTATCATATTATAGAGACTGGTTGTTCCAGAATCCAAAATGGCCTTTACTGTAGAGGCTTTCCCCATACGGACCAGCTTCTCCAGACAGGTAACAACAATAAGATACAGCAGATCTGTATTGTTCTCATTTTTTATATAATGAATTATTTCTCTCTCTTGCATGTCGTATCTCCTGATGAAAAAAAACGCTTCTGGCACCCGGTTGCAAAAATCCATCGAGTGTGAATAACTTTCATATACAATATGAAGAACTTGCTTTTCTAGCCACTATTTTCATAGCTCCTCTTTTATGACACTAAACCCTTTTCGGCCTGGGCCTGAATAGCTGTAATTGCCACGGTATTGACAATATCTGTGACAACACAGCCGCGACTGAGATCATTTACCGGTTTATTCAAACCCTGCATAATCGGGCCAATCGCCACCGCTCCAGCAGATCGCTGAACAGCCTTATAGGTATTATTGCCGGTATTGAGATCTGGAAATATAAAAATAGTCGCCTTGCCGGCAACCTTACTCTCCGGCATCTTCGTCGCAGCAACTATTGGGTCGATAGCCGCGTCATACTGAATTGGTCCCTCAAGCAAGAGATCAGGTGCCAGCCGATGGGCAATCTCTGTGGCTTTTTTAATTTTCTCAACCTCTTCGCCTATGCCAGACGTACCAGAAGAGTAAGAAAGCATGGCAACATAAGGCTTTATGCCGAAAAGCATCGCTGTTTTTGATGATTCAATGGCGATTTCAGCCAGTTGCTCCGCAGTAGGCCGGGGATTAACAGCGCAATCGCCATAGGCCAGCACTCTGTCTTCAAGGCACATAAAAAACACTGAAGACATGATGGTACTGCCCTGTTTGGTTTTAACGAACTCAAGAGAAGGCCTCACCGTGTTCAGGGTGGAATGAACCGCTCCAGACACCATGCCGTCAGCGTGGCCTTTGTAGACCATCATCGTGCCAAAATAGTTAACAGCAGACATCACGTCCCTGGCGTTATCCGGTGTAATCCCTTTATGCTTTCTCAGCGCAAAATAGGTTTCTGCATAGTCATCGAACAACTCGGATTTTACTGGATCAATAATTTTAACACCATCCAGAGCCAAACCGAGACTTAAAATCTTGCTTTTAATAGCCTGGACCTTGCCAAGCAGGATGATCTCCACGACATCCCGGTGAATAAGTATTTCGGCGGCCCGCAGTATCCGCTCATCGTCTCCTTCGGGAAGTACTATCGTCTGTTTATGTTCGTGGGCACGTTTCACAAGACCGAATTCGAACATTTTCGGGGTGGTGAAGAGCATGCTGTAGCCGACAATCTTTTTTCTTAACTCCGAAGTATTAACATTGGATTCAAACAATCCCAGTCCTGAGGCAATTTTAAGGACTGAATCGGGGGTGATACAGTTGCGAATAGCCATAATCTTTGTTGCAGTCGTGAAGGTATCCGCCTCCACTTTGACAATCGGCACGAGATCTTCCATTCCCTGGAGAAGATTGCTCAGGGTCTCGTCGGGCTGCAGAAAACCAGTCAGCACAATGCCGCCGATATTAGGCATATTGGACGACCGGTATGCAGCGAGCATGCCGAGAATAATATCAATCCTGTCAATCGGGGTAATGATGAGATTGCCATCCTCCAGGCGTGGTAGTAAATTTTTCAAATTCATCGCCGCGATAACAAAGCGGGAGACAGGCCTGTTTAGCTGGCTGCTGCCAAAAATAACTTTTGCCTTCAAAGCCGTGGCTATCTCCGCCATGGTCGGTCGATCAAGGGTGTTTTCAAAGGGAATAGAGTAAATAAGCTCTATTTCCTGCTGCAGCCTCTCCTTTAGAGACCGCAACATTTCCCGCTGCAATTTCACCGGCGTTCTGTTGACGATAATTGACAGTATCTTCGATCCCTTTTCCCCGAAAGACTCAATGGCAAAACGGCAGGACCTGACAACCCCATCAATAGATCCTTTGTGAGCATTGGCAATCATCAGAACCGGACAGCCGAGATTGTTGGCGATCTCTACATTGAGTTCAAATTCAAAGGCCGAAGAGTCGCTCTCATAATCTGTTCCCAGGCAGAGGACAAAATCATAATTATTTTCAAGATTTTTATAGCTCTCAAGGATCCCTTCAAGGAGCTTGTCATATTTTTTGTCCGAAACAAGAGTCCTCGCTTCCTCAAAGGTATAGGCATACATCTGCTGATAAGGGATATCGAGATTGTAGTGGGTTGATATCAGATTGATAATCTCATCCTTGCCGTCATGGTCATTTTTCGTGTTGACTATTGGTCGAAAAACAGCCACTCGGACCAGGTTTCGAACAAGAAATTCCATTACCCCCAAAGCAACCAAGGATATACCGCTTTTGGGTTCCAGTGCAGTTATATAAAGATTTTTTGACATTTGATTCTTCCTTTAAAGCAAAGCATTTCCACACACTATTCCAGCAATTATGCTGAAAGAGGACAAAGGGTTTCAGAAAGAATACTACGTTAGTTTCCATCCTGAAACGAGGGATTTTTTCTTAACTTGTCTTAAAGTAGTTGCCAGCAGCCAAGATCTAATGTCGGAGAGCAGGAAGAAAAACCGGTTCAGTTGCTATTTATGAGGAAAAGAATACTATTTGCTTGGTTGTTAAATCAATGTGACAAAAATGCGCCCTAAAAGTAGAGGAAAGAAATGATATCAGTACAGGAAGCACTGCAAATACTTCACAATAATATACCGGCCCCGCAAACCAAAATTGTTGCCCTTGAAGATGCATATAATCGTTGCCTCAGCAAGGATATTACAGCACCGGAGTCATCTCCACGTTACACCAACTCTGCCATGGATGGTTTCGCCTTGAAATGGTCAGATTGTACCACTGCCAGTCAGCAATACCCGGCTAAGCTGGAAATAATCGGAGAAAGTCAGGCTGGTATCCCTTTTGAGGGCGTGGTCAATGCCGGCACAGCCATACGAATCAGTACCGGGGCAATGTTGCCGGCGGGCGCAGATACAGTTGTTCGGGTTGAAGATACAGAAAGCAATGGCAACCAGGTTGCCATCTTCGCGGTACGGGCATTAGGGCAGGATGTCAGACATGCCGGAGAAGAGTTTAAAAAGGGTGACCTTCTTTTTCGCAAAGGGGTTGCCTTGAGGTCCAGAGAGTTAGCGCTGCTTGCGGCAGTGGGTGTTTCCGCAGTTCCTGTATTTACCAATCCCAGCGTATCTTTACTGGTGACAGGAACAGAATTAGCCCCTGCCGACGCAACTGACATTAAACCACATCAGATCAGGGATTCAAACTCCATCATGCTGGCAAGTGCAGTTCGTGAAACCGGTGCAATTTTACGCTCTGCGACGCACGTGAAGGATAGCCTGGAACAAACCATAAATGCCGTTAGGCAGGCGGCTGAGTCGGGTGACAGCATTATCATCTGCTCGGGAGGGGTGTCAGTAGGCAGGCATGATCATGTCAAAGATGCCGCTTTAGCAGCAGAATTCGAAGAACTTTTTTGGAAAATTCGCCAAAAACCAGGGAAACCGCTTTTTGTCTGCCGCCGGAAGGACACACTGCTTTTTGGGCTCCCCGGCAACCCTGTCTCTGCCTTCATGTGCTTTATCAACTATGTTCGGCCAATACTGCTGGAATTGCAGGGTGTTACATCTACAAATAACTCTATCACCGCCAAGACAACCCAAAGAGTATCGAACAAAGGCAATCGGACCAATTTTATCCGGGTTACAATTGAGGATAAAGCCAATGAGCTTGCGATTATTAAAGAAATGACGCAACAGGGCTCGCACATGCTCAGTTCCATTGTCCATGCAGACGGTTATATCGTTTTAGAGCCAGGCGAGGTCCTTGAACCAGATGATCTCATCGAGGTATTTTTATTTTGAAAATTCTCTTTACATTTGCACGTTGGAAATCCTCAGAGAACACTTTAACACTTAATAGCATTTCACTTCTTCACAGGATTGACCATGAAACGAACATTACCAAAGCTGCTGTCCCATAAGTATCTGATAATCTCGGTGGCCGCTCTGCTACTGTATACCCTTACCGGTTTTATCGCCCTACCAGAACTCGTCCGCTGGTATGCACCGAGATACGCACAAAACAACCTGCATTGCCTGGCTTCCCTTGAGAAAGTCCGCATTAACCCCTTTCTGTTGACTGTTGAGATCAATGATTTCAGCCTTAAACAGTCAGACGGATCACCACTGATTGCCTTTGCAAGGCTCTTTGTTGACCTGGAGACGAGCAGCCTTTTTCGTTGGGCGGTGGTGCTACGGGAACTGGATCTCGACAAACCTGACATCCAACTGGCCTTTGAGTCCGATGGTACGATCAATTTCGAAAAGCTGGCGGCGGCATCATCGTCTCCACCGGAGCGGGTAAAGCCCGATGCCAAACCTTTGCGATTCATCCTTCAGGGAGTAACCATTAGCGAAGGACGGATTGTTGCGATCGATAGGCGTCAGAGCACACCGGCTCAACTCAGCCTTGAGAAACTCGATATCCATGTGAAAGATTTATCCACGGTCAAAGACCATAATGGCTCCTATGCTATTTCCGCCACAACGGAAGCAGGAGAGTCATTGCAATGGCAAGGCGAGGTTTCTCTTGCCCCCTTGCGCTCTGAGGGCAGCTTTAGCCTCAAAGCCATTCGTGCAGCCAGCCTGTGGCAGTTTATTAAGGACAAAACGAATCTGCAACAACCGGCGGGACAGATCACCCTCACCACCAAATATCATCTGGACGCCACATCCAGTCCCATCCTGATGACGCTCGATGACCTTAAAGTCTCGCTGGCAGATCTGTCCTTGCAACTGATCCATGCAGATAAACCCTTCCTACAGTTGAAAAAGGTTGATCTCGATGCTCCTCATTTCGATCTGGCGACCAGGCAATTGCATGTGGCAGGGCTGCTTGTCGAAAAGGGGGCGGTTGATGTTCGGATCAACGAGACCGGCGACCTCAATATGCAAGGGATAATCCGCGCCACGGAACCGGTGGAGCACCCAAGGCAAAAAACTTCTTCGCCTGGGGCGCAGCCTTTAGAACCTGTTGCCGGAGCAGACCAGACGACGCCACCTCCTCCTGTACCCACTGCGGTTACCGCACCTCCGCCCCCTGCGCAGACCGCCCCTCCATTCAGAATGAACGTTGATGCCATCAAGGTTCAAGATGTCTCCCTTGCCTTAGTCGACCAGAGTCGTAAAACGCCGATCACGGCAGGAATTGGTGACATTGACCTCAGTTTTAAGGCGAAGGTGAAAGCGGGTGAACAGGCCAGCAAGGTTACTCTGCACGAAATATCCAGTGAACTGAAAGCGGTCAATATCCAGAGTGCTCTGGCCCCGGAACCGTTGTTTGCCACAGAAAAACTGACAGTCGAAGGCGGAGAGTGTGATCTGGACACTCGTATGCTCACGATTTCGAGGATTGCCCTGAACACAGGCCGCCTTGACGTCGGCCGGGATGTCAGTGGAACAATAAACTGGCTGAAGGCCCTAGAAACAAAGGGTGGCGCCGGAGAATCCCCGGCTGTGAAACCGGCAGCCAAGAGCAGCCCGGCCTGGAAATTCCTGGTCAAGTCCTTCGAGGTTGATGGCTTCAGTTCACGGTTCTCAGATCTAACAACCCCCTCAGACAACCCGGTGGTCAGCCTGCAGACCATCAAGGCCAAGATTTCCAACGTTGACGGCAAATCCCCCATGGACTTTAGCCTTGGATTTCAGGTTGAACAGGGTGGGACGGCGACAGTGAGCGGCACAGTGAATCCTTCCCTCCCGTCGGTGGAGGCGGAGATTAACGTATCCGGTATGGTGCTCACCTCCCTGCAACCCTATATCGAACCCTACCTTACCCTAACCATAGAATCGGCGGCAGTCTCCACGCATGGCCACCTGCGCTATGGAATACCGAAAGCACCACAGAAGATAGCCTATGAAGGTGATTTCAGCCTCAATGATCTGAGCCTTACCGAGGCTGATTTTGCCAAGCCATATTTAAGCTGGGATTCTGTACAGATCCCCAAGGCCACACTGACTCTTCAGCCAAACGGGCTTGAGGTGCAGGACATCAAGATAATACAACCTGTCGGGGAGCTGATCATTGCAAAAGACAAAACTTTGAATATGGCCAGGGTTTTGAAAAAACAACAAAGCGACACAATTCCTCCACCAGCCAAACCTGGGCAGACAAAAGAGAAGGACGTCTTTCCGTATAAAATTTCCCGTGTACAGGTGGAAAAGGGCAACATGATCTTTGCCGATCTGAGCCTGCGGACCCAGTTCAAGACCCGTATCCACGACCTCAAGGGAACAATAACCGGACTTTCGTCGGCCCCGGACGCAGAGGCCAATATTCAAATGGAAGGTGGAGTGGACAAATACGGCACGGCCAAAATCAGCGGAACAATTCGGCCCAACGATTTTGGCCGTTCATCCAACGTTGATCTGGCCTTTCATAATCTGGAAATGAAAAATCTCTCTCCCTATTCAGGAAAGTTTGCCGGTCGCCTGATCAAGTCCGGCAAGGTCTCTGCCGACCTTAAGTATCAAATTCATGATTACAAAATGATAGGAGATAATAAAATACTCATTGATAACCTGGTGCTGGGCAAACAAGTGGACGATCCTGATGCGGCCAACCTGCCCCTGGATCTGGCAATAGCTCTTTTACAGGACGCCCAGGGACGAATAGATATTGGCCTGCCCGTCAGCGGAGATCTGAAAGATCCCCAATTCAGTATCGGGCCTCTCATCTGGAATACTTTTACAAATTTGATCACCAAGGCGGTGACGGCCCCATTCAGGGCTCTGGGAAGTCTGTTCGGGGGAGATGGGGAAAATTTCGATGCGGTGGCGTTCGATCCCGGCAGTACCGATCTCCAGCCGCCGGAACAGGAAAAACTCATGAAACTTGCCGATGCCTTGAAGAAGCGCCCCCAACTCAAGCTGGTTATCCAGGGACGCTATAGTCCTGAGATTGACGGCAAGGAGTTAAAGGATTTAACTATTCGCAAAAGTGTCGCCACCAGGCTGGGAACAAAACTAGCCGCCAATGAAGATCCCGGGCCTCTTGATTTTACTGACTCCAAGACGGAAAATATTCTGGAGGAGCTGTACAGCAAGCGTTTCGGGAAGGCGTCTCTGGACAAATTAAGAAAAGGCATCGCAACGGGCTCGGTAAAACCACGCACGCCTGAACCAGACCAGGAGAAAGAAGGGAAGAAAAAGGGAGTATTGACAAAGGTGGTGGACAATCTGGAACTCTATAAGGCCATCCCGGGCGGGATGAGTTCCGAACAGGCCACTCTCTTGGCAGGAGAGCTCTTCATCCGGCTGGCTGACAGCGAAAAGGTTGCAGACCAGAGCTTCCTCCAGCTTGCCGGAAAACGTGCCCAGGCCATAGCAGATCAACTAGAAGACCAGGCACAGATTTCGAAAGACCGCATAGGCATCAAAAAGCCGGAAGCGCTTGCCGACAAGAAGCCTCCATCTGCCAAGCTTTCGCTGGATGCCCTTTAGCACCTTTGAAATTCATTTCGTGTTTTTTATGAATGAATTTCGTGAAGGTACTTATCCCCGCAAAGCACGGGGATGAGTACCGGCTTATTTCTCCTTTACCGGGGCTATCATCTCTCTCTTTACCAACATCTTTATATAAAGGTGTTGCAAGAAACCATTACAAATGATGTAGCAACAGTTACTTCAAACATATATCGTGTTATTTCAGTAAGTTAACTATATTTTCGACAATTATGTTCACAACTCGGAAAGTTGAGATGATAGCTACTGATCCTCCCTAAAGACCTGCCTGGAAAGAATGTTCATCAATACCTTGTTGTGGGATTTCAAGTGAGCAGAACCGAAAGCCTGCTGGTGGAGATGTTGCAGGTCTTGATTATGTGCTGATTTAGCAAACATTATTTCCATTGTTGATTTCTCCTGTTTTTCAAATTTTTCACTTTTTTTGAAATATGCTGCCACCGTTCTTTTTCCACTCTGTCAGCACTTTTGTTTTGACGCTCGCGGGTGTAGTCAAGCTCATTGTTTAGCTTGATATAGTTACTCAACCGTCTCGAGGATATTTCTCCTGTGGCTATCGCTTCGAGCACCCGACATCCTGGCTCGCAGGTGTGCGTACAATTGCTAAACCTGCATTGTCCGGCTAATGCCTCAATATCAGGAAATGCGCTTGTACTGTCTGTTACCTGCCGAGATAAGCCGATTTCCCTGATGCCCGGATTATCAATTACCATTCCGCCCCCAGGCAGAAGAAACAGGTCACGGCTTGTGGTTGTATGCCGGCCTTTACCGACCCTTTCTCCGACCGCCTGGGTTTGTCTGATGTTTTTCCCGGCAAGCTGATTGATCAGGGTGGATTTACCCGCACCCGATGAACCGATCAGAGTCGCCGTCCGGTGTGGGTAGAGTAGCGCCGCAATACGCGAAACCGCATCATTGTCATAGAGTGACAGAGGATAAACCGGTACGCCGGGGGCGATGGCCTCCACCTCGCAGACAAATTGCTTCGGGTTTTGCTGCAGGTCCGATTTGCTGAGCAAAATGACCGGTCTAATACCGCAATGATAGGTAAGCGTAAGGTATCGTTCGATCCTTGCCGGATTGTAATCCCTATCAAGGCCGCAGACGATAAAGGCAAAATCAAGATTGGCTGCTATCCCCTGTTCGTCATATACTGCAGCATTCCGGCCAGCTCTTCCTCCGGCTGTCTTTCTGGACAATAGATTATTTCTTGTAAAAATGTAGGTGATAACCTGCTCGTTCACAAGCACCCAGTCGCCAACAACCGGATATATTTCAGTTGCCTGGTTATACAGCCGACCGGCCAGCGAAACGTGGAACACTTCATCTCCTTGCATTACAGAAAAGACATGCCTCTGCACCCCGACTACCCTTGCCGGGGTGGAATCGGCAGCTAACTTTTCGTATTGCTGTTGAAAAAAGGGCGTCCATCCCAGCTTTGCCAGTCCAGACAAGAACGTGTTTTCGTGTAACTGTTTGTTGTTATGTATGTTTTGCATATCTTTTTCCCTGTTGCGTTGTCTGCAGATCTGAGAGCAGATCGAATATACGATATACGGAAATACCGAAGCCGAAAGCTCGTCAGACGTGAAAATAAAAACGAAGAACAGTTACCGGGAAAAGGACGCAAAAATATTGCAGAGGTTCGACGGAACCAAAAAGGAAAGACAGCTGGCGTAGCCCCCGGAGTGGATTCCGGATCTACAGCTGCTGATGTGGTATCAATCGCCTGTCTGGTTACGGTGCGGTTTTCCCGGTAACGTACAGCACAAGATCAATTGAATTGGTGAACATAAAAACTCCTAACCCCGGTAAATGGGAAATAAGCCGGGACTCTTTTTCAGTACCCCCTTGAGGGGTGCTCTTTTCAATCCCCGTGCTTTGCGGGGATAAGTACCTTCACGAAATTAAATTACGAAAAAACGTGTACACAAGACCTGCCCACTTGTCAACAGGCAGATTCTGAAAAGCTATATGGCATTGCAGTTTCCTGATCCGTTGGTCTCAACATGCCAGCCTATCTGAAAAAGCTTGACTGGACTTTCCTCCATAAGAATTTGCATGAAAGCTGTCCGGTTTGTTTGCTGCTTCTGCAATAACAGCTTTTTGATTCCTTCATTGCACAATGTCAGCGTCTTTTCGGCAGCCTCAACCGGACGCATTCTCCGGTCATTGACCTTCCCGGCGGCAACGAGGATATTGGCAAGATAATTAAGTACGAAGAGACAATCGGCATAACGTGTCGGGTTGTCTTTAGCCATCTGCCGGAGAAGACTTTGTAATTCCTGCGGCTTCGAATCTGAAAGAGTGGCTACATGATCCATTAACAGGGCTGGGTCATTTGTGGAATCTATAACCTGTACATCGCTTAATTGCCGGAACATTTCAGGCATTTCCCTGGCAATAGAGGCAAGCAATTTATTTTTGTTTTTATCCTGCCTTTTTTCTGGCCTTGCTTGCCCGGCATAAAAGGTCATGAAGTATGCACGGGTCAGGTAATCGCGCTCCTTTGCAGCTATAAGCTTTTCAACAGGCGTTTTTTCATTTACAGGTCGTTTGTTTTCAGAAAATCTTCAATTGCTCTGCGCACCTGGCCATTATGAGTAAAAATAGTCATATGCCCTCCCCGCTCTGCCAGGCAAAGGGTACTGTTTGGCAGCCTTTCGGCAAGTTTTTTGCCGTGCTCTTCAAAGGGAACAATCGGGTCCTCGCTTCCATGGACAACCAGCGCCGGAGCAGTTATCTGTTCCAGAGGATATTCTGTTTTCTGCGTTATGCGTATGTCATTTATGGTTCCCGGTATCCGCTTTGCCATCCGATTCAAGGTGCTGTGGGTCAACTCCCGGTACAGGGACATTATCCGCTCATTTTTCAGCATTTGCTCGACAATATCCTGATGGGAAACAGACCTGCGAAGTGATTGCTCAACGTTTTTGTCAAACCGTTTTTTCATGAATTGGGCAAATTTGGGAACACGTGCCGCGAACCGCATGACATAAAAGGCAGGCGACACAGGGACAGTGTTTTTGCCGCCTGTTGTAGAACATAACAGTAATGCCCGGCACCGCTCCGGATGGCGATGGGCAAAGGTAAGCGCTGAGTAGCCACCGCCGGAAACAGCCAGAAGAATGACCCGGTGCAACCCAAGAGCATCAAGCAAGGCGGCAATAAGATCTGCCTGGGCTTCTGGACTCTCCTTGCCTTTAAGCGGTGTCTGAAGATATCCCGGTCTGGATATGGCAATATAGTTATAGTTTACAGGTCCCACTGCACGGCCAAGAATGTCTGACTGCTCATAACCGCCCATAGCCCCATGGATGGCGACAATTGTTTCAGGTGCATGTCGTGATATATCCGGCTTTGTTTCATGCGTTTGCGGCAGATATTCGATGGGACCCAATACCGTTTCAGCAATGGCAGGTTGGTTATTTACCTTCATTTTTCTTCCATTTTTCTGTAAAAAACAGAGTATACAGCAGTTCAAGACGGGGCTGTCTTGCCGCTCGCCCGTACATCACTTGATGCTGCGCTATTCCGTTGATATTGACCCAAAAGAAAAAGGCGAGATCTTCGGCACGGCCTTGTCGAATCGTGCATGTTTCTTGCCCCTCTTTTATTATTCTGGCAATGGTGTCGTAGGGAATCTTTCTCTTCTTCTCAAGCAATTCTGCGGTCTCTTGAGGAATATTTCTTGCGGCAATGGTCTGGGTGACGAGCAGATGATACAGCCCGGCCTCTGGTTTGGTGCGAATGGTCTGCACCAACCCGTCAATGGCGTACCTGATCTTTTCGTCGGCTGCGATCGGCATATTCTCCAGCGCATGACAGGCCACTTCCAAACGATCCAGGGCTGTGCGTATCAGTTCAGTATAAATATCATCTTTGGATGCAAAATAGTGATAAATCAAACCGTTTGACATACCAGTATGCTTGGCAATGTCACTGATCTTTATTCCTGCTAATCCAGTGAGAGCGAAGAGTTCCAGTGCGCCTTTTAGAATTCGTTCCCTTCTCTCTTCCTTCATTTTTTCGTTTGCGTCTTTATTTCTTCCCATCCGACAGCCTTTTTTGCCTGCGTTTGTTTTAAAGTTTCTTCCAGAAGACAATGCCAGCCGTACCGGATCGATGAACGTTCATGATTTGTTGAAGCCAGCCAATTGAGGTAGTCCCCGCCTGTTTTTTTTAAGTACTCTTCAGATTAGCCTTTCAGTGGAAGACTGATAATTCGACCTGGATTTACCATTGATTGAATATACACTCAGTGAAAATCTCACTGATGTTTTCTTTTTAGCTGGACGAATTGACGTCATCGTCCGAAAACAACTGATCAGCACGCATGTTCATTGCCGGGATTTAAGAATATTGGCGAAAAATCTGAATTTACAGCTCACGATTATCTGCTTTTATGAGCTAGATTGTGTTTTTCAACACCCTTATATAATTCGGGGTAATGCTTTTTTACGCAAACCGGGCAAACACCATGAGTAAAGTCTGCATCTGAATGGTCTCTTATATACACTTCCAGTTGGTTCCAGTAACCATCATCATCTCGAATCTTTTTACAGAATGAACATATTGGCAGTATTCCTCTCAGGATCTTAACTTCTGTTAATGCATTTTGCAGATTTTCCACTGTTTTGTTGAGTTCTACCAAGATAGGGTTGGTGATTTTGAAAAAGATACTTACGCCCAAACCAATAAAAACAACGGCAATTATACCGGTTATCAAAGCTGTTCTGATAAAGGGTGCTCTTACCTCTGACATATCGATTTTTGCCACAATTCCCAAATTATATACGGCAACAGGTTCATAGGCGGCAATTACTTTTTCCCCACGATAATCAAGTCCGATAATCTTGCCAGACCTACCGGATAAGGCACGCCGCATTGGCTCTGCGATGGTGGAATTCCATGGGACCGGTTTAGGCTCATCAAGGTCATAGTGGCGATGGCTTAATAGAAAAACGATATGGTCTTTTTCTTTTTCTCCAAGGGTAAATTCACCGGTAGTGCCAAATCCTTCATAGTTGGAATGTGCGCCCCTTATTTGGCTGAGGACTGCCTGCTTCGTTCCAAGTGAATATTCCTGGCTGTATTTCTTGTCAAAAGCGGCAACTGCTTCTATCATGCGCGCCTGGCTCTTCGCGGTTTCAACAAGACGTATCGATTCCTGTTCAATGGCTGTTCTGTAAAGATTGCCAATTGAAACGACTAAGGTAGCAAGCACCAAGACAGACATTATTAGAACTAGCAATAGCACTCTTTTTCGCGGCTCCATCCATGCTCCCCAATGATTTAATTATACAGATGCAATAGTACGACAACTAAACAGTAGTACATGATATCAAAACGATAAGAAGTAACGTAAGAACTGACCGTTGCCGACACATTGTCCTTCAAAATCTAACAGTTAACCGCTCAAGGTACTAAAAGCGCGTATCTCTCGTTCACTTTATACAAGCTGCTGGTATTTAACGAAAAATATACCGAAGGGTAGAGTTATGAGCGCCTTCTAGCCGCCGGCAAGCTAAAATATCACTTTGTATGTTAGGGAAACCCATTGACTTCTCTAACATTTCAAGAGATAATAACACAAGAACAACAACTTCATATCCCTGCCATTGGAGAATAGAACTCACCTTGCATTTCAAGTGTTTTCAGGTGTCCAACACAAGGACTAAATATGAGAGTGCTTCCTCCTATAGTTGCTCTGCTGGTCGCCGTGATAATCGTCCAGCTCGCCGGTCATTCCTACTTCATCAATGGGCACGATATACTTGCCAACCCCTTTTCCTCCGAAAATGATCAGGATGGATTCCTCAAATTCGGCATCATCTTAGGTGCCCTCTTTGTCTTTTGGTTTTACTGGTTCAAATTCAATGAGTGGGCCGGTGAAGGCATGGCTCCTCCCGGCTTTCATCCCCGTCCTGTGCGCCACTTCACCACTTCGGTTCGTTATTTTTGCTGGAATAATTTTTATGCGCTCATGATGACCACAGTTTACCTGGCCCTGGTGTTTTTTCCCGAACCTATTTACCGCCTTATCCAAAGCTACCTTGATGCTGCCGACAGCATTAACACTATCCGGACAAACATCTTTCAGAGTCCCGAGACGCTGGGCATGGCAAAAGAATTTGCAGCCCCCCTCATCGGCCAACGTGACATGCTGGCGCCCTATGCGGTTATGCTCACCACTGTCGTCTGGTCTGGAGTACGCCCCTTTTCCCAGTTTGAAAAGCGTATTCGCAGGCACTGGCAGGAACTGGCGGACATTCCTTCACAGGCCAGACAACTGGTAAAAACCTTTGAAAGCGATGAAGACAGTTTTGCCCCTGCCGAGGATGTGATCGAAGAAGTTATCAAACACCTGCCAAACGCCGTATTAACAAAGGAAGATTTTACGGACAAAGGTGAAAGCCTGTGGTTCCTCTATGCCCGTTTTGCATACCTAAATTATTTACTTGAAAAATACAACCGCTGTTCAGTGTTTTCCAGATTGGCAGAGCGGTATGTCAACGAGTTTAAGAATCTTGAAGACCGGGCCGCAAATCTTCATAAAATGGTGATGCAGCGCATTACCACCCCTCAGGATATTCTGCTGGCAACGAGCAAACCGGGCGATTTAGCCGAAGAAATGGAGGATGCACAACCCAAGACAAATGGCCATGGTCAGACTTTAAAGAATACCGAAATATGGCTGCAAGCAAATCTGGTAAATGGCAAAAAATCTCAACTGGATTTTTTTAAACAACAGGAGGAAAATCTTCGCAATGAAATCATGTCCATGACGAGTGATGTGATTCAATTTATTGTTTGCGGCGTCCTTGCCGTGGGCCGATCCCAGCCACAGCGAAGGGAAATGCTCGAGGACTTCGGTTATCGGCAGAAAAACCCTCCCCCCATCCCGCTCGATCCCGTCACCTTGACCGTTATCGTCTCTGGGGTGGTCCTTATTACCTTATTATGCTCTCAGATATATTATTTGAGAGTTGAAAAAATACTGGTATCAGAGGCAGGAACTGAGAGCATCCATAGCGAACAAAAAGAGAGGACGACAAACAAAATTAATGTTGGAGAAATTATATCTAATAAGTATCCGGATCTTATAGGGAAAGTGCCATACACAAGCACGACAATCCTCATCTGGTCGGCTATTACCGCGGCCATGCATCTTCTGGCGGTCATGGCGAGTTATTTAACTCAAAGTTCAGCGGAGAAAAATCGTCACTATTTAAGGGCTAGAGGGCCAACCCAGCTTCCACTCTTGACCCAGGTTGCTGAAGCTCTATGGGCTGCTTGCGTTGGTCTGTCGGTAAACATCTTCCTGATGGCGGCTCTCACTGCGGCTGAGGGGAATCCGGAAAAACTTGTGACGACGTGGTGCTGGGCATTTGTCCCCGGTGTTACTGCGTCATTTACAGCACTCTATACACAAAAGGGGGCTCGTTCTTCTCGTCAGCTCAACTGGCTCCTCGCAGGACAGGGACTAATGACAGGGGGGATGGCTTTTTTGATCTATCTGTTTACCAGTGAATCCAACCTTACGGGGACAGAACAAGAAATTACCCGGGCCTTTGGCATCTATGTCTTACTGACCACCACCCTTCTTGGTTTGGCATTAGGAAAAATTCACCAGATATGGTTCACCGCCTTCCACTACACTGGCCCGTATGAGCGGCGCAAAGACCACAGAACCCGGTACTGGCTCAAGAAAGTTACATGGCATGACGAGATGGGTGAGAGGAAGGTGAGGCTGGTTTACCTGTCCCACTCGTCAGCTCAGGTGCGGGCTTCTCTTGAAGTTGGCAGCAGAGGTGAGATCGAGATAGACAAAGGAAAGAAACGTCTTGCAGTGGTGATAGAAAGCGGAGACAATGATTCTGCCAATAAAAGCTGTATCATGTTTCTCGATAATTCAACAGAATCCATTGTGTCGGAGGCTAATCACCGATGAAGCTTAAGGGTTTTTCAGGCAAGACGGCTCTTGTGAATTTTCTCATTCGATTTCAAAACAAGGAATTATTCGGAGGAAAGGGGAGCATTCTGCAAATATGGTTGATCGCTGGCCTGCTTTCTTGCCTGTTTGCCCCTCTTCTCGTTCAGGGAACGGAAATTAGAAAGAAACAGTTGGTGGTAGGCGTAAGAATTGACGCTCCGCCATTTTCCGCCTGTAAAGGTGAGTTTCAAACTGCCGGGAATGGGAGTACAAAATATGTCTGTACCTCTTTAGATACTGAAGATCAGGGAGATAAATACTGGGGATATAGTGTTGATCTCTGCAAGAGAATAATCCATAGAGCTGTTGAACGAGAAGGCTTATACTGTAGTGTGGAGTATAGAGAGGTAAGTTCCACAGACCGCTTTGAACTGCTGAAGAATAAAAAAATTGATCTGCTGTGCGGTGCGTCCACCGTAACTCTTGAACGAATGCGTATTGCTGACTTTACCCTCTTTACGTTCCTCAGCGGTGCCTCAGTGATTTACAGCCAACCTTCGTCAGAGGATGATAACGACAGCATAAAAGACAGCTTTACTGTCGGGGTTCTGGAAAACACCACCAGCAAGGAACAGGTCGATAGAATTATTACAATTTTTCTGGAAAATCAGAGAGATTTCAGTGCGGTGCAGTTGAGCCGAGTCAAGACTATCAGTTTCAGCAACCATTATGAAGGAATGCAGGCCTTGCGGGACCGCAAAATCAATGCGTATATCGCCGATAAAGAAATTCTTCTGGCTCTGGAAAAACTCGTTGAAAGTGCCCAACAAAGTGACAATCCACCGAAAGAATTTATCCAGCTCAAGGTGCTGCAAGACTATTTTACCGTTGAACCCTATGCCATTGGCATCAGCCTGGGCAATCCAGATCTTCGCTTTGTTGCCAACACGGTACTCAGTGAGCTGTTCAGCATGGATCAAGAAAAAGTAGATAGCATTTCCGCGATACTGCAGAAAAATTTTCCCGGCAAAACCTTCAGCAAGTCACTTGAACATATGTTCCGCCTTCAGCAATTGAGCGTTGGCACCAGAGTGGCCGATGATTTCCTTTCCCGTATTTCAAAGCATGACTGTAACGATAAGTCAGAAGATCAGAGCGATGAGTAAAAGATCCACTCTATTCTGATCTGGTGCGTAATTCCCAGCCTTCTTTTTCGGAACAACCGATCAATGCCAGCTCCGGAAATCCGGAAAATCCATCAGAAACAACAACCAGATCAGCACTTGCTAACTGGGCAACAGCTCTTGGCTTAATGGGACCACTCACCGACTTCACGACAATAGAGAGCGCTGGCGTCACAAACTGGCCAAGGCTGTTTGACTCACACACCACCACCGCATTGTCGGGAACATGTTTCATAAACTCAACAAAGCCGGCAAGAATTCCGGCGTCATCACTTCGAAGATAGAACACCTTTACCGCTCCGGCTCTTAACATTCTTGAGGTATCTTTTTCTGTTGTGACTCTGGTTTCTTCAAATAAGGGCAGTTCTGGATCGTCTGCAGCGTGCGTACCATGGAAAAGCTCTTCATCCGGGAAAATCGCCGAAACCTTGAGGGCATATACGGGTATTTGAGCGGCTGTTTTTTCAATAAGCTGGCAGACGAATTCGGTTTTGCCAACGTTACGGCTAGTACCACCAACGATGATAAGCTGCTTACATTTAGTCATTTATATCAATTTCGACAGGATTCTCCTGTAGAACCCCAATCTTCGGTTATTGCAATGCATCCCTGACTGCTTTCGCCAGGGTTTCAATTCGATACGGTTTTCTCACATAGGCTTGTACGCCAAGCTTTCTTGCCTCATTCACTCGCTTCGATTCAGAGAATCCGCTGGTGATAACAGCACGCTGGCTGGGGTGAGTCCGGATGATGCGCCGATAGGTTTCCAAACCGTCAATGCCTGGATCCATGATCATATCGAGAATCAGCAGGTCGACCTTATGATCTACAAGATAATCGATAGCCGCCTCGCCACTCGAGACACTTTCCACGATATAACCGATCCGGCTCAAGAGAGCTGTGGCGATTTCCTGCTGTTCCCTCACATCGTCTACAACCAAAATCCGTTGGCCGTCACCTCTCATATCTTCGATGCTTTCTGGTTCAGCCAGCTGCAGTCGAGGTTCTTTTGTGGATGGGAAATAGATTGTAACGGTGGTCCCCTTTCCTTCTCTGCTCTGAATATCAACATAGCCATGGTGGTCTTTGACAGTTCCCCAAACCACCGCCATACCAAGACCGGTACCACTGCGCCCCATCACTTTTTTAGTATAGAACGGTTCAAAGATCCGGCTGATATCCTCAGCCGAGATACCAACGCCATTATCCGTTACCTGCAGTACCACATAATCCCCTTCTTCAATATCGTCATACCCTTTAATGGGTCGATCGATATAGCGATTCTCGGTTTTAATGCATATGACGCCATCAGCAGAGATCGCCTCTGTTGCATTGGAAACCAGGTTCATGACGGTTTTTGCCAGATGGACTGGCGAGCCGGATAGTGAAAGAAGATCGGGGGCGAGCTCCAGTTCCATCGTAATGCCGGGATGATTTATCCGAAGAAGTTCATATTCGGGATTTTTCAGATAATCGTTAATCACGTCATTGAGATTGACGATCTCGGAGACTGATACCCCGCGGCGCGCCAGAGTCAGCAAATCCTGCACGATATTAGCGGCACGTTCGCCGGATTTTTGGATAGTCCGGATGGATTTCTCCAGAGGGCTATTCTCGGGCAATTCCATCAAGATCAGTTCCGGATAGCTCACCAGTCCCGACAAAACGTTGTTCAAATCATGGGCAACTCCTCCCGCCAGAATACCAATAGCCTCCATTTTCTGGGCCCGCTGGAGCTGATCGACCAGTCGTTTCTTTTCCTCCGCAGCTGTCACCCGCGCAGTGATGTTCCGCACCATCCCCAGGGCCAGATCATCGGACAATGCGATTAAACGGCACTCATAGTGCCGATTCCCATTTTTTGAAGGGAGAAAATACTCGAACACCCTGAGCTCTCTGGACTCAAAGCTTAAAGTAAGCTGTTTGCGAAAGGTCCTGGCAATATCTTCTGGAACAACCTCTTCCAGAGTCTTGCCGACGCATTGCTCGGGCGCCAGGGTGAACTCTTTCGTTGTCCCCCTCAATTCAATGAACCGGCCGGAACTATCGAACTGGAACAAAATATCCGGTATGGCATCGAGTATTGCCCGGGTCCGGGCTTCGCTCTCCCGCATCCTGTCCTCTGCCCGTTTACGCTCAGCGACTTCCCTTTGCAAAGATTGCTGGCGTTCCCATACCTCATCTGCCATCTTGCTGAACCCTTGGGCAATACCAATCAATTCCCGATGTCGAACCTCATCAAACCGGTAGCCATGATCCCCCTGGGCAACTCTTTCCATTCCCTTAGAGAATATGGTCAGGGGTTTTCGTATGAGCACCCGCAAAATTATCCCCGTGGCAACAACAATAACCAGCAGGGAAACGACGAGAACCAGGATTGCGATATTGCGTAGCCAGATCAGATCGTTAGTGAAGGTATCAAGTGATAAGGAGAACCGGGCCCGGCCAATTTCATCGCCAGCATGAAGAATTTTGGTTTCCCTGACTACCTGTTGCGGAGAGCTTGGCCGATGGAACTCGTAGAGAACTGAGCCTTTCTTGTCACTGACAACAATGGACGTAAACAAATCGTTGCGGGCAAATCCTTCGGCAATCTGCCTGATCTGGCCATCGTCGTAATCCCATATCGGTACTGAAAGCGTTTCGGAGAGATTTCTTGCATATTCGTCTGCCTTGGCGAGAAGCTGCTTGTAAAGATAATCAGATTGTCGGGTATACATCAAAAAAAGCAGCACACCTTGCACCATAAATACCAATAAAACCAGGCTGATAGTAAGCTCCGTCGAGATAGATCGATTTTTCATTGAACAGATTCCCCAGAGGATAGTCATAAAAGATTTACACGCTGATAAACAGCAGCGTGTAAATCTTTTCACTCATGGCTTGTAGTTATATTTTTGGCATATTTTCTGATAACTGCCATCGGCCTTCATCTCATCCAAGACCATCTGCCACAGCCGAACAACGTGGGGTGAGGTCTCCTTTGAAAAAGCGATATAGTTGTCAACAGTGTGGAAGGCATAGGTGAGTTCCAGTTGATCGGGTGATATATCCGCCTGTTCGGCCAGGAGCGGCATATTAAAATCGGAACTTACCCATAAATCGATATTAGCCTGTTGCAGGTGTTTCAAGTTATTAATATTCTGATTGGTCGAAACCAGATTACGAAACCCTTGCGCCTGGAGGTATTGCATCTTGGCATCCTGCAGGTAGGTGCCGATACTCGTCACCCTTTTGGCTGCTTCAAGATCAGCCGCCTGAACATTGGAGCCTTTCCAGCGATAGAAGCCCCACCGTTGCTGATACAGTGGGCCGACCCACGAAAAAAGCGATTCTCGTTTGGCAAACCTCGTTGTCGAAAAGAGGCCCGTGTTGGGCTCAGATTGGGCCAGTTTATATCCTCTGGCCCACGGAACCATCGAGATGACGTCCGACCGGCCGATCCGTCTGAGAATCTCCTGGACAATCTCGACTGACAACCCTGTTAACTGGTTGTTTTTTTTATAGGAAGATGGAGGTGAATCCTCTGTGTATAAGTTCAGTGAAAACTTCACATCCGGTTGAGTTGGCAGCTCAGACACCATAATTGCAACCAGAGGTAACCATTTTTGCGCCAACCACCGGAAGGTACCGTCCGCCTTAATTTCATCCAGAGTTTTCTGCCACTGCTGGATAGTGGCAAGCGATGTTTGCTTGGAAAAAGCGATATAAGAAGAGCTCTGCTTGTATGTAAATACCTCTTCTATCTCTTCCGGGTCGATCCCTGCCTCTTGGGCAATCTTGGCTGCACCTATATTACTGACAAACCAGAGATCAACCCGTCCAGCCATTAGTTTTCGAACACAGCTCTGAGGACTGTTCGAACTGTCAAGATTCGTAAACCCTAAAGACTTCAGTGTTTGTTGCCCAAAATCATCCCGGTACGTGGCAATTGTCCCCATCTGTTTTGCCGCTTCCATAGATTCGATATGGCGCGCATCGGCCTTTCTGGCATAAAAACTCAGCCGCTCAGAATATATCGGTCCCACCCAATGAAACAATGCTTCACGTTCCGGTGTACGTGCTGCGGAAAAGAGAACAATATTCGGCTCGGTGCGAAGGCGCTCATACCCCCGAGCCCATGGTACAACCTCAATGCTGTCTGAGATCCCCAAGCGTCGGGTAATCTCCTGAACCACCTGTGTGGTGACGCCGGTCAGCTCCCCTTCTTTCGTGAAATTGAATGGCGGGTATTCCTCAGTGAGAAGAGTCAAAGGTTCAGCCGCAGAACAGGGCATGGAAAACAGCAGACAGAATAGAAGAAAGAATCGGAAAGTCGGCATCACAGGTTCCTCCTGGCAAAATGACAAAAACGGAGGTTTATTCCCCACAATATCGCCATGAAATTGATTTTTATAGTGCGGTCAGACTCGGCCCGCAAGCTCATTCGACACTCCCGGGACATCCGATACAATTTTTATCGTCATAACAAAAAGAGACAGAAAAACGGCCTGCCTGTCATGCGGGATGCTATCGACAGATGCACCCGGCCATTATCATCGGGGGACGCTCTGACACTTGCGAGCATTCCGCGACAATTGCATCTTTGACAAGTTCCAGCTCATCGCCATCGACTCTAGCTGACTCTGTTTTTTCAATACCTAAATCGGCAAGAGACAGATGGAACTTAAATTTACAATTGATCGTTTCAAGACGTTTTTTGGCGCAATGCTCTCCGCAGCCATCAACCACAACAAAAGGGGCTAAATCAGTTAACGTACCGGTCACAGTCTGCAGACCAGTATCTTGTGCACAGGCACCCCACTCTCCTTTGCCCTCAAGTACGAGTTCTTGAACTGCATGCCTGGTCAGTTGTCCCACATTTGAGACACCAGCACAGGGGAAGATATATATTTTGCTTTTTGCAGTAGATGGTTGCGTCATCTTGAAAACTCACAGCGAAAATTATTGAACGGGTATTTCATGATCATCAGTCATTAAAGCGAAATTGTGACAGATATCCCTAGAGCTTGACTTTTTTTAGCTTGACTCTTTTCCGGGGTGAAACGTAATAATTCAATTATACAAAGAAATACCGATTCTGTCTTTTTAGTACCTCAGAAATTCATTTCTTTTTTTATGAATGAATTTGGTAAAGGTACTTATCCCCACAAAGCACGGGGACTAAAAAGAGCATCCCCTCGGGGGTTAAAAACCTTCTAAGTTGTATTCTTTAATTTTATTGATAAGAGTTTGGCGGGCAATACCGAGATTTTTTGCGGCCAGAGTCTTGTTGTTGTTTGTATTGTTCAGGGTTGCTCGAATCATCTCCCGCTCCATATCGCGCAAGGTCCAACCTTGAGTAATAAAGTCATCTGGCCTTGAGATATCCTTTTCTTGCAGGAAGCGTGGCGGAAGTTCACGGGGTGTTATTTGATCACCCTGGCAGAGTATGACCGCTCGTTCCACCGTATTTTCCAGCTCCCGTATATTACCCACCCAGCTATAACGCATGAAGATATTCAGTGTTTCCGGATGAAACCCTTTAATGTTTTTATTGCTTTTTTTGTTCATTTTCGCGAGAAAATGGTTTGCCAGATCTGGGATATCACTTTGCCGCTCGCGTAATGGCGGCAGGTCAATCGGCACCACAGCCAATCTATAGTAGAGATCCTGCCGGAAGGTTTCATCTTTAATCATCGCCGACAGATCTTTATGTGTGGCCGCCAGCAATCGAACATCAACGCTGATTGTCTCATTGCCGCCAACTCTTTCAAATTCGCCTTCTTGTAGCACCCGGAGGATTTTTGCCTGGGTTGGCAGGCTCATATCACCAATCTCATCCAAGAAAAGCGTGCCACCATGGGCCAGTTCGAATCGCCCTTTTCTCCTGGCACTCGCCCCGGTAAAGGCACCGGCCTCGTGGCCAAAGAGTTCACTTTCAAGCAGGTTTTCGTGCAGGGCCGAACAGTTTACCTTGATAAAAGGACCTTTCTTTCGAGAGCCGTTTTCGTGCAGGGCATTTGCCACAAGTTCCTTGCCGGTCCCCGACTCTCCCTGGATGAGCACCGTGGCGTCACTCTCTGCCACCAGCTTAAGGGTAGAAAAAAGCTCGCGCATGGCATCACTCGAACCGATAATTTTGCCAAAGGAAAAATCCTCTGCCAGCCTCTCTTTCAAATAGGCATTTTCCGTTTTGAGGGAGGAATGATCGAGCGCTCTTGTCAGGATACGGGCCAGATTATCAATGTCTACCGGCTTGGTGATATAATCATAGGCTCCCTTCTTCATCGCTGTTACAACACTTTCTATGGAAGAAAATGCCGTTATCACAATGGTGGGAATATGGACATCCGCCTCGGCCAACAATTCCAGCGTTTCAACACCGCCTATTCGTGCCATCTTCAGATCAAGAAGAATCAGGTCAAACAGATTCTTCTGCACGGCATCAAGAACCTCATCGCCATCAGAGGCTTCTGCTATTTTATAGCCAAGTCTCTCCAGGTTCAGTTTGAGCATCGTTCTGTGGCCGATATCATCATCGACCAGCAGTATTTGATGTTTTTTAACCTGTCTCTCAGCCATCTTTTCTCTCCTTACAGGGAAGCACCATGGTGCAAGTTGTGCCCACATTGACCACAGAGTTTATCTCAAAAAAGCCATTATGACGTTCCACAATCCTATGACTGACGGCAAGCCCCAGGCCATTGCCACTTTTCTTTGTGGTAAAGAAAGGATCAAACATTTTATTCCTGGTTTCTTCAGACATCCCTGAGCCTGTATCGGAGACGGATATTCGACAGCTATCGCCGTCGCAAGCTATGTCCAGAGAGATTGAACCACCTGGAGGCGTCGCCTGGATACTGTTTTTCAGGAGATTAAGCAGCGCCTGAATCAGGAGATCAGTGTCGCCGTAAAGCACGTCGTTGTCCTCATACTTCTGAACAAAGCTGATGTCTTTATCGACGAAATCTTTTTCCAGCAGCGTGACTATTTTTCCGACCATAGTTGCGACATCAATTTTTTCGAAATGAAGTTCTCTCGGCGCACCGAACTGCAGGAGTTCGGTGACAAGCTGGTTCAATCGGTCAACCTCACTGATCATAAACTTTGAATATTCTTTGCAGGCCTCCGACGCCCCCTCTTCGGAACCAAAGAAATAGGCCAGACCTCGCAAGGTACCAAGAGGATTGCGCACCTCATGGGCAATACCCGCTGCCATTGCACCGAGAGCAGCCAGCCGCCTCGATTGTTCTAATTGTTGTTCCATTGAGCGTATTTCACCAACATCTCTCATAACCAGAACCCGGCCAATCTTTTTGCCTTGATGGTCCTTGAGCTGAGCACTTGCCATCTTAACCGGCACGGCTTTGTCATCTGGCAGCAAAAGTTCCGCATCTTTTTCGATGACATTATCTTGCGCGGCAAGCGCTTCCGGCGGACATGCTGGAAAGATATCCTGAATATTTTGGCCGACAATGTCGGAAAAAGGACGATTAAAAAGCGTCTCAGCGTTTTTATTACATGAGACGACCTCCCCCTCCTGATTCAGGGTTATCAGAGATTCAGGAATACTCTCCAGAACATTATCGGTGTAGAGCTGGGTATTCAGCAGCGTTGCATGGGTGACACGCATTCTTTGGTAGAGAAGCAGAAAGTATACGCCGGCAAAAAAGAGCAGAAGCAACATCACCAGCATAAAGATGGTATGGTATAAATCCTGCTGTCTGGCCGCCTGATACTCCTTGGTATAGAGACCAACAGAGATATACATCTGCCCTTTCGGTTTAAAAGCAAGGTTCCATTGCTGCCAACGCCTTTCCATCATTGACATACCATGGAGCGATGCGGCAACTGGCTTAAACTGCTTGGATATCTCAAAGATATTGTCCGCCCAGCTGATTGAATATACGGGTTCGTCTCCCACCGCTTTGAAGGAAGAGTATTTTTCCAGAAGAGCCTGTGGAATATTTCCCTGTGAAACGATCACGGCATTGTCTTCATCAACTATTCTGATAAAAGCGATGCCCTTGTCTTCTAAAACTTCAGTCGCAAGATCCTCCAAGGGATTATGTCCGGTGGATTTTCGAAACAGCATCGACGTCCGGGTTCCCGCCTCAAAGGCGCGGATCATCGTCGTTCCCTGCCTTAAAAAAGACAGTTCCATCAATTTTTGACTCCGGTTGGTATTTTTAACGGTCGCGACAGCCAGAAGTCCGGTGAGCAGAGCACTGGTCAGCAGAAGAATGAACGCCGGTTTGGAAAGAGTAAATGTCTTGTTTGCATTAAGAATCAGGTTGTCCTGCATCGACGTTCTCCTTAGAACTGAATTCTACGACAAAATCCACAAACCGACTGTACAGTATTTAGACAGTGCCGTCCACTAAGTGTCAATTATCTGGACACCACAGCTAATAACCTTTTTGCTTTTCTATCGACCCAACACCCCGTGCCCCTAACCTGCCTGAATAAAAATTGGCTTATCTTCGTGGTCGGCCTATTGGCATAACTGTTGCAATATCTATGCATGGAAAACTATTCCGTCGCTTAGCTCTCAGCTAACTATAATTGCTCTTGGATATATCAATAAGTGATCTTAATGTAGAGGTATCACTCAGGATAACGAGAGCACGGATTAGAACCAGAGACGAGGTGATTCTATCTATCATTTCGTCAAGTTAGTTCAATAACCAGAAAGGAGAATCCGATGAAAAGATTGTATATATTGTTAGCGGTTGTTGTCAGTCTTATTTTTGCCGGCAGTTCAATGGCCATGGACAAGATGAAAGATATGGAAGGTATGGACCACGGTGACAGCACCATGAAAGGAGAGTTTATCCATACTGCTATGGCTGGGGATATTCACACCGAGTTTAAAGTAATGAATTTGGCCAGTATGCATATGACAGATCCGGAAGGCAAGACCCATCATGTCATGGCAACATTTATGCGCAATGGTGCAAAACTCACCAATATCGTCGGCAAAATAAAACTTGTCTCTCCAAGCAAAAAAGAGCAGATCGCTGACCTCAAAGATTTTGGCGGCGGTATTTTTGCGGCCAATTTTACCATTGATGAACCAGGGGACTGGGGCGTCATCTGTCTTTTCTCGGATGGAACCGAGAAACAGACGGTGAAGTTCTGGTACCCGCATATGGCTATGTAAATCCCCTTGCTCAAGAGCCGGTCATTGTTGTCATTGCTGTCATGGCAGATGACCGGCGACAGAACCCTTCGCTGCAGAGACTTTTTGCCCAGGTCGTTTCACTCAAACAGGAGATTCCCGTGGTACGCATATTCAAAGGACTCACAGCTACTTTCGCGGTTCGATTTGTTTTCATCCTCCTCTGCGTTATCGGGCTTTCGTCAGCTTTTATCGGAATAAGTCAGGCCGAAGAAAAAACAATCACTCTTTATGAGGCTGCGCAAGCGGCGCAGCTGAATGATCCCTGGCTTGTTGGAAACCGCCACTCTCAGGATGCCATCGAATCAATGAGCGTAGCAGCCGGCACACTCCCCGACCCAACCATCTCTATCGGACTTGTAAATGTACCAACCGACACCTTCGATTTTGACCAGGAGGCGATGACCCAAGCCAAAATTGGCATAACGCAAACGTTTCCCCGTGGAGACAGCCTGGCTCTTAAGCAGAAACAACTTGAAACAGTTGGCAGCCAGTTTCCTTTTCAGCGTCTGGAACGTAAAGCAAAGATTGTCGTGACTGTCAGCCAACTCTGGCTGAATGCCTATAACGCACAGGAAAGCATACGCCTCATTGAAAACCATCGCCCCTTGTTTGAACAATTGGCCGATGTGGCCGAGGCCAGCTATTCAGCAGCGATAGGAAAAACCAGACAACAGGATATTGTTCGTGCTCAACTGGAACTGACGCGTCTCGATGATCGCCTTACCATGCTCAAACAAAAACAAGAGATGTTTATGGAGAAGCTTTCCGAATGGATGAGTGCATACTTTCGTGAAGAATATAGCGACAGCCCAACTGCCGTGGCAGCACGCCCCTGGTCAAAGCTGGAACTGGACAAGACTCTGCCCAACACCAAAATGTTACAGCAATCTCTCTACCTGGCCAATAAAGAGGCAGATCACCAGCAACTTTATGAATATTTTGCCAAACACCCATCTCTACTTGCCATTGATAGGGAGATTGAGGCCAGTAACATTGAGGTGGACCTGGCCCGGGAAAGTTACAAACCGGCCTGGGGAGTCAATGCCAGTTACGGTTATCGGGAAGATGCCCCGACCGGACAGGAGCGGGCCGATTTTGTCTCTTTGGTTTTCAATTTTGATCTGCCTGTATTTACCGGCAACCGCCAGGATAAGGAGGTTGCCGCCTCTGTTTCCAAGGCTCAGGCAGTAAAGACAAAAAAGTGGACCCTGCTCCGTAAGATGATAGCTGGCTTCGAAAATACCAGAGCGCAACTCATCAAGCTCAACGAGCGCCAAAAACTCTATCATAATCAGTTATTACCACAAATGAGCGAACAGGCTGAAGCCTCCCTTACGGCGTATACCAATGACGACGGTGACTTTGCCGAAGTCGTTCGCGCCAGAATTGCCGAATTAAATGCAAAAATTGATGCTCTGGGCATAGATGTGGAAAGACAAAAATCCATAATAGAGCTGAATTATTATTTTGCCGATAACGCCGATGAAATCATTGCGCCTCAATAACCCAATTGCTCAATAGTCCTATCGCCTCACTGGAGAGAAGAAATGAAGAGATTTATAACTATACTGGCATTGATTATTGTCGGCGCGGCCATTGGCTCTTTTTTCACCTTTGCTAACTTTCCCCTATTGAGAGGCTACTTCGAACCGCAAAAAGCAGGAACGGAGAGTGCTCCGGCAGCAGTGAAAAAAAAGCCTCTGTACTGGGTTGCCCCGATGGACCCCAACTATAGAAGGGATAAACCAGGTAAATCACCGATGGGTATGGATCTCATACCTTTTTATGGTGATGAAGCCAGTGGCTCAGATGCCGGGCCCGGAGCAGTCAGGATTTCCCCCGACGTGGTGAATAATCTGGGAGTAAGAACCGCCCCGGCACAGCTTGGTTCGCTGCATTCGGCTATTCAAACAGTTGGCTATGTTAAATACGACGAAGATCAGATAGTACATATTCACCCAAGAGTCAGTGGCTGGATAGAAGACCTCTATGTCAAGGCCTCGGGCGATCCGGTTAGATCAGGGGAACCACTCTATAGCATCTATTCCCCCGAACTGGTCAATGCCCAGGAGGAACTGGTAATGGCCCTTGAGCGGGATAAAGCTCGGCTGATCAGGGCTTCAGAGGATCGCTTAGCATCCTTACGTGTACCTTCCGGCACAATCAAACAGCTCAAAAAGACCAAAGAAGTCAAACAAAACATTACCTTTTATGCCCCACAGAACGGAGTCGTTGATAACTTAGATATTCGTCAGGGCTTTTACGTGCAACCGGGTTCCACCATAATGTCGATTGCAGCCATCGACCAGGTTTGGGTGGAAGCCGAGGTTTTTGAGCGTCAGGTCGCAGGCGTTGTTATTGGACTGCCAGTGACCATGACCCTTGATTACCTCCCCGGCAAAGAATGGTTTGGTGTGGTTGATTATGTATACCCTACACTCAATGTTAAAACCCGTACCTTGCGAGTCCGTCTCAGATTTGATAACGACAAGGGGATGCTCAAGCCCGGCATGTTCGCTCAGGTGGTCATTCATTTGGATAACTCGAAAAAGACTCTGCTTGTGCCCAAAGAAGCTGTCATTCGATCCGGACATTCCAATCGAGTAGTTCTCGCTCTTGGTGAGGGTCGCTTCAAGTCTGTTAATGTCAAAGTCGGACGTTTCGATGACCAGTCGGCGGAAATACTCTCCGGCCTTTCCGAGGGCGAGAAAGTGGTAACATCAGCCCAATTCTTAATCGATTCGGAATCAAGCAAGACCTCTGACTTCAAACGGATGAATCATAGCGAGAAGGTTCTCCCGGCAAGCGTCTGGACCGAGGCCACTATCAATAGTTTGATGCCTGAACATCGGATGGTCAATGCCACACACAAGGAAATAAGCGCCTGGAATTGGAAGGAAATGACCATGGATTTCACAGTGGCAAAAGATATAGACTTTGCCTCTCTTAAAGTCGGCATGAAACTCCACCTGGAAATCACCAAGTTAGGGGATGGCAAATACCAGATCACCAATGTCCACATTCCCGGTGCCACCAAAGAAAAGAAAAGCCTTGATGACCTGAACATGGATGACATGAGTCTTGACGACATGAGCCTCGATAAAGCAAAAACTGACGACCAAAAGCAATAAGGGGCCAAGACAATGATTGCATCTATTATACGATGGTCGGTGGGTAATCGCTTTTTCGTTATATTGGCTACCTTAGTGCTCGTAGGCATTGGCCTCTATTCATTAAAAAACACTCCCGTTGATGCATTACCTGACTTATCAGACGTGCAGGTGATCATAAAAACGTCCTACCCAGGCCAGGCACCACAGGTGGTTGAAGACCAGGTAACTTATCCCCTGACCACGGCAATGCTTTCGGTCCCAGGGGCTGTCACGGTGCGAGGCTACTCGTTTTTTGGTGATTCCTTTGTCTATGTTATTTTTGACGAAAAAACAGACCTCTATTGGGCAAGAAGCCGGGTGCTGGAGTATCTCAGTCAGGTCGCACCCTCCCTGCCAGAAAATGCCAGACCTCAGCTGGGCCCGGATGCCACCGGAGTGGGTTGGGTCTATCTTTACGCCCTGGTGGATAAAACCGGTAAACATGATATTAGTCAACTGCGATCACTCCAGGATTGGTTTTTAAAATACGAACTGCAAACGGTGCCCGGAGTCTCAGAAGCTGCCGCCGTGGGTGGTATGGTCAAGCAATATCAGGTAAAGGTTAACCCTGAAAAACTCAGGGCTTTTGGCATCCCGCTGTCGAAAATACAGATGGCGATCAAGGCTGGCAATCAGGAAATCGGCGCTTCGGTGGTGGAAATGGCCGAAGCCGAATATATGGTGCGGGCCACCGGCTATTTGCAGAGTGTAAAAAATCTGGGCAATATACCGCTCGGGGTCACAGAAAACGGTATCCCACTGCTGTTAAAGGATGTTGCGGAAATAGGTACTGGCCCACAGATGCGACGGGGCGTCGCAGATTTGAACGGTGAAGGCGAAACCGTGGGTGGTATTATCATCATGCGTTTTGGCGAGAACGCCCAAACAACTATTGATAGTGTTAAGGCAAAACTTGAGGAACTAAAAGCCGGTCTTCCTGAAGGGGTTGAAATCATTCCGGTCTATGACCGGAGTGCCTTGATTGAACGTGCAGTCACCAATCTCTGGCACAAGCTGCTGGAAGAATTTGGTGTAGTCGCTTTGGTTTGCGTTGTCTTTCTCTTCCATATCCGTTCTTCCCTGGTGGCGATTATCAGCTTGCCAGTAGGGATCCTGGCCGCTTTTATTGTCATGCATATGCAGGGTCTCAATGCAAACATCATGTCGCTCGGTGGAATCGCCATCGCAATTGGTGCAATGATTGACGGTGCAATAGTCATGATCGAAAACATGCACAAGCATATGGAGAAAACCCCGCTCACTAATGAGAACCGCTGGGAAATTGTTTCTGAGTCGGCACGCGAAGTAGGTCCTGCTCTCTTCTTCAGCTTGCTGATCATTACTGTCAGCTTTGTCCCGGTATTTACCCTGGAAGCCCAGGAGGGACGGATGTTTTCCCCTCTGGCGTTTACCAAGACTTACTCCATGGCCGCTTCAGCCGCACTTTCAATCACGTTAATCCCTGTTTTAATGGGGTATTTTATTCGGGGCAAGGTGCTGCCGGAGCATAAGAATCCCCTCAACCGTTTGCTGATTGCCATTTACATGCCGCCGCTACGGATGGTCCTGCGCTTTCCCAAGGTGGTCCTGATCGGGGCTCTGATGGTGCTGGCCATAGGTCTCTGGCCGATCAACAGGATCGGCAGTGAATTTATCCCACCGCTGGATGAAGGAGATCTAATGTACATGCCCACAACCTATCCTGGCATATCCATAGGAAAGGCGAGGGAGGTATTACAACAAACCGATAAACTGATCCGCACCGTGCCAGAGGTGTTGACAGTCTTCGGCAAGGTCGGCAGGGCAGAAACGGCTACAGATCCGGCCCCCCTCACCATGATCGAGACATTTATTCAACTGAAGCCAAAGGATCAGTGGCGTGCCGGGGTGACCACAGACAGCCTGATAAAGGAATTGAATAATCTGGTCAAGATACCTGGTTTGACCAATGCCTGGGTGATGCCCATCAAGACGCGCATCGACATGCTGGCCACGGGAATCAAGACGCCGGTCGGCATCAAGGTAGCCGGCCCCGATTTGAAGGTAATCCAGAAAATTGGTCAGCAAATTGAAACCGTTATGAAGGATGTTCCTGGTACCGCTTCGGTTTATTCTGAAAGGGTCGCCGGTGGTCGCTATATCAAGGTTGACATTCAACGGGAAAAAGCGGCTAGGTACGGCCTGAACATCGCTGATATCCAGCAGGTTGTCGCCTCGGCTATCGGCGGCATGAACGTTACCCAGACAGTCGAAGGTCTGGAGCGCTACCCGGTCAATCTGCGTTATCCCCAAGACTATCGTAAGTCGCCGGAGCAACTCTCCCTGTTGCCGATTGTTACCATGGCCGGCCAACGGATTGCCCTGGCGGATGTTGCTAAAGTTTACATTGAAGACGGACCTCCGGCTATAAAAAGTGAAAATGCTCGTTTGAACGGCTGGACGTTCATCGACATCGAAGGGGTTGATGTAGGCAGCTATGTGGAACAGGCTCAAAAGGTGGTTGCCGAAAAAATTCAACTGCCCGCGGGCTATTCCCTCAACTGGTCGGGACAATACGAGTATATGCTGCGGGCCAAGGAGAAGCTGAAGATGGTGGTGCCGACGACCTTGCTCGTCATCTTCATCCTGCTCTATCTCAATTTCAGGGATGTTACTGAAAGCATCATTGTTATGCTGTCAGTGCCCTTCGCTCTGACCGGGGGGCTGTGGCTGATCTACTGGCTGGGCTACAACATGAGTGTGGCGGTGGCCGTCGGCTTCATCGCCCTGGCCGGCGTGGCCGCAGAAACCGGAGTGGTGATGCTCCTCTATCTCGACATCTCCTACCTGAAGTACAAAACGAAGTATGGTCCGGCTTTCTCGAAACGCCACCTGAACGAGGCGATCGAAGAGGGGGCCGCGCTCAGGGTCAGGCCGAAGATAATGACGGTAGTCGCCATTATGGCCGGACTTGCCCCGATCATGTGGGGCAGCGGTACCGGCTCCGAAGTTATGAGGCGGATTGCCGCCCCGATGATCGGCGGGATGCTCAGCGCAACGATCTTGACCCTGGTGGTAATCCCGACCATCTATGCCATTTGGAAAGGCTGGGGCCTGCCGAAGGAAAGTGGAGGAGCGGCAGGCCGGGGAGGACTCTCCGTCGATGTAACCGAAGATCCCAACTCAACCCGATGAAAAGATTACTGGTAGCCCATATGCGTACGAGCAGACTGCCTTGCAGAGAGGACGGGGTGGCCAGTTCTGTTATCCTTGCCTTATTAGTAATTCCAGCAGTTTTCTTTTTGTGGCGCAGGCGTTCACTGTAATGGCGATTTTTCCCGCGACCCTGGCTTGACTGGTTCATGGTCAAAAAACAAAAGGGGTAGAACCATATAGGTGGTCTACCCCTTTTGTAAAATCTACCTGAAAGCACGAAAATTAGCCGATAGTCAGCAACTCCAGTTCGAAGGTCAGAGTCTCGCCTGCCAGCGGCGGATTACCATCAAGTACGACAGAATCATCGTTTATTTGGCTGACGATAACAAGCATTGGCTCGTCTTCTTCGTCGGCCAGCTCAAGCTCATCACCAACGTCGAATTCAAGGCCGTCCGGCATCTCTGCCAGGGGGATTTCAATAAACATATCGTCAAGTGGATAGCCGTATGCCTTCTCCGGTTCTATTGTCACGGTCTTCTTCTCACCCACCGACATGGTCAGGACGGCCTCCTCGAAACCATCAATAATGTCACCACTGCCAAGCTCGAAAACAAGAGGTTCTTCACCGATGGACGAATCAAAAATGCTGCCATCGGCAAGTTTACCAGTATAATGAACGGTGACGAGGTCTCCGTTTTTTGGTTTAGTCATATCGAACTCCTTTTCTTATAAAAATTGTGATTAAAATTATAAAAATTTATCCATCATTTGCTCATTATCATCAGGAACCATTGATAATTGTGCACTTATCCCTTACTCTGATGCCTTGACTGGCAGTCACGATATTAAAACCGGCAACCATAATTGATCTTACAGGAAAAGCCATATGAATGAGTATCACGACCAAGAAAAGATTAATTCTCTGCTGGAATTCGCAACCCATGCCGGGGCAACCAAGGTCAAACGCCTGGCACCGGAAAGCGTGTGCGTAGAAGACAGCCTGGCCGCTTTCTGCCGGGAACCCAAATGCCCTCATTTTGGCCTGGCCATGAGTTGCCCGCCGCATGTTTCCGGCCCTGAAGGCTTTAGAAAACTGCTCAAATTGTGCAAACATGTCATTGTTTTTCGCATCGAAATCCAATCCTCCTCACTTCATGGCGAAGATCGACCTCTGGTCATGCGCCTGCTGCATGAAATTACAGCGGCAATTGAGACTGAAGCAAAAAAAATCGGCTTCACCGAAGCCGCTGGTTTCGCCGGTGGCTCCTGTAAACCGAGTTTTTGCCAGGATCAACCCAATTGCCGGGTAATAGCCGAACAAGGAAAATGTCGTCATCCCGAACATGCCCGGCCATCAATGTCCGGCTTTGGCGTAAATGTTGGTGAATTGATGAAATCCGCCGGCTGGTCGGCCAATTTATTCGCCACAAACAAGGGTGACCAGGAGGAACAACTCGCCTGGGTGGCAGGTCTCGTTCTCTTGCACTAACCGAGACTTGCGTCACAACATTATATATTTCCCCATTAGAACCAAAATTCCGGATACTTACGACTCTTCGGGATATTGTTGACGATGAGCGCAACAAGAAGCATGACAATTGCCCCTAAAGCGGCAGGCATCAAAACATACAAGTAGCCAAGGTTATGGATATTTTCTCCACCAATCACCGCGATAAGGGCGGTAGCACCCCCTGGAGGATGGAGGGTCTTGGTAAAGTGCATCACCGCAATTGACGTTGAAACGGCCACAGCGGCCGCCAGCCAGGGAGTGGTGCCCAGCCATTGAAAGGCTGTCACCCCGATTATAGCGGACAGGATATGACCGCCGAGCAAATTCCTCGGCTGGGCCAGAGGGCTGCGAACGGCGCCATAAATGAGCACCGCCGAAGCACCAAAGGAGCCGATGATCATCACCAATCCTGTCTGGTCGAGCATCTTATAGTGGCTAAGGGCAACGGCAGCTATACCCAGGAAACTTCCTATCCAGGACCAGAGAACCTCGATCACCCCAACCTTTGGAGGGCTTTGTCCACCGCCTTTCATTTTTTCAAAATATTTCATGAGAGAGGCCACCCTCCAAAGGCAGAAAACGAGTCAGCCAGATCGGTACGGGTAACGATACCGAGAGGCTTTCCGTCATCGTTGACAATTGGCAGGCGGTTAATTTGCGCTTGAGAAAAAAGCCTGGAGATTGCGCCAATGGTCATTTCCGCACCGGCGGTTATCGGCGGTTTTGTCATAATATCACCAACGGTCCTGTTGTGTAATTTGCCGATCATACAGCTCTTGTTATTTAGACAATGGGTGGCTATTTGCATAAAAGATGGCGTCTCACCAAAGCCCATCTCTTTCAGAAAGTCCTTCTCGGACACAACACCAACCACCACTCCTTCCCGATTAATCACTGGTCCGCCGGAAATTCTCTTTTCTGCCAGCAGTTGCGCCGCCTCCACCAGAGCCATCTCCTGATGGAGCGCCAGGACCGACTTGGTCATTATCTTACCGGCAGTCAAACTATTGAAAAATCGCTGGATAGCCAAGGTATAGGCCGTCTGATACACCTCTTTGAAGTCACCGGGCGTAATATCGATATACCCAGGAACGTGCTTCATGGCCTCTAATACATCCTGTTCGGAAATATCCAAAGGACTGCACTCATCCGTGCATAATTCTTTCATGCTCCCCTCTCCTTTAATTTTTCCTCAACAATGCCCCAAAACGGTAGCATTTCAATTATCTTCTTTGCCGCACGTCTTCTCTAATGGTATCGTACTTTTCAGTTAAAACAATTTTATCTGCCAGGTAATTGACTTAGATCAGAAAGATCTTGAAAACAACAGAGTAAACAAAATAACCAGATTTATTATGCCAGACAGCAGTCTTCAACCAGCCAGATCAAGAAGATTTAATCCTGAATTATTATCCTGTTTATTTCTCCTGGTCACCGCTTTCCTGCTCTTCCCCTTGTTGTGGCCATCTCATCTGAACGCCAAGACCACTTTAAAAGTTGGCGTCTACAACAATGAACCAACAATCTTTGTCAATAAATCCGGTGTTGTTCAAGGTTTGTTTATAGACATCCTTGAAGATATTGCCATGCAGGAAGACTGGAAAATTGAGTACGTCGTCGGCCACTTCTCTGAAATGTTTGACGGTCTTAAAGCGGGAACCATAGATCTACTGCCTGCAGTGGCCTATTCCAAAGAACGAGAGACCTTCGTCGACTTTACTAACGGGACAGTGATTGCAAACTGGGGGGAGATCTATTCTTCATCGAACTTAAAGATCACCTCAATAACCGAACTCGAAGGCCAGAAGATTGCCGTAAAACAAGGCGATATACACTTTTCCTTTCTGGAAAAAATGCTTCAGAGTTTCAATATTTCGTGTCGGTTTATCGAAACGGATGAATATGACACAATCTTTGAAATGCTCGAAGCTAACTACGTCAATATTGGTGTTGTTAATCGCCTGTTTGGCAATGATAAAAAATCTGAGTATCGCGTTCAGGATACACCCATCATTTTCAACCCCATCGAAATGCGCTTTGCCGCGCCAAAAAGGAAAAATGAAGCACTTTTAAACACGATTGATGTCTACCTGACAGCGGCAAAAGCTGATCAAAATTCCGCGTACTATCAGGCAATAAATCGCTGGTTGGTCATCAACACACAAAAGAAGCTCCCCCCCCTGGATCTGGCAACTTTTAGCTGGCGCAGTGGGCATCGCTTTATTCCTCTTAACAGCAACATTGCTTTTCCGAAACCAAGTCAAGAAAAGGACAGCGGAGCTTTCTGACGCAAACCAGCAGTTACAGTCTCAGATTGAAGAACGTCAGACTACTGCGGAAAAACTCCGCAAATTTGGCCGTATAGTAGAGGCCTCTTGTGATGCGATGGCTCTCATTGACACAGAACATCGTCATATCTTAGCCAACCGCGTTTACCGAAAGACGTTCGCCCTAACTGCCGACCAAATCGAAGGCGTGCCGATACAGCAACTGTTCGGAGCGCAATTTTTCGATAAGGAACTCAAGGAGTCTGTTTTGGCTTGCCTGGAAGGACGGGTAGTACATGTCCCAACCATGCAACGCAAAGAGATGAAGCGTAACTCTTTTTGGAGTATCACCCTCAGTCCCTACCACTCAAACAATAACGAGCTCTGTGGATATATTATTGATATCCGGGATGTAACTGAGCAGATAGAAATTCAGAATCGATTAGAGAATGCAGAGAAGATGGAAGCGATTGGCATGTTAGCGGGTGGCGTTGCCCATGATCTCAATAACATTCTTTCGGGAATTGTCAGCTATCCCGACATGCTTCTTCTTGGCAAGACTCCCGATGACCCCATGACAAAGCCATTGCAGACAATTAAAAAATCTGGAGAACGTGCTGCGGCCATAGTACAGGATCTGCTGACTCTCGCAAGGAGAGGGGTTGGCTCGGAAATTACACTCAATCTCAATGAGATAATCAACGAATTCATGAACAGTCCCGAACACGATGATATCGTCTCGACTGTTCACGGCATCGAATTCGAACTGAAATTGGCCAACAACCTGCTTAACATCCGCGGCTCTGCTGTGCATCTTTCGAAAATATTGATGAACCTGTTCTGCAATGCGGTTGAAGCCATGCCCCGCGGGGGCAGGTTGACAATTCTCACCGAGAATCGACTCCTCGATCACGAACTCGGCGGATATGAGCTTATCCCGGTTGGTGAATATGCCACCATCTCCGTGGAAGACACTGGTGTCGGCATGTCACCTCCTGAGATTAAACGAATTTTTGAACCATTTTATACCAACAAAATTATGGGTCGAAGCGGCACCGGTCTTGGTATGGCGGTTGTCTGGGGATCGATTAAAGACCACAAGGGTTTTATCGACATCAGCAGTGAGCGGGGTAAGGGAACCCTTTTTACACTCTATTTCCCCGTCAGCAGAGAGACTGTCGCTGAGAAAAATGACACCTTAGTGCAGAGTTTTATGGGAGATGGACAAAAAATCCTTGTGGTGGATGATATGGCTGAACAGCGCCTTGTTGCCAAAAATATTCTTGAGCTATTAGGCTATGTAGTGGATGTTGCCTCTTCCGGCGAAGAGGCCGTTGAGAAATGTCAGGAAACACCGTTTAACCTGCTCATTCTTGATATGATCATGCCTGGAGAAATGGATGGACTTGCCACCTACCAAAAAATAAACACTTTCAGACCAGACCAGAAAGCGGTGATTGTCAGCGGTTTTTCAGACAGTGCAAGCGTCAGAAAAGCACAGGAACTCGGCGCTGGAATGTATCTGAAAAAACCATATACTGTGCAAGCGCTTGCCCAGGCAGTCTATCATGAACTGGCAAATAAATTCATCAAGTCATGATTTCTTGTGTCATTTCCCCCTTAATCCAGTCAGGCACACGGACAAAACCTGACTGGTTTATTGCGCCAAAAACCCACGCGACGTTTTCCTAACTTATTTTTCTTGCAAGAGATATCACCCCTACTTATTATACGCAAATAGCATCTAATTCCTACTAGATAATGGAAAGGACACTAATAAAGAAACAGTCTAAAAGGTAGCGTTCACTCCTGTTTGCAAAAAGAGTCTCAGGATAAAATCTCATCTATTTCAAGGCAGAATAAAAAAGGAGCAGCATATGCAGAAATACGGAGCTGAGTTCTTCGGAACATTCTGGTTGGTTCTTGGTGGGTGTGGCAGCGCTGTTATCTCTGCCACTTTTCCTAATTTAGGCATTGGATTCGTCGGCGTTGCCCTGGCCTTCGGGCTAACAGTGCTGACAATGGCCTTTGCGATTGGCCACATATCCGGCTGCCACCTCAACCCAGCCATTTCTATCGGACTTTGGGCAGGCGGACGTTTTCCGGCAAACCAACTTTTGCCATATATCGTTGCCCAGGTTGCCGGCGCTATTACCGCAGGCGGTGTCCTCTATGTTATCGCCAGTGGCCATGCCGGTTTTGATGTGGCTGCTGGTTTTGCATCAAATGGTTACGGTGCCCATTCACCTGGCGGATATTCTTTGCTAGCATGTTTGGTCACCGAGATTGTCATGACCATGATGTTTCTTCTTGTTATTCTCGGCTCGACCGACGAGCGTGCCCCCCAGGGTTTTGCTCCTATCGCAATTGGACTTTGTCTCACCCTGATTCATTTAATCAGCATCCCAGTGACCAACACTTCCGTAAATCCTGCCCGCAGTACAGGTGTTGCTCTTTTTGTTGGCGGCTGGGCTGTCGCTCAACTCTGGCTCTTCTGGGTGGCACCCATTGTAGGTGGTGTGCTTGGCGCGACAGTTTACCGTTTTCTTGGCGGCGCGAAAGACTGATAAACATCATCTAAAACCAGTTTTAGCAGGATACGGAGATGTTACGGGGCCAAAGAATAGAAATATGGCCATTATTAAAAATGGGAGTTTGACCTTACACAAAATTTCCACGAGAAGGCTGAGTCCGCTTCTCGTGGAAGTCAAAGTTTCCATGCCCTTTTCATGGGAATAAAACTTAGAGAGCTGTTATCAGGATTTCTCTTGATATCTCCAGCGAAACATCGCCGGTTTCAGACAGAGCTGTCATTCCATGTTTTGCCAAAGATTTGATTACTTTTTCAATATCATCTCGATTGAGATTGTGATCTGAGAGTCTGGTTTTTATGCCAAGACTCTGGAAGAACTCTTCTGTTCTCGATATAGCCAGCGAAATTCTTTCATCGTCACTGCCATCGCAGATCCCCCAGACTCTCTCAGCATATTGCAGCAGTTTTTTCTTTTTCTGCTGGCTCCTTACCTTCCATACAGCAGGCTGCACAGCGGCTAAAGTTTTGGCATGGTCAATTCCAAAAAGAGCCGTTAATTCATGGCCTATCATATGGGTGTTCCAGTCCTGGGGAACCCCCGCACCAATAAGACCATTCAGGGCCATGGTGGCGCACCAGACAAGATTTGCCCTGGCGTCATAGTCTTCAGGCTCATCAACTGTCTTTTTGCCGATCTCAATAAGGGTCTGCAAGATCCCCTCGGCCGTTCTGTCCTGAAATCTCGCATCAACTGGATAGGTAACATATTGCTCAACCGTGTGAATAAAGGCATCCACCACGCCGTTGGCCACCTGGGTGGCAGGAAGGGTATATGTCAGTACCGGGTCCAAGATGGAGAATTTGGGGAAAGCTAAAGGACTGAAAACCGGTAACTTGTCTTCACCATTGGTAATAACCGCACCACTGTTCATTTCAGAGCCCGTAGCGGGAAGCGTGAGCACTGTACCAAAAGGGACGGCACTTTCCACTGGAACCGGGGTAAAACCAAAATGCAGCAGAGTTTCTTCTTTGCCGATAAAATTTTTGGCAAATGAGGCAAGGGCAATGAATTTGGTTCCATCCATGACAGAACCGCCCCCCACGGCAAGAAGGAAATCAATCTTTTTGCTGCGCACCACCTCTATTGCTCCCATGAGAACCGACAGCTCTGGATTCGCTCCTATCCCGCCAAATTCACTCACGTCTCTTGGCGATTTTGCTAATTCATTTTTCACCTTGTCGAGCACGCCGGTCCTCTTGGCACTGCCACCACCATAGGTGATAAGAACTCTTGCATTCTTCGGAACAAGATTGTCAAGTTCCTGCAGCTGGTCCTTACCAAACACAATTTGGGTTGGGTTATAGAATTTAAAATTGAGCATATTTTTCTCCTTTCATAGCATTATTTATTACGGTTATTTCTGCTTATATTGTCACTGAACTCTGATCGAAAGCCTGTAAATTATTAGAGACGGATCGAGAACAGCATAGAAATGACATACAGGAAACAGTAGATTCGATACTGGATCTTGTCACACTTTTTTTGACGTGAATTACTTTGTTGCAATAGCCTCTGACTACCGTAGATTTATTTAACTATATAAACAACACGTTAACAGCACCAGCAATCCGCGCCATGAGTGGTGTCTCGTTGCGCCCTTTCCATATATCTTCAATTTCTTTTTACTTTTGTTAAATAATAAGAGATTTGATCAATTTAGTACTTATAGTAATTTGGTTGCGAAAAAACTTTACCAGGAGGTAAAAATGGCAGTAACGAAAGCGAATTTGTATAAAGGTGAAAGTGTTCGGCATAAAGCGAAGGCCGAATGGGGTATCGGAAAAATTATTTCCGTGGAGACCTGTGGAACAATCAAGGTTATTTTTGAGGGAACGAAACAATTGTCCATCGCCCAGGGTGCAAAACATCTTGTCAAAGTGACTGCGGGTGGAAATTTAATTGTTCCTCCCATTGAGGAATGCTAGCTCCCCCTCATAACCGACGAAGACCAACGAAGACATACGCTCTGAGTTGGTTGTTTTACATTATTACGCGGTTCCCTCCTTCTGATGGGGGGTTAACGTACACTAGAAGCGCCCCCCTATCTGTCGGATTGAATTTTTCAAGACCACCCTTGCTTATGTCCCTTTTCACCAGGTTTATATCTCCCTCACACCACACAGAGCTCAATACTGGCTTGAGTTATAATCGAAAGTATTGTATTTATGATGAGATTGTCTGATTACTCATTTTGCACGCACTCAAACGACACATGTAAATTAGCGTAGTGGCACATTTCTTCTCACGTGTTTCTACCGAGTAGGATGTCCATAAGTTGCCCTTTTGTCCTAACTTTTTGTCACTGTCATTGCTTAAAACCAGCAGTAAACGTAGAGTCCTTTATCCAATCTGCGCCTGCGAAGGCATTTATCTAAGCACCTCGATATTGAACAAAAATTGTGTATTTCGAATTATCTATTTTACGTGCAGGCACTGCCTGACATACATTTACAGAAAAAACTAAATTGGAGGTAGAGTTTTGCAATCAGTAGTTAAGAAATGGTTTCGCGATAAAGACTCTGGATTTATAGACAACGGAAGCGGCCCAGCCATTATGGTACGCAAGGCTGACCTGGTTAACTGTCAATTTTTGAAGGTCGGTACAACCGTTGAGTTTGAGTGTCATCCAGAAAAGCAGGGACTTATCGCCAAAAAAGTCAAGATTTCCGCTCAAAACAAGTTTAACGGTTCCCAAAATGGCAACCAAAAGAAAAAAGAATTCCGTTTTGGGGTAATGACCTGATTTTTCAGCGCCGGGGGATACAATCAGTTGGTAAAGAAGATTACATTCATCACCGAAGCAATGACCCACATCACAAGCGCATAATGCCAATTGCTTCGTATGATTTCTCGAGGTGATGCCTGATATCGACTCACCAGCGCCAGGCCCACTCCTGACAACGGGCTGCTGCCCGTCGAAATTGCCCAACTGCTTAAGAAAAGAAACCCTAATTGAGATGGGTCTGGATGGAGAGGCAGAAGCAAGGGGCTGACTATTGCGATGCTGACAATCGGATGAATGCCCATGATGCCGATGACTATCATCGCCATTAAGACCCCACCAAACAACAAGGGGGTAAGCGTTGATCCTTCAAGGCTGAACAATGCTGGATAGACGTGGGTAATCGATCTGATGCCAGTGGAAAAGACACCTGCGGCCAGAAACAGGGCAAATTGACTTCGCACTGACGATATCCTGTTATCGATAAAATCATGCAAGGTTGCTATCCTTGGTCGGCCTTTCATAAAGATAAATGCGCCCACAGGGGAAAGAACACAAATGAGTTGCAGAACACTGACGTCATGCCAGAAGTGATGCACAACAATCACCACAGCAGCAAGAAAGACTGGAACCGTTAAGCTTTCGAACTGTATCGGATAACCGAAGAATTCAGTTTTTCTGAAAAAACACACTTCGGCAATCGAGTACGCCAGTGCGACACAGGTCATAATGGCACCGGGCACCAACGTTTCTTTCCATGACATTCCGGGGGCATAGGTAAGGGCCACACCGGTGGCGATAAAAAATGGCGACCACCACGCGGCAGCGCAAAATGTGCGGGCAAGAATTATCATCTGGTCTCTCGTCAACCTGCCTTTTTTTTGCAAGCGATCGCCGAAAACAAACAACACCGACAGGTTAATAACTGCGCCCAGCAAATGTGTCCCAAGCGCTGTTGTGACAATGGCACTGTTCCCTTTCGGCAGCGCAGGGTCTTCTATGTCCTTATTAGTCAGAGCAAGAAAGGCAATTGCAACGAACATGGCGAGCAGTGGCATATTGGCGGCAAAGATATACTGCCAACTCAGAAAGACACCCTGGCTTGCCGAAAAACAGAGGGCAACAACGCCTGCCGACAAGATCAACAGGGCCTGCCGCAAGGCACTCTTGCCAAGAGAGCGCCAGGTTAGAACGGTTACCAGCCAGGCCAGAAGTGTCGGCACCGCCAGCATAACCGGGAACACAACGCTCACCAGATAAAAGATCAGGGTACCAACTATGATCAAACCGGTATATTTTTTCATTGCACTTTACTATCAAAACCAGGGTAAGGATATAAAATCGGGATTACTGAATTAGGGTGTTAGTCTGCTACGATCTTCCATCACCTTGATGATATGCAGAATGGTCTGATTAACCGGGGTTGCAACACCATATTCAAGCCCCATGGCCACAACCTTACCAGCAAAGACCTCCACTTCGGTTTTTCTTCCAGCTTCAATATCCTGAAGCATGGAGGTCTTGCCTTCAGGGGCCAGGGTCGAAAGAACCGAGGCCCATTCATCCAGATCTTTCTGGGTAAGATTAACGGCAACTTTGCTGGCAAGAGTTACGACCTCCTGCATCAACATCTGCATCAGGGCCCGGGCCTCAGATGATGCCTGAAACACTCCGTAAGGAGCACGTAACACTGCGGAGGCCTGATTCACCCCGACATTAATCATGAATTTCCACCACATGACAAACATCATATCAGCCGAAACTTCATGGGGGATAGCTGCCCGCGTCAAGGCCTCCTGCAGGCGAACCACCCGGCCGCCATCGCCTGGTGGCTGACCTTCGCCAAAAATAATCTTACCGGGCCTGGCATAGGAGAAATGACGATCCTCCCGCACAGCGTCAATGCCCACCGCAATGGCATAGACCATTTTGTCCATCCCACAAACCGAGCCAATTATCTGTTCGCTTTCAAGACCATTCATCACCGAGAGAATAGTCGTCTCTGCGCCAACCACGCCCTTGATAAGGTCAAGGGCTGCCGGAAGATGATTGTGCTTCAGGGCAACTAAAACAAGATCAACCGGCTCCTTGACTTCTGTCGGCTGCAGTACGGGAATGGTATAAGATTTACCGTTCACCGCTAATGGTTCTCGCTTGAGCTTCAGATATCTCTCGCCGTCAGCCAAGAAAAATGGCGAAAAACTTCCCGAGTCGGCAAACATGGTGGCATACGCGGCCCCCATAGCCCCAGCCCCGACAATAGCAATGGTTTTGATCTTTTTGGTCTGCATTATATGTTTAAAGTCAGAATGAGAAAAATCGAAGTCAACGAAGCAACTGAAGAATTTTCACGACGCCATCCATCAACGAATAAAGTTCATCATAACTTTACCTTCTCTTTCCGGTGGGGCGATGGTTTCTTTACCATGCTCCACCAGCTTCAGCAACCAGGCCATATTCCTGCCAAGCGTCCGCATGATCTGTTTTCCCTCTTCGTCCTGTGTTGCCTCACCGGGACTCGTCCCATGGATCACATTCCAGTAGTTGGATGTTGGAAGCAGCATTTCGGCATAGCATAAAAAATTATTCAATTGATTAAAAGTCGGCAAGCCACCGGAACGTCGCACGGCAACCACCGCCGCCCCAACCTTATGCCGCAGCATGCTGTCATTTACACTACTCACATAAAAGGCGCGATCGAGAAAGGATTTCATCGTGCCAGCAATAGCCGAGAAGTGCACCGGGGAACCTATAATAATGCCGTCAGCAAGCTTCATCTTCTGCAGCCATTCGTTGACCGGGTCATTGGCCTGTATACATTCTTCGTTTTTCATTTTTCTGCACTGTCCACAAGCAAGACAACCGCGAATGGCCTTATTGCCGACATGCACAATCTCTGTCTCAATACCTTCTTTTTCGAGCACATCAGTTACCATTTGTATTGCATGGAAGGTGTTACCATTTTTGTTGGGACTGCCATTGAATGCCACTATCTTCATAAATTATTTCCCCCGTTTATTTACCAAGTTTAGTGTATGCTTTTCCAAGCGCCACACCACAAATGTATTTATGCAATCAGCATGGTTCAACCAAGTCTCCGTCACCATATTGCGTACCGAAGTAAATGGACGTATATTAGTTGCGCACAACTATATTAAGTTCAATCGCAGAGGAGACAACAAAAAGATTTAGTTACGATACAATTTCGACAAAAGAAATCACTATCATCAGGAGGTTACATGCAGACAAAAATAATCCCCCCTACGCCCTCGGCCTTTACCCATCCCCTTCTCATTAAATATCTGCTGTCCACACCTTTGATCTACTCGCCAGAGCAGAAGATAGTGTACCGTGACCAAAAGGAAATAAGCTATGCACAGCTCGGAACCCGAATCTGCCAGTTAGCCCATGGTCTTAATAAACTCGGGGTCCAGGCAGGTGATACCGTCGCGGTTATGGATTGGGATTCCAACAGGTATCTTGAATGTTACTTTGCCGTGCCGATGATTGGGGCCATCCTGCATACCGTTAATGTCCGGCTTTCATCCGAACAGCTTCTGTACACCATCAACCATGCCGAAGATGACGTCATTCTCATTAATGCGGAGTTTCTGCCTCTGTTAGAAGAAATTAAAGATAAACTCTCCACGGTAAAGAAAATTATTCTACTCACAGACTCTGATACGCCAGCGCAGACAAGTCTGGACATTGCCGCTGAATACGAGGCTATGCTTCGTGAGAACCCGGAAGAATATGAATTTGAAGATTTTGATGAAAACTCCATAGCAACAACTTTCTACACCACCGGCACCACCGGCTTACCGAAAGGTGTCTATTTCAGCCATCGCCAACTTGTTTTACATACCTATTCGATTATGGCAGCCCTCTGTGGCTACGATGGCAAGGCGCGGATAAGTTCCTCCGATGTCTATATGCCCATCACCCCAATGTTTCATGTCCATGCCTGGGGTATGCCATATCTCATGACGCTGCTGGGCGCAAAACAGGTATACCCAGGGCGATACGAGCCGGCAATGCTGCTCAACCTGGTCGCACGGGAAAAAGTGACATTCTCTCACTGCGTCCCCACCATAATGCATATGCTGCTCAACTCTCCCGCCATAGAAGACTGCAACCTGACCGGCTGGAAGGTGATCATCGGTGGATCGGCGCTTTCAAGTGGCATGTGCAAAGCCGCTCTTGACAGGGGAATCAACATCTATACCGGGTATGGCATGTCGGAAACCTGTCCGGTGTTGACCCTCGCCAACTTAAAACCCCACATGCTTGATTGGAGCGAAGACGATCAGATAAAGATACGCTGTCGAACAGGCTTACCCATAAGTAATGTTCAACTGAAAATTGTCGACCCGGAAGGAAATCCCGTGGCGCATGATGGCAAATCAGTGGGCGAGGTGATTGTCCGCACCCCATCACTCACCCAGGGATATTTCAAAGATCACCAAAAGAGTGAAGAGCTGTGGGCCGGCGGATGGCTGCATACCGGAGATATTGGTTTTATCGACGAAGAGGGATATCTGCAGATTACTGACCGATTAAAAGATGTCATTAAAACCGGCGGTGAATGGATTTCATCACTCGCCATTGAAGACATTATCAGCCAGCATCCGGCAGTAAGTGAGGTTGCTGTCGTCGGGATAGCCGATCAGAAATGGGGCGAAAGGCCCCTTGCCATAGTTGTGCTTAAAGAGGCCTTTAAAACCGAGATTACCGAACAAGATCTCAAGGATTTCTGCATGACCTTTGTGGAACGGGGAGTCATTCCAAAGTTCGGAGTCCCTTCGGAGATCTTACTCAACCAGGAGATTCCTAAAACCAGCGTCGGCAAAATCAGTAAAAAAGATATTCGGGGGCAGTTTCAATAAATTTGTTCCTTTTTGGGGCACTGTTCTCTCAGTCTATTTCAGGGAACAGTCTATGCAAAGATACAGGCTATACCGAGAACAGCCAGAAATGCCCCGCACCAGGCACCAGGAGCAGGTCTCTCTCTCGTTGCGATCCAGAGGATGGGCAGTATCAGGATAGGAGAAGTAGCGGAGAGCGTCGAGACGAGGCCTGCCTGTCCATGGGCCAGGGCAAAGAGGAGGAAGGTCATTCCCACAGCCATGCCCAGAATCCCGCTCATGCTGGTTTGCCACATGAGCTTTCGGGTCATGGGTACTATTTGCTGACCAACCCGTGGCGGGTGCAGTAAGAACATAACGTTTAAGGCCAGGGCCGCTATACCAACCCGTAATGCTGACGCAGCCACCGCGTCGACACCAGAGGCCATGATCGGACGGGCAATAAGTACGGAAACCGCCTGACAAAATGCCGCCAAAAAACCCAAAAATATGCCAGAACCAAGGGATCCCTGAACTTTCTCAAAAGCATGCTTCTGAGAGGCTGAAGTGCCGAAGAAGACTGCCAATAGAACCCCCACCATGATGAGAGCGCAACCTGCGACAGTTGCTGGCGGAAGTGTTTCTTTGAGAAAGAAATAGCCGACGATCACCGTAATAGGCGCATTGGTGGTGAATAGAATTCCAGTTCTACGAGGACCAAGGCGCTTGAGAGTGGCATAGAGAAGGGTGTCACCAAGAAAGATACCGATCATTGCCGATAGCGCTAAAACCCACACAGAATGCAACCCCAGCGTCCGCCACCCTCCCGTGAAAAAAACCGAGATAACAAGAAAGAAGGTGACAATACTCAGCCGGATACGATTAAACCGCAGGGCCCCGAAAGCACGCGTCGGAGTCGTGGACAGCAATCCTCCGAAAGACCAACACAGGGCTGCAGCCAAAGCCGAACATTCAGCGATATACATGGATTTATTTCCCTGAACAGGGTGAAAAAATAATTGTTTGGTCAGAGGACTTTAATTGCCACTGATCGAATTAGGCGCTTATAGAAAATCTCCATAATAATGTCAAGTGGAGAAAAACGCATCTTGCTCCACTTGTGCATTATCCCTCATATCTCATCAGGACCAGAGCAGTCAAAGACCATGATGAGTGTGAAAAATAACTTGCTTTTCTGTTATATAAGTCGAAATATGAAGGCCTTTCAGAAAATGGGTCTCCCCCGGTAACGCCTGCAGGGTGACATTCTCTCAAAACAGGACAGTTGGCGAAGACGAAAAAATAAATCCCACCAGAAAGGACAAATAAAAAATGACAAAAACAACAATAGGTTTGATACGGGAAGGCAAAATCCCCATTGATCGCCGTGTACCACTCACCCCGGCCCAGGCCAAAAGTGTGATGAACCGGTTTCCAGATGTTGAAGTAGTAGCCCAGAGAAGTGAGATCCGCTGTTATTCAGATAAAGAATATGAAAAAGAAGGCATCAGGCTTGTCGATTCCCTCGATAACTGTGATATTATTTTAGGAGTTAAAGAGGTTCCGCTTGACAAGCTCATCCCTGAAAAAACATATTTCTTTTTCAGTCACACCATCAAAAAACAGCAGTACAACAGAAAATTACTCCAGGAGATCCTCCATAAGAATATCTCCCTCATTGATTACGAAACGCTCACCGACCAGACAGGCAAAAGGATAATTGCTTTTGGCAGATGGGCGGGAATCGTCGGATCATACAACGGCATCTGGACCTTCGGACAACGCTACAACCTCTTTAATACCCGGCGCGCCTATACCTGCTTTAACCTTGATGACCTTTGGTCAGAACTGACTAAAATAACTCTTCCCCCGATAAAGATTGTCCTCACCGGCGGCGGCAGAGTGGCCAAAGGGGCAATGGAAGTGCTGACCCGACTGGGTGTACGTAAAGTCACGCCCAAACAATATCTCGAACAGTGGTTCGATTTCCCGGTCTTCGTCCAGTTGAATGCCCGCAATTATAACAGGACTAAAGATGGTCAGGATTTCAGCAGAAATTCGTTTTTCCGTACTCCGCAAATGTTTGAAGCGGATTTTGTCAAATATGCCGCAGTGTCCGACATCCTCATCGCCTCGGCGTATTGGGACCCCAAAGCGCCCCGCCTTTTTGAAAAACAGGATATTTTGAGCGATGATTTCAAGATAACCGTCATCGCCGACATCACCTGTGACATTGAAGGCTCTATTCCCTGCACCAAGCGCCCAAGCACCATTGAAGCCCCAATCTATGACTACAATCCTTGTGATGACCAGCTAGAAAATTTTCTTTCCGACGAAGGAAACATCACAATTATGGCCGTTGACAACCTGCCATGTGAGCTTCCAAGAGACGCTTCGCAGAGTTTCGGTGAGGATTTAGTTGAAAAGGTTCTACCGGAAATTCTCGGCGACGATGCCAAGGGCGTAATAGAGCGAGCCACCATTGCCCGAAATGGAAAACTGACGGAACGATTCGCATATTTACAGGATTATGTTGATGAGAAATGATGTTCTTTAAGCTGTTTTCTTGCCGGAAAGATTTTCATGAATACGGAAAACGCTTGCCATCAAAAATTTGAAAAGTATTATTATTCGGTTTCACAAAACGCCACAGGAAACATTCTCAAGCCGTTGCTGTCAAAATGACGTTAACTTTTTAGATGTCGGATGATCAACAGCCAAATTTTTTACCTGGGGAAAAACAATACTTTAAAGGAGAGAAAGTATGAGATTTATTAAGACACTGGTTGTCGCATCCGTAGTTACGGCCTGGATGGCCGGCAGCGCCGTAGCGTCCACCCTTGATGCCGTTAAAGAAAAAGGATATGTAAATATCGGCGTATCGGGAAAGGTAATAGGCTTTTCCGCTCCTGATGCCAAAGGCAATTGGACAGGTCTTGACGTTGATTTTGGCCGGGCTGTTGCCGCGGCAATATTTGATGATCCAAACAAAGCCCGCTTCACCCCGGTGGCCTTCAAAGAAGCCTTCACCGCCCTGCAGTCAGGAGAAATTGATATTTTGTCCAGAAACACCACCTGGACCTATCAGCGCGACACCAAGCTCGGTCTTGAGTTCGTCGGCACCATCTTTTATGACGGCCAGGGCTTTATGGTCAAGAAAAGCCTCGGTGTCAAAAGTGCTCTGGAACTGAACGGGGCCAGCGTCTGCACCCAGGCTGGGACCACCACCGAATTAAACCTGTCCGATTATTTCGTCTCCAAAGGGATGACCTTCAAACCAGTTGTATATGAGTCTGCCGACGAGGCAACTGTCATTTATGATACCGGTCGTTGTGACGTCTATACCACCGACACCTCTGGACTTGCCGCCCGACGTAGCACCCTCGGCAACCCAAAAGACAGCATTGTCCTGCCGGAAATCATCTCTAAAGAACCGCTGGGACCAGCAGTTCGCCAGGGTGACCAACAGTGGAGCGACATCGTTCGCTGGACTCTTTTTGCTATGATCGACGCCGAAGAGCTGGGGATAACATCTAAGAATGTCGACGAGATGATGAAATCCAAAAACCCATCAATCCAGCGCTTCCTCGGTGTAGACGCCAACTATGGTGAATATATGGGACTTACTGCCGATTGGGCTTACCGGATCATCAAGCATGTTGGCAACTACGGCGAAGTGTACGACCGTAATGTCGGTCCGAATACCGCTCTTGGTCTCGATCGAGGAGTGAATGCCCTCTGGACAAATGGCGGCCTCATGTATGCACCTCCCATCAGGTAGGTTATACCCATAGGACAGCCAGACGTTAGGCTGGTGTATAGTCATATCACAACCGCAGATAAATAATCTGCGGTTGTGTTGCATTAAACCAACGAGCAAAATCCCCCACTTTTATAGAGGAAAACCGGTTGCATGTCCAAAGTTACCCGCAGCGAAATGAGTGAACCGCGGAAAAATATGTTCAATGACCCCCGTGTACGGGGTTGGCTGGCCCAGGCACTGGTCTTAATCCTGCTCGCCGTCGTAGCCGCCTACGCCCTTTACAACATTGCCCATAACCTCAATAAGGCGGGTATAACCACTGGATTCACCTTTCTCAGTCAGCCGGCCGGCTTCGATATTAGCCAGACGCTGATTAAGTATGACAGCCGCAGCACCTACACCGATGCCTTTGTCGTTGGCATTCTTAACACCTTGCTGGTCTCAGTGCTGGGTATTATTTCCTCGACTATTCTGGGTTTTTTCCTCGGAATTATCCGGCTCTCTCCCAACTGGATAATTGCCAAAATGGCTGAAACGTATACAGAGATAATCCGCAACATTCCACTTCTGCTGCAGATTCTCTTTTGGTACCTTGCCATCCTCGCCCCTCTGCCGGGGCCGCGGCAAGCCATGCATTTAGGCGACATTATGTTTCTCTGCAATCGTGGCTTGCAGATACCAAAACCAATTATTGAACCTGGGTTTATGGCGACACCGCTCGCCTTCCTGGCGGCGATTATCCTCTCTATTTTATTGTTTCAGTGGAGTAAGAGAAGGCAGCTGAGGACAGGGCTGAGCTTCCCCTGTTATTCAACCGCCATAGCCATGCTCATCGGCATGCCGCTTATTGCCCTGGCTTTGACCGGCTTTCCCATCCATTGGCAAGTCCCGGTTCTCACCGGTTTTAATTTTCTTGGCGGAATGACCGTGCTGCCGGAGCTTATCGCCCTCTGGCTCTCGCTTACTCTCTATTCGGCGACCTTCATCGGCGAGTATGTGCGGTCCGGCATCATGGCGGTGAACAAGGGACAGAGGGAAGCAGCCTATGCCTTAGGCCATCAGCCGTGGATGACCTACAGACTGATCATCATCCCCCAGGCAATGCGGGTCGTCACCCCGCCCTTGATCAGCCAATACCTGACGCTGGTGAAGAACTCTTCCCTGGCGGTGGTCATCGGTTACCCCGACTTGATCCATGTCTTCGCTGGCACAGCCCTGAACCAGTCCGGGCAAGCCGTCGAAATAATCAGTATCACCATGGCTGTGTATCTCATCATAAGCCTTTTCATCTCGCTCATCATGAACTGGTACAACAAAAAATTCGCCCTCCGGGGCCTTTAGGGATTGATAATGGCTGAAATCTGGAAACCAACACCACCATCACCACCCCCTAAACTTGCTACAGGATATGTGCGGTGGTCTAGAAACAACCTTTTCTCCTCTCCTGGAAACACTTTTCTGACCTTGGTCAGCATCGTCTTCCTGATATTGACGGTGCCACCGCTGTTACGATGGGGGATATTCGACGCTACCTGGCTGGGGGACTCGCGCGGGGTCTGCGAGCCTTCATCGCAAGGTGGTGCAACAGGCGCCTGCTGGGTCTTTATAAGAGTCCGAATGGGCGTTTTTCTCTACGGCTTTTATCCATTGGTTGAGCGCTGGCGGGTGAACTTCACGTTCATCGTTCTTGCTATCGCCCTGCTGCCTCTTTTTGCGCCAACTCTTATGGCATCAAATGCCAGAAAGATTGGTCTTTACCTGGCTGCAACGATAGCCTGCGTCTTGCTGTTTGGCGCAATCCCTGCATCCTTTATCGCCTGTTATCTTTTTGCCCCATACGCTCTGGATCGGTTATTTCAAGGTAGGCCTTTTCTCGAATTAATAGGCAACCAACTCCTCGCCGTTCTGACGGGTATCGGTTTGGCAATTGCAGTCGGAGTGTCTCTCTACTATGCTGTTTTATTCACTCTAGGTGACAAGGCGGCTGGGCCAATTGGCATCACCGGCCTGGTGCTGACCCTTTTTTTACTGTTTGCAAGTCGACTCACTGCGGCAGGTTGGCATTGGGTGCTCCTCTTTACGGTTTATCCGGTATTCGCCTTTTTTATGCTGGTCGGCGACGTTTTCGGCCTGCCACTTGTTGAAACCCATTTTTGGGGTGGCCTGTTCCTTACCCTGGTGGTAGCAGGCACAGGAATGGCCACGGCACTGCCCATCGGCATTCTGCTCGCCCTCGGCAGACGGTCAACCCTGCCGGTTATCAAGGTCCTCTGCGTCACCTTTATCGAATTTGTCCGGGGAGTTCCCCTGGTCAGCGTCCTTTTTATGGCCTCGGTGATGTTTCCTCTCTTCTTGCCGGAGAATGTGACCTTCAATAAACTGCTTCGCGCTTTGGTGGGAATCGCGTTCTTTTATGCAGCTTACATGGCTGAAGTAATCCGAGGAGGGCTGCAGGCTATCCCCAAAGGGCAATATGAGGCAGCCGAGGCCCTCGGCTGGCCTTACTGGAAAATGATGGCTCTGATTATCATCCCACAAACTTTACGACTTGTCATTCCGGGCCTGGCCAACAATTTTCTTTCCCTGCTGAAAGATACGACTCTTGTAGCCGTCATTGGCCTGCTCGATCTGCTGGGTGTCGCCAAGGCATCCATGGCCGATACAGAATGGCTCGGCTTTACAAAAGAAGCCTATATTTTTGCGGCTTTAGTGTTCTGGGTCTTTTGTTTCGCCATATCCCGCTACAGCGTCTATCTCGAAAAAAGCTACCATCCGAGTCAACAATAAGCACCATCAACAGGAGATATTTCAACTATGACAACGACCACAACCCCGGAAAGAGAAGAACGAGAACTCGTCGTCAGCATCTCCGGTTTGAACAAGTGGTACGATGATTTTCACGTTCTAAAGAACATCAATCTTGAGGTAGGCAAAGGGGAAAAGCTGGTCATTTGTGGCCCCTCTGGATCGGGAAAGTCAACTCTCATCCGATGTATCAACCGCCTCGAAATTCACCAACAGGGTACAATTATTGTCAACGGCATCGAACTGACAAATGATGTTAAACGGATTGACAAAATTCGCCGGGAAACCGGTATGCTTTTCCAGAACTTCAATCTTTTCCCACATATGACGGTTCTTGAGAACCTGACTCTCTCACCCATCTGGATCAGGAAAATGCCACTGAAGGAAGCTCGGGAATTAGCTTTTCAGTATCTGGAGCGGGTGCGCATCCCTGATCTGGCCCATAAGTTTCCGGGGCAATGCTCCGGCGGACAACAACAACGCGTTGCCATTGCCAGATGCCTCTGTATGAATCCGAAGATTATGCTTTTTGATGAACCGACCTCCGCCCTCGACCCGGAGATGATAAAAGAAGTGCTTGATGTTATGATTGATCTGGCTGGTTCCGGGATGACGATGCTCTGCGTTACCCACGAAATGGGCTTTGCCAGAACGGTCGCCGACCGGGTCGTTTTTATGGATGACGGGGAAATCGTCGAGGAAAATGACCCGGAGACATTCTTTAACCATCCAAAATACGACAGAACCTCCCAGTTCCTCGGTCAAATCCTCAACCACTGAGCCTTTGATTTCGTTTTTTCAGTTCATTGACGGTTTTCCAACCTTTCCTTGATAGATTCTGCTTCGGCTTCATGTTGTTCTTCTTCTAGGAGCTTGTCCAAGAATAGGCATTTTGTTCAAAATTGAGGCATTTTCATAAAAATAAGCGGAGCTATATAATTAATATTGCGAGCATTATTTTTATGAAAATAACGAAAAGTTTGGGCAAAAGGGCATTCTCGGACAGGCTCCTAGTGGCTCCACTGACAATGGAGCCACTTCTGCGGCTTTTTCCTTTTTCGTGTATGATAGGAAGACTTCATCGTGTTCACCTTCCAAAAAGAACATAATGAAGCAAAAAGCTGTGAAATCAACTATCCTTTTTGTTATGCGAATTTCACTCGATCCAACTCAGTGCACCCTTCAAGGAATTACAATATGGATAAAAGAAAACCGACTCTCTTCTCATACATCTTAACCAACGATAACGGATTTGCCCCTAATCCTTTTGGAGGGATCTGTACCCTTGCCTGCAGCACCCCTAATATACGCAGAAATGCCAACCTGGGGGACTGGATTATCGGGACAACGCCTGCGCCTGATCAGGGAAAATTGGTTTTCGCCATGAGAGTTGACCGGGGATTAACCTTTGAAATGTATTGGGATTTCCCTGAATATGAGTGTAAAAAACCGAATAAGAACAACGGCTGTGGCGACAATATTTACAAAATGGGAAAAGATGGCCAGCTGACTCAGGTAAAGAACCTTTTTCATGGTAAGGAAAATATCAAATCTGATACCAGTATAAACAGAGTTCTGATCTCCAAGACCTTTTATTATTTTGGCAAGGAAGCCGTTGCCATACCCAAAAAATTCAGTTCGATCATTAATACCGGGCAAGGACAAAAAACACTTAAACCAATTCCGGAAAATTCAGATAAGCGAGATGTCGTTCCACAGTTTCTTGAGTGGTTACAGGAACAATTTAAAGAAGGTATTCATGGCGAACCCACCCAGGTAAAGGATAAATGCAAACTGCCTGTTTCGGATAATCCTTCAGCTGAGGAACAAGAAGCACCGGTTTGAACCGGTGCAGAATTCTGGAAACGAAGTTCACTGCCTATCTGAGCTCCTGGTGAATTGATAATTCACCGGATTTCGCCATCGTTAATATTGATAAAATTGTAAAAAGTAGTAATCCGAGATGGCTAAGTAAAAAACCTCAGATGCGAGGCGTAAGGTTTTTCTATCATTACGGCGTACTAGAGTACGTCGTAATGATACGAAAAATCGCAACAACGAAGCAGGTGAAGAGTTTTTACGACGCCATCAATAGTGGTTTTTGTAAGTAAATTGCCCTCTACCACGGCCATGTCCTTCGCCATTTCCTTTCAGCGGGAAAAAGGACGCCAGAAGCACAATCGCCAAGACACCTGTAAGCGCACCGTAGACAACCTTCCGGTTCTTAAAATATGAGGACAACATGCGCCAATTCATGATCATATGGGTTGTACCACCGATAAGAAAAAGAAGTCCCGCCCATTGATGGATATGGTGCACTGTCGGTGAGTTAACGTGGAGTAGCATTAAAATTCCTGATAATGCTACAGTAGCATAGGTGACTGCCACGAAAGGGCTGATCTTTTTTTTCTGTGCGGGACTGAACATTATTTTTCCTTTTTCGTGATAAGAAAACAAATCCCGTGAACGGGATGTCTTTTCAAAGTTACCAGAGTCATTTGCATCTTTTTATCACCATAAACGCCACAAAACAGTCTGTCCCTGTTTTTCACCTCTCGCCTTCTCCATGTGGCGCAGAGTTGAAAACTCTCGCTGCAGATCGTTGAGTTGAACATTGCCGCCAAGTTTTTCCTGCAATGTTGCCGGTTCCATTGGGCCCTCAGCTTTCAGAATTCGCAGCATGTCCGTTTGTATCTGAGTCAGATGTTTTGTCTCACCGGTATACTTTTCCAAATTTTTGGCACTGTGTACTGCCCATGGGTCACATGTTTTCATCGGTGACAGGGCTACCATATAACAATCTTCGCAAAGAATCTGACCATAATGGTCTCTTTCATCACCGGATACAATTGTAATTCCGCATTTATCACAATTCATTATCATCTCCTTTAATGCTTTGTAAATGCATTAAGTTCGTCCATGACCACAGATTTTCCATAACTCAATTCATAGCCCATAAATATACGGCTTGGACTCTATGTAAAATCCAGTATTTGATGTATAGTAATGCGCAACAAAATCTTAGCAATAAATCCGCAATGTTAGGAACCGCCCATAAAAACATGATATCAACAAGCTTAAAAACACGCTTCTCTTTGTCGATAGTAGCAATCTATATCCTCCTCGGCACCATAACATTTATCGCCATCCACATCAGCACCCAAAAGATTATTAATTCTTTAGGTACCCGTTTTGCTATCAAACAGGCTCTCTTGGAAAAATCGAAACTCATGTCACAGATTCAGCGAGATCTCACCCTGTCTCTGAAGATGGCCAATTCACCATTGGTCCAGCGATGGGTTGAACATGAAGAGAACCCTGAACTCAAAAAGCAGGTAATAGCAGAACTTGAAAGCTACCGGCAAAGCTTTGAGGGCAAGGGTCTCTTTATTGCCATAGCGAGTTCCGGCAACTACTATTTTGGTGACGGGCAGCCAACCGATTTTACAGTGCCCAAATATACCCTCAATGCCGATAACAAAAATGATGCCTGGTTTTACCGGACGATCACCGATGTTGATTCCTTCCAATTGAATATCGACTACGACAACCATCTCAATCTTAACAAGATCTGGTACAATGTGGTCATCCGGGATGCAGCAAACCGCAAGATCGGCCTCGGCGGCAGTGGCGTCGATATAACCAGTTTTATTAGCCAGGTTGTCGATATTGATGAACCCGGTATCGAGACCATCCTGTTCAGCAGTGGCGGAACCATTGAAGGCCACAAAGACCGGAACTATGTGATACACAACAGTAAGGTTCGCGGTGATGAAAAGAAATTTACTATTTTTGATCTTCTGGATTTTGAAGCCGATCGAAATAAGACCAAAACAGCCATAGACCAACTGAGCCAAAGTCAATCCGAAGTAGAAGATTTGTCACTTTCCCTGCAGGGCCAGCAATATCTGGCGGCAATTGCTTACATGCCTGAAATCGACTGGTATAATCTGGTGCTGATCGATGCACAGCAGGTGATAGGCTTCCGCAGTTTCCTGCCCATCCTGGTGATTTCCATCATCTCGTTGCTAATTATCGTTGTGATTATCAGTGTTCTTATGAACCGGCTGGTGCTGGCCAGATTATCGGCTCTGTCCGTCTCGGCGAACCAGATGGCTCAGGGGGATTTCAATGTTTCGGTGAGCACGTCCGCAAAAGATGAAATAGGCAGACTCACTTCCGCATTTAACGAAATGGCCCTGATGGTGAAAGACCATAGTGAAAACCTCGAACAGAAAGTAGCACAGCGGACCGAAGAACTAAAACTCACCAATAGCAAACTCGCCGATTCCAATAAACAGATACTGGACAGCATTCGTTATGCGCAACTCATACAAACGACGATCCTGCCACCGGATGAAATAATTCGCCTCCAGCTTGGCGATTTTTTTGCTCTCTACCAGCCAAGGGACATCGTCGGCGGTGATTTTTACTTTTTCCGAACTCTGGACGACGGATGGCTTTTGGCCATCATCGATTGTACAGGTCATGGTGTATCCGGTGCATTTATGACCATGACAGCGAATGCGGTTTTATCTCATATAATAGACACGGGTGAAGCTAAAGATCCGGCAGCAATTATTGAAAATCTCAACGAGCAATTCCATGCCACCCTGCATCGAGACTCGAAAGACAGTCTGATTGATTACGGCTTGGATATTGGTTTGTGCCGCTTTAATAGTGTGGACAATACCCTCACTTTTTCTGGCGCACGGATAGATCTGCATTATGTTGTGAACGGCGAAGTGCAAACGATTAGCGGTCAGCGCAGGTCTATTGGTTATCGCCGTAAAGACAGGCAGTTGCTACTTGAAAACAAAACGGTAGAAATAAGCGGGGATATTTGTTTTTACCTGACCACCGATGGTATACTTGACCAATCAGGAGGCCGACAGGGCTGGGGTTTTGGCAGGCGCAGGTTCAAGCAGCTGATACTCTCAGCAGCACCCCTGCCGTTTGCAGAACAAGAGGAAACAATGCGAAAAGAATTGGCTTCATATCAGGGAGACTATCCACAAAGGGATGATATTACTGTAGTTGGTTTTCGACTAGCACCACATCTTTCAAACTTTACGTGACAATCCAATGAAACACTTCGACTTGTACGATCTCAAACAGACGGTGAACAAATATGGTGTTCTTATCAGTTTTGCCGGACCTTTTTCCCATGGAATCATTGAGGAACTCGGCCAGGCTGTCACCAAATACCTAGAATCTCAGGATTTATCAAAAGCCACGTTGATGGATGTTTTTTCAGTCTTTATTGAGCAAACACAGAATGTCCGTAATTATGCGGTCAATCGAGAGACTGAAGGCAACAATGACCTGGATTTTAACAACGGTATTGTGACAATCGGACGAAGTGGTCCGCATCATGTAGTCTGTTCGGGCAACTTTTTAAAAAAGAGCGATGCCGAAAACTTGACCATCAAGCTCAATCAATTGCACAACCTGGATAAAAAAGAGTTGAAGGCATTGTACAAACAACAGCTACGCGAAGAACGAAAACCAGATCAGGGTGGAGGATTAGGCCTTATCGATATGGCACGGAAGTCCACGCTTCCACTTGAATATGAGGTTCGACAACTCGATGAAAAATATTGTTTTTTCAGTCTTTATGCAACAGTATAGGATAAATTAATGGATAACTTGTATTTGCAGGAAACAAAGTCATCTCCGACAATCGCTTTTAATGGTGAAAATGGGATTCTGGAAATTTCCGGTGAGTCATACCCCGAGAATTCATACGAATTCTATAAACCATTACTGGACTGGATCACCCGTTTCTCCGCTCATTTTCCCGGATCGATTATCTTTAACTGTCGCATCAGCTACTTGAACACCGGCAGCACCAAAAGCATGATGGACATTTTTGACATTTTCGAAGATCGTTTTCGAAAAGGCCGGGAAGTTAAGGTGATTTGGTTCTGCGACAACAAAAACGACCGGGCAGTTGAAACCGCAGAGGAATTCAAGGAAGATGTCACCTTTCCTTTTGAAATCGAACCGTTGGATGAAAGCTGATGACCAAGTCGAGAGAGCACGACAGCGAATGCGACATGATCGCGGCCTTGAAATCCCGATTGGAAGATCCGAATAACAAGGAGACCTACAGTCGCGAGGAAATGGCTGCGCTTCTTGCTGCCCATGAGGCACTTGCTAACAGACTTGACCGGATCGTCAAAATCAGTGATGGCTATCAATATGAACTGAAAGAGCTGACGGACGAATTACATCAGGCTCTGGCCAATGTCAAAACGCTTAAAGGGCTCATCCCAATATGTGCCTCGTGTAAAAAAGTGCGCACCGGTGACGGGTATTGGCGACAAATCGAACAATATATCGGTGAAAATTCGGAAGCAAGCCTCTCCCACGGACTCTGTCCTGAGTGCACTACCAACTATATGCAGCTCGCCTCTATAACCGACGACCAGGAATCTATATCGCAACAGTTGGCTGTCAAAGTTTCCGAGATTGATTTAGAAAATCCGACCATTTCACACAATATCAATATCCTCAATAATAAACATTTTGATGACACACCGCTGCGGGGAGATTTGCTCAGGCTGTTGGAAAAATATATTTTGTCAGAGAAACGACAGCGGCGTATTGCCCGAATCAGTGACAAATACCATAGCGAGATCAGAGAAATAAAAGAAAAATTTGAACGTGAAGCAAGAATTGATTACCTGACCGGGCTGGCCAACCGACGAGAAATGTACAGAGTGATGCAAGCCGAGATTGCCCGCACCAGCAGGCATGGTGGCAATATCGCTCTTATCATGTTCGATTACGATGACTTCAAGAGCATCAACGACATATATGGTCACGAAGCCGGTGACCTGACTCTGCAGCATGGAACCCAGTTATTGACGGAGGTTCTTCGCCAGGAAGACACCTGTGCCCGATGGGGTGGAGAGGAATTTATGCTTATTCAACCCGGCAATGACCGGGAAGGAGTTCTCCGGAGTGCAGAGAGGTTGCGGATGGTCATAGAACAGCACCCCTTGCAATATAAAAATATAAAAATCGAAGCGACCATCAGCATCGGCGTCGCGTTGCACAACCCCGGCGAGTCTCTTAATAGTTTCATATATCGTGTGGACTCGAGTCTTTATGGTGCAAAGAAACAAGGTAAGAATCGGGTTGGTCCCCTTGACACACAAGTTGCTGAGAGCTAAATCGAACCTCAATAATTGAGACCAAATCGAAATCGTTTGAAATACTTCAATTTAAGAACCGCAGAAATTGAAAAAGGACTTATAGCAGAAACTATAGTCCTTTTTTTATTGGTACGCCAGGCAGGATTCGAACCTGCAACCTACGGATTAGAAGACCGAAAAATCAGTTTTGGCTCTAATGATTTCAATAAGTTACCTATCTTTTTTTCTCGCCAACTATGCTCCAAACGCGCCTAAACGCGCCTAATATAGCTTGATATTGCACTTATAGCGCTTAATGCACGCGCCTTAGTCATCCAAGGCGTTTACAGCTGTCCGATCAGTTGTTGGGATCAAATGTGAATAGGTGTCCGCCGTAATCTGGATAGAATGATGACCAAGTTGCCGTTGGATGTAAATGAGAGGTTGACCTTGCTCCAACATTAAAGAAGCATATGTATGTCGTAAGTCATGAACTCTCATTTTCTGCATGCCAGCCAATTCAAGTATTTTGTCAAATGTCCTGCGCCGCCATGCAGTCGCATCTAAGGTTTCAGATTTTATTCCTGGAAAAACCCACTTACCCCTACCCTCAGATTTTCTTTCTCTTAAAACTACTGATAACTGATTGCTCATGTCAACATTGCGGGACTTGCCTGATTTTGGTGTGTCAATGATAGTGCGCGATTTTGCGCGTCTGACGGTTATGATCGCTTTGTCAAAATCAATATCATCCCAATTTAGGGCTACTGCTTCACCAATTCTCATCCCGGTACGAGCAAGCAAGAGTGCCAGTGGATAGTGTCCCGGTTTGTATTTCAAGAATGTGTCAAGGAGCGTTGTCAGTTCATCTCTCGTAAGGAATATCGGCACTATATCAGACTTATGCGCCATTTGATTTCGTGAGGTTATCCTGCCAAGCCTTGATGCTGGATTCTGGTCTATATCGTCTGCGTCAAGGGCTATATCAAAGACATTTGACATACAAGCTTTGAAATGATCTACGGTACTGAGAGATAAGCCATCTTTGAGTTTTTGTCGAAGAAAGTTTTTAATATCCAACCGGTTGATTTTATCTATATTTTTATTTCCGAAGGCAGGATTGATATGCTTTTTCAGCATAGATTTGTAATCTGCAAGAGTCGAAGGTTTAATAGTTGCATTTGCAATATAAATTTCACTGTAGGTCGCAAAAGTCTTAGTGAAGTCTTCATTGTTAAGTTGAAACGTTCCTTCAAGGATGCGTCGGTTGATTTCTCTGGCTGTTGAATCTGCTTGTCGCTTATCAGTAGCAACGGCAGATTTTCGTTGTCCATTGTGATGGACAATCACATACCATCGGCCAGAGCCTTTAACTTTTTCCCGGACTGTTGCAGGCATAGATAACCTTTAATTAACCTCGTGTCCTACCCATAAAACTTCGCCAATCAAATTGAAGTTTCCTGTGTCAACGATGTATGGTGGATAGAGTAGCGAATTTTCACTTGTCACAATTAGTGTAGCTCCTTGGAGCGATAGCCTTTTAACTTTGACAGTATGATTTTCACGAAATGCATATGCTTTACCATCAATAATGTCGGTTATATTATTTTTTGATAAATTAACCAAAACGACATCTCCATTGTATAAAAATGGTTTCATAGAATTTCCTATGACCTCAAATAGTGCCATTTGGTCAGGATTTCCATACTTCATCAGGAAGTTTTTGTGGAACATCATCTCTGATTCAATAAGGTCTGTATCTGGAAAAGAACCTTGATCGACAGATAGTTGTGCTGCAAATTTTGGAACAGAAATAAAATTTACTGTGCTCTGAGGAATTGCATACTCAGGTCGATTTATTTTAGTGCCTGATAATTTTGAGGACGAAGTAGCGTCACTAATTGATTCGAAAAGTTCCTGCTTTGTAGAATTCACAAAAGGTGGATAAAATTCCTCAGGAGAATTCCCTCTGATTATCCATTGACCAAGCTCCAACAACTTTTCATAATTCCAACCAAGTTGATCTGCAATCCTTCTTCGCGTAGCTTCGCTTCCTTGCCTTCTTCCATTTACATAATTATTCAGAGTAGTTGTTCCAATATTAAGTTTTTTAGCTATCGCGTTTTGCCTTATCCCTTTGGTGGATAAGACATGCATGGTTGCGATACTGAAAATTTCCATTATGTCAGATTTGTTATTTTTCATTCACATATTATACGCATTTTGCGGATAAAAATAAACAACTAATATGAAGATTTTTATTTACATTGTTTTCTCATTATGTGTATAAATGCTACCATATCTCACAAACAATACAGTTTATGTAAATTTATTTGGTTCGTTATTCACACTATGTGGTTTTTTATTTCTAGTCATGAACAATATAATAAGAATTAGACAAATAGATATTGCGAATTTTGTTGGCATGTCCCCGCAAATGATAAGTGATCTGCGATTGGGGCGACGATTCCTTTCGAAGACAAAGGCTAAAGATTTGTCACTTAAAATACAAATACCGTTTGAGACTTTAGCGTTATCAACTGGCGAGTCCCTTTATCAATGGCTTGCACAAGCGTATATGAGGTCGTATCTCACACAGAGCGAGGATGAAGCATGAATGGAATCTATCTAAATGGAATACCTGGAGTGCAGGAGTATCTTGGGTGTGGAAAACGTGTGGTGCTAAAGCTGATGTCTGATGGGATGCCACGAATAAAAATTAATAGCCATACAGTTTTGTTTCGGTCCTCGGAGGTTGATGAGTTTTTAGATAAATATAAAGAAATACCGGATCCTAAGTTGATCGATCGGTTGATGGGCACCAGGTAATCGAAATGTACTCTGTTAACCCAAATAATCAAACCATCTGGTCCCTGGCTCAATCTTGGGTGAGCTCCAACAGGGTGTTGATTTGGTGTATAGCCTCACCATATTATCGGTACATGTCATGCGATTCAAGAGACCTGGCCGGAGAGGCCCAGATTGCCGTGTATAAGGTAATCGCTATCTTAATCGATCAAAACAAGGATTTGTCTTTAACGAGCAAGTATTTCCGTACTGTCTTTCGCACCAGATGTATCCAGATGGCTGCTGGTGTTGCCTTAGCTAACGAACAACAAGCAACCATGGCAATTCAAACAGAACACTCCCTAGAATTGAATGAATCTTCTGAGTTGGATGATTCAGTCATTACCGAGGCACTATCCACACTAACTGGTCGACAAAGACTGGTTTCAGTGTGGATTCTTTCACAGCCAAAACCTGTTAGCTTTTACACGATTGCTAATCATTTTGAGATTCATATCCAATCGGTCAGAAGGATTTTATCAAATGCTATCAATAGAATAGAGAGATATGGAAATCAAAGAATATGCGAAGACCTCTAAAATTCCGCTGAAAACACTACGCTGGATGGAAAGGATAAAAAAAATAAGCAACCCTCTCCCAGATGAGGATTTAATCGGTCTGAAATTGCTGGAAAATCTTTGGGGATTGCATGATTTTCTGAGACCTCAGTTGAGTCAAAAAAACATAAAACATAGAAAAGCACTCATTGACACCTGTGACCTGGAAACCAAATGGGAACGCTATGCGTTTTCCAGGTTCATGAACCTGGAGCCAGACAAACGTCTCTTTATGAAAAATCTGATAGCAGAAATCGAATTAACATACAGGTTTAAGCTGTCAATTTTTCAGATTAGAAAATTGTATCGGATACGAAAGAGAGTCCAAAGAGCCAAAGAAAGACAAATGAAAAAAGAGCAAAATGAGGGCATGAAAATGGCAAATAATGACCTTAAAGAAAGTGAACTGGACTTTGCAAAATGACCATGAAAAAGCTGCGACAAAACATAATCAAAGAGAAAGAAACAGTAGTTTCTTTAATGCGACAGAAATAATGACTCACGCCAAAAAACAAATTCAAAAAATGACCCTGATCGCAGGAGTATTTTTTGTGTTCACCAGTCCGGTTTGTGGGCTTGAAATCCGGCAGGATTTTTTCAGCTATCAACCTGCTATAAACACACCTGTACAAATTCCAATCCATCAAACTTTCATCATTGCCAGGCAACCATCTTTTTACGCTGAACCGAAAAATCGTCCGTTCCCTGTGGTCTATTTTGACTTGGGCAGCGCAAGGTTATCCCCGGATGCCAGCAACAAACTTCTGATGGAGTTACGAAAGTGTTGTGCCTCCTGTCCTCTATATCTCACCGGCTTCACCTGTTCGATTGGAAGTGAAAACCAGAACCTGAAACTTTCCAAGTATCGAGCCGAGGCTGTTGCCATCTTGCTTCGGAAAAATGGTTACCAGGTGGCTCAAGCGGAAGGAAAAGGGATGATTCACGGAAGTACCCCGAAAAGGAACCGAAGGGTAGAAATAAAACTAACGAATGACTAGAAAGCACAAGCTCGTGCAACAACACAACAAAAGGAAAAGCGATCATGAAAAAAGTAACTTTTTTTTCCATCTTAACCGTTTTACTGCTCCAGACAGTCAATGTCCTCGCTATGACAACTCCGGCGGCTGGTTCGTTTGCCTATGACCTGTACGATATTGCGGTAACGCAGATTTTGCTTGGCCCTATTGGATTTGTCGCTGGTGTTGCTTCTATGGCTTTTGCAGCCATCCTTGCAATCCGGCAGATGATTCTTCCTGCGGCAGGTGTTGTCCTTGGCGGTGCATTTCTGCTTTCCGCTGATACCGTTGTGCAGTCTATAGGCGCAGTAATCCTTTAACGAGGAGGGTATAAGCAATGATCGCCAGAAAGTTTCCGCAATATTTATCTAAACCTTTTCAAGTACTTTGGTTTGAGGTGGATGAGTTGGTCTTGTTCCTCTTCTTCCTTACCCTGTCATTGCTCTATGGTAAGTTAATGTGGCTTATCTTCCTGGTATTTCAGTATTCCTACACCAAAACCAAACGCTCTCAGGCACGGGGATTCTTGAAGCATGTCCTGTATGTCTTTGGCCTGGTCAAGATGAACAACTATCCCGACTATTTCCAGCAGGAGTTTCACGAGTGAAAGCAAATATTTTTGTCCAAAAATCCAGTAATTTATTCGTTGAAAATCGACTGCTTAAATTTGCTATCGGGGCAATGGCCGTAGCCGTCTGCTTCAATTCCCTTATGGTGTATCGGGCTGTTAGATATCAACGTGTTGTGTTGATTCCACCCGCTATGACCGGCACGATTGAGTTCGTCCAGGGCAAGCCTACCGAGGCTTACATCAAGGACATGAGCAGAAAGATTGTTAATCTGGCTGCTACCTACTCCCCACCCACGGCAAGAGGGCAGTTTGATGATCTGCTCTCTCTTTACACCTCCGAAGCCTATCCCGAAGCCTCAAAAAGCTGGTACTCCTTGGCGGGTCGTATTGAAGAATCGCAAGTAAGTTCGACATTTTACTTGGAGAAAATCACTCTAGGCGAAGGCACTATGGAAATGTTTGGGAATCTGGCCCAGTTCGCCGGAGACACAAAACTCGAAAAAGCTGCCAAAACCTTTGTGGTCGCCTATCGCATTCGTGATGGCCGTTTTGAGATTAGCGAGTTCAAGGAGAAGAATCTCAGAGCGGATATTGCCGAACGTAAAGCAGAAGCAGAAACGGAAGCGAAGCTCAAGAAAAGGGCAGAAGAAAAAATAAAGATGGACAAGCAAGTGGAGACGGAAACGAAATGAAGAAAATCTTACGGATAAGCCTATGCTTGCTATTGGCAGGATCCTCGGTGCAAGCAGAAGAAGCACCGGCTCCTCCCGCTTCAATTCATGTTGCGGATATTGTGGAGCAAGCATACCAAGAAGGACAAAAAACTGTTCCAGCTCCGCCAGTCACCACTGTACAAAAACGGGCACCAAAAGAAGAACAAGAGTCTATTTGGAAAGACCAGGCCTCAATTCTTCCACCACAAGCCCAGCAGTCTCCAGTTATAAGCGAGCCAAAACCTCTAAAACCTTCAACTCTGACCAATCGCCCTTTTGACAACCCCACGTCAGTTAATTTCATTGATCCTGAAATACCAACCATCGTGCAGTTGTCCAATCGGGACATCAACCGGATTGTCTGTTCCGGGCCAATGAGTGATTTGATTTTCTCGGAAGAAAAGGGAATTACCGGTCATTTCTCCGGCAACAGTGCCTTCATCAAATTTAAGGCCGAGGAGTTCAATGGGCTGCTCACCTATGCTGAGACGCCCAGCGAGTTATTTATTGTCTGCAATGGGGCCGTTTATACCCTGATTGCGGAACCTCAAGAAATCTCATCGGTAACCCTGCATCTGGCCGCACCGGCTAAGGATGTTTTCAAAAAGAATATCGACCATTACAAAAACATGCCTTTGGAAAAACAGGTCCTGCAGATAATCAAGGAAGGTTACGAAGGCGGCTATCCATCCAGCTACAAGGTGTCAAATGCGGACACTCTGGTTCTCCTCTGTGGTGATCTCCGTGTCAACCTGATGCAGACCGTGGATGTGGAAGGGATAGGATTGCGATTGAAGCAATTCAAGGTGGCCTCTACCAAGAATGAGACAATGGAATTGCAGGAGAAAACCTTTCTGTCACCTGGTATCAGTCAATCTATCCTGGCTGTGGCAATAGAAGATCAGGTTCTGAACACCGGCGAGGCGACCAGGGTGTTTGTGGTTGAAAAACGGGAGCAGTCGCAATGACCCTGAAAGAAAAGTTTAACAACCTGACACCACATAACAAAAAGGTTTTAGCCTGGTCAATAGTCGGTCTCATTGTTCTGGGTATCGCTGTTACCGGTTACAATTCCCGCTCTAAAAAAAAGGTAGATGTTGCGGGAACAGAAAAAAACCGAACCATTTACCTTGACCCTGACATGATTGGAAAAACCATGCTCAAGGAACAGGGTCGGCAGATTGATGCTCTGAAAAAGGGCATGACCGATCTGACAAAAAGCCAGACCGATTTTTTGGCTCTTGAAGAGAAGAAAAACAAAGATGCAGAAAGCAGAAAATTAGTTATCCCCACGCCTGAACAATTATCTCAGGGAAGACCTCTACCTAAACATGTACTCGATGCAAATGGAAACCAAGTTCTTGATGAACATGGAATGCCTGTATTTCAGAAGAATCAATCATCGTCAGGGCGTCGTAATTTAGGGCCATCACCTCAATTGGGTGGCCGTGGAAACCAGAAGCAGGAAAAAAAAATCGTCGGCAAGATTTTAGTGATTTCAAACCAGGCAGCTACTCTTCCCCAGGATGACGGTAAAAAAAAAGGTCGGACGGTCTATCTCCCTCCTTCCTTCATGGAGGCGAGCCTTTTGACAGGTTTCGATGCTGCTACTTCGAGCGGTGCCAAGGGGGGCAACTCCGAACCTCTTTTGCTCCGTATTCAGACCCCGGCAGTTCTGCCAAATGACATCAAGGCCAACCTGTCCGGCTGTTTCATTATTGCCGAGGCTATAGGCAGGTTGGACAAAGAACGGGCCGATGTGCGCTTAGTCTCACTTTCATGTCTATCTAACGAAGGCAGTGCTGTCATTGATACCCCGATCAAAGGTTTTGTAACTGATTCTGACTCCAAGGTTGGCCTCTCCGGACGAGTAGTTTCCCGGATGGGCGCTGCAACTGCCAGGGCGATCATAGCTGGATTTTTTGGTGGGGCCGGCGAAGCGTTAAAAGCCGCGGCCACCACAACCTCATCATCGGTATTGGGAACAACCAACTCTGTTGAAGCTTCGCAGATCGGGAAATATGCCGTCGGTGGTGGACTATCAGAGGGCGCAAACACTCTGCAAGATTTCTACATGAATTTAGCAAAGCAGACGACTCCGGTAATCGAAGTGGCTGCGACCAAGAAAATTACTGTCATTGTCTCGGAAGGCAAAGATCTGGAGATTAAAGACTACAAAAGAGATGAATCGTTATGAAATCACAATATGTCATTCCACCATTATTGCTGCTGTTGCCCCTGTTGCTTCTCTCAGGTTGTGGCGGGGTAGGAAGAATTGTCAATCCCTACGAGGAGAATTTCAAATGCCGCACCAGAGATGATGCCGGCAAGTGTATTTCTACGCCATCCGCTTACAAGGAGGCAAGGTTTCCCGATGCTGATAATGCAAGCGAGACTAGCTGTACGAATGCCAACGGTGACACGATTGCCTGTCCACCGGCTACACCCGATGCGTCCAACATCAACCAGCTCACTGCACAAAACAGCCGTTACAAGACACTCACGGCACTTCTCACGGAACCGGAAAAACCAATGCTGGAACCACCCAAGATCATGCGGGTACTGATGCTGCCGTACAAAGGAGAGAACGACGAACTGTTTATGACTCGCTATGTTTATTTGAAGCTGAAAGAATCTCAATGGGTGCTGACAGATATAAGCGAAAAGGCAAAGGCATTACAATGATTGACTTTTGTAAGCGGCTTCTCTACGGCAACACTGAATACCTGAAACACAGCGATATTGCCAAGTTGACCAGGCGACATCCTTTTTCTGCCTTCCTGAACTATATCGCTTACGACCAGGAGCATGAAATCTATGTGAATCAGGACAGCACCTTCGGGATGATATGGGAGTGTTCCCCGCTTACCTACGCAGGGGAAAAGGCCATGAACTCACTTGAGGGTATTTTCAGGACGGGGATGCCTCATGACACAATTATTCAGTTTATTTTGCACGCTGATTCCCACATAGAGCCAATCATAGAGCGGTACCGAAAGAGTCGAACCAGAACTGAATCAATAATTGTCACCAATACCGAAAGAGTTACTGAATTTTTACTCGAAGGGAAAAAGGGGCTGGAGGCATGTAGCTTCATTCCCGTCAGAAATTTCCGGCTGTTTGTCGCGGTTAAAGTCCCTGGGGATGCGTCTGGTATGCCAAAGCCAGACGAATTGGGTGATAAAAAAAAGATTGCACCGTTACTCGACATCAAGCGGCAGATCAACGAGACATTGAGAGCGGTCCAGCTTTACCCCAGAAATCTGCCTCCAGGCAACCTTATGGAATGGTTGCGCCGATTGCTCAATACCTACCCCAAGGATTATCCAGAGCATAACCTCAATTCCTACAGTCCTGATATACCAATTCTGAAACAGATTATCAATGCGGACACCGTTATCAAGGAAGGGAGCGATTATATTCAGGCTGGAGACAAATACTGGTGTTGCACGACCCCCAAGAGCTTTCCCAAAGAAGTTGACCCGATGCAGACCAACTCCCTGTTTGGCGGGATATGGGGCATTGTCTCAGATGCTGACCAGATCAAGACTGATTTTCTCTATTGCTTCAATATCGTCTTTCAGAAAGGGATAGATGTAACAATCCACGCAAAAACTAATCTGATGCTCAATCAGAAAGGGGTTGGTTCCTTATCTACCCTACTTCATCGTAAGCAAGCGGAACACATAGAGGCCGCTGATGATCTGGAACATGGTGTTAAATTCCTCAAGATCATTCCCGTTTTTTGGGTGTTTTCGGATGATGTAGAAAATGCCAGAGATTCATGTACCAGGGTCAGACGGTTGTGGGAGAATAACGGCTATGTGATGCAACAGGACAACATGATTCTGAAAATGCTGTTTATCTCGTCTTTTCCTCTTTGTCTTTACGCAGACGGTAAGAATATAGAAAATCTGGAGCGTGATTTTACCGCATCAGTACCTTCAATCACTCCACTGCTGCCGGTTCAGGGTGATTTTGTTGGTTCCGGCGGCATCCCGAATTTGATCTTCACTGGCCGGAAAGGGCAGCTCATTTCGTTAGACTTTTTCGCAAAAGGGGCAACCAACTTTAATTGTTTTTGCTGCGCCACATCAGGTTCCGGCAAATCATTTCTGGTCAACTTCATAGCCTTTAATTATTACGCTTGCGGTTCCATAATTCGCATCATTGATATTGGCGGTTCCTATAAAAAAATGGCTGATATGTTGGGGGCGAGGTATCTGGACTTCTGCCCTGATTCAGATATCTGCCTTAATCCTTTCACAAATATCATCGAGCCGGAGGAAGAATTATCTGCGATAGCAACCGTATTCGCGCAAATGGCCTACGCCAACTCGAAAACAGGATGTGAGGATATAGAGGAGATAAATTTATTTTATTGGGCGGTAAACTGGGCATGGCATCAAAAAGGACAAGCCGCCGATGCCAATACGGTTTGGGAATTTATGAAATCATTCCCTACCGGCCTTGGCATGGAACAACATAAAGGATCTGATTCCAACAAAGACTTGATTGCAAAAGCCAGGAAATTAGCCTTTCTCTTGATGAATTTCACATCGCATGGCTTTTACGGGAAGTTCTTTTGCGGCCCCAGCACCTTTGATATTCGCAATGATGAATTCGTTGTCCTTGAGTTGGAAAACCTGAAGGTAAAGCCTGATCTCTACAAGGTTGTCACCATGCTCATTATCAATGCCGTGACTCAAGACCTTTACCTTTCAGATCGGTCACGGCATCGGCTGATAATTTTTGATGAAGCATGGCAGTTTCTGGATAAGTCCTCAATGCTTGCTCCTGTTGTTAATGAGGGTTACCGCAGGGCCAGAAAATACTCCGGTAGTTTCATGATTATCACCCAATCTATTCTTGATCTGGACCAATTTGGTGAAGTTGGAACTGTCATCAAGGACAACTCGGCCTTCAAAATATTTTTGGAATCTCCATCTTTTGACAAGGCGAAAGATCTGAAGTTGATTGATTACGATGATTTTTCCATGAAGCTCCTGAAAAGTATTAAATCCAACCCCCCCTACTACTCAGAAATCTTCTTTGACACACCCTTTGGCATTGGTCCGGCTCGTTTGATAGTAAACGATTACGCCTATTTTATTTACACCTCAAAGGCTTCTGAAATCGCCATGATCGAAGGAAGAGTTAAATCCGGCATGACCTATCATGAGGCCATTCTGGAAATGGTAGAGTTACGGAAAAATGGGCAATTGTAAGTTTTTTATTCTCATTCTCATTGTTGGCCTTCTGCCGGCCTCTCCTGCCTTTGGAAAAAATCTTGGCACCATTGGGATGACCTATCCCATAGTGGAGCCGGACCTGGTTGAAGAGATCAAGGCCAGTATTGACTATGAAAAGCTGGCAAAGGTCATGGAGGAGCATAGGCAGAACTACCAGGCAAAAGACATCTATGGTCTGCCTACAGTTAAGAGAGATCGGACGTTTTTCGTCGATATGACCTACACCTTAGATCACGACATCGCGAATGAAAATGGGGAGATCATGTACCAGCGAGGGCTTACCTGGAACCCTTTGGATTATGTCTCTCTACCCGATGGATTGGTGGTCATCAATAGCGAGGACAGAAAGCAGGTGGAGTGGTTTCTTAAGTCATCCTATAACAGGAATCGTCAAATCAAATTACTTATTTCCGCAGGATTTGCCGCTCCCTTGATAAAGCAATTAGACAGGCCCGTCTTTTATCTGACCAAAACCATAGCTGATCGTCTGCAATTAGCCGCTGCTCCTTGCGTGATTACCCAGAATGGAAAAAAGATGATGGTGCAGGAGATAAAGATTGATGAATAGATTGATAAATAAATACTTGCTGGTCTTAGTGTTTTTGTTTTCTGCCTCTCCAGCCTTTGCCGTCATCCAAAAATCAGGCGATTCATTCAACCCGGGTTCGGATATAAACTGGGAAGATCTGGAATTTAAGTTTTTAGGTATTTGCATCTGCCCCAGACCACCACCAATTTTTTATGAGACAGGTGAAATTTACCAATATTGGGACCCGTCTATATTCATAGATACGGTTTCAGTGGCAAATTATTCTCCGTTCACAGGGTCCGGTGGAGAAGCTGAGGGTTCGATTGATGACGTATTAGGTGGAAAGAACAAATCTTCGGATGCTCTCTCTATTGCCGATGAATCAACCTTCTTCCAGGCACATGCCTTTATTTTTTCGATGCTGGATGGAAGCCTTTGTGAAAATAGCGATGTTGGAGGTTGGTGGACCGAATTTGATTCAATGTGGCAGGACGATGAGCTTGCAGTCACTATCACTCCCGAAGTTGGACTATTTGCCAATAAGGCCATGCAGTTGCTTTGCATGACAGATGCGGCGGCTGTTAATTTAGGATTCCCGCTCGACGCGATGCCCTGGTGTATTGGGAGCAGTGGGTCAACCTATCCCGTAAGCGGCCATGTGGACAACGACAATATTGTTCAGGCCAGTAATACAGCAGCGGCACGGCTGATTTTCAAGCTGAACCGTCTGTTCATGCTTTGCGACCCGGCTGCTCTTTGTGGCTGCACTTACACGCCGATCTGGACGAAGAGTCATTACAAGATGCACACGGCCAGGCCCGATCTTCGGTCCACCTACCCTATCGGCAAAGCAGCCAAGTTCTACGATTCCGGTCTCAATCCACCCTATGAGGGAGCAAAGGGGTCAAATGATGAATTTCTCTGGGTGGTATTCAGGAAGGTACTCTGTTGCACTTGTTGCGAATGATATGCGAAGACAAATTTTTATCATCATGCTGGCCGGATTGGTTGTCGGCTTATCGGCCTTATCGGCTTTCGCTGTGCAAGGCGATGAATGCCCTTGTTCTGACAAGGTTGTCCCTGCTTTACCACCGGCTCTCTTGGAAAAGGCGAGGGAACAGGCTGTAGTTGAAGACGAAGCAACCAGAAAAGCTATGGATACGGCCAGAGAACTGGCTAAGAGTATGACTATCCCTGAAAATATCCATAAAGAGGCAGGAATCAAAGCAGCGAAAAAGACCAATGCTGATTTCAGGAAGCCAGAATTTCAGCAGAAAATAGCAGATGAGCTCAACAGGCAGGCAGATTTGTTTATACCTGAAAGCAGGAGAAACAAACAAAAGGAACAGGAAGCAAAAGGCATCCTTGCTGAGAATGAAAAAGTGTATCTCTTCCTCTCCAGTTCCTTCCCAGAGGCATCGTTTCAGGGGTACATGCTCTATCTCGAAGGAATGCCTGAGATCGTGCCGGTCATGAAGGGAATGGTAGGCGGTCTGGGGAAAGAGAACAAAGAAGAAAGAGTAAAATGGTGGAGCAAGGTTCTGAAAAAAGATACCACCTGCGAAAAGACACCGGAGGAGCCATGTGAGCTGATTAAACCGGCAATTTCGATCAAACCGGCACTCTTTAATCAGTACAGCATCACCGAAGTTCCAACCCTGGTCTATGAACGAGGCGATGAGATTTTTCAAATTCAAGGCGATGTGGGCATCGTTACCCTCTTGGAAAAAGTTAATCAGGAAGCCAAAAGCCCAAGTTTAACTGCTTTTATAAACAAGATAAGGGGAATACGATGAGTCATTTAGCACATCTTCTGAATGTGAAAAAGAATAGCTATGACCAAAAGTAGGTCTCTTAAAGAGCTATCTGATAATCTCGAAGACCAGCAGCTCCCCACTCTGCCTGTTCATGCCAATATTGAGCATGTGGCACCAAACACTTGTCTGCAATCGGCTCTGTTTGGTCTGATAGAAAAAGGAACTCGGAAGTACTTAAAACAACAGAAAGTTGCATCGCTAAATGGAACGGAAATTTGGTACACCGGCGAGCAACTAGATCAGAGCGATCTTGATGTTTTTCTTCACGCTATTCATTTAACGGCAGATGAAAAAAATATCCAGCCGGGAAATGCCGTGCGATTTTCGATGAATGGTTTTCTGGCAGCTACAGGAAAGAGTGTTGGTGGTTCCGGTGAAAAATGGCTGATGGGTGTTATTGATCGTTTAGCTGCAAATATGGTGTATATCGAAGTCCCTGATTCATATACAAAAAAGCGGCAAATGTACGGCGGCTCGTTAATACACGATTTTTATTACGATTACAAAACTCAAACATATTCACTTCGTTTAAACGGAAGTTTAGGTGCAATGTTTGAGCGAGGATGGACACCTGTACAATGGGAACAGCGGCTATCGTTATCCAATAATTTATCAAAATGGTTACATGGTTTTTACAATAGTATGCAAACCATTTTCCCTATGCAGGTATCCAAATTATTAGAATTAAGTGGTTCAAGTTGCGGTAGATTAAGTGACTTCAGAAGAGCCTTACGCCGTTCACTTGATAATCTTGTAGAAGTTGAGGCCATTAAATCTTGGAAGATTGATGACGACGACAAGATTCATATTGTTCGTTTTCAGACCAGAAAAATCACAGAAAAACCAGTTTAAGGGTATGGCATAGCGCTCGCAATGGTTATGGCATAGCGCTCGCAATGGCATGGAATAGTGGCCGCAAAGGCATGGCATAGCGGTCGTAAAGGTATGGCATAGCGGTCGTAAAGGCATGGCATAGCGGTCGCAAAGGTATGGCATAGCGGTCGTAAGGGCATGGCATAGCGGTCGCAAGGTATGGCATAGCGGTCGCAATGAGTATGGCATAGCGGTCGCACGAGTATGGCATAGCGGTCGCAATCTTTTTTTTTTAACCATCAAAAATAAACGATAAAACAGCATGATATTTTATAAAGTTCAAGTCGGCAAAAGTTCTTAAAAGATTATTAAAAAGAAAAGAAGAAAGCATGACAGAAGAAATAACAAAAACTCCAAAAACAACTCCTGGCTATCTGGAAATAATTGTCATCACGATTCTGATCGTTGGTGGTGCGGTCTGGGGATACGACCAGTTCCTTGCCCAGAAGATTTTGACCTTTGACCTTAAGGGCTATCTGCATGAGCAAACGGCTTTGATAAAAGCAGGTCAAATGACGGAAGAGCAATTCAAATCAAACCTGGACAGGACAGAAGCTCTTCTCAATGCAGAAGCAGAAAAGAGCCGGCATGTCATACTCTTGAAAGATGTGGTGTTGCGAAATGGTAACGAGATTTCTCCTCAATAGCCGGTTGGCCGATATCCTCTTTGGTTTGACTCATAGGGAAAAGACCGTGGCGATGGTTTTTCTGGCTGCCATGTTGCTGGGGTCATTCCTGCCTGGACGGCTCATTGTCGCACTCAGCGATTCACTCGACCATCGGCTTTTTTTCATGACAGGATTCAATCGGGAGAAAATCAAAAATGGGGATTATCTCGTTTTTCAAGGGAACAAAGACGAAGTGGAAAAACATGCCAAGCCTATGTTGAACAAAAAACTCGATAAGCTGATAAAAAAAGTTGGCTGCGCTCCAAGTGAAGTGCTTACCCGTGATGCCCAAGGGCAATTCTTCTGCCAGGGTGTTTTTATCGGCAAGGCGTTGGCAGCTGATAGCCTCAAGCGTCCTTTGCCTCAATTTCAATATTCAGGGATTGTACCAGAAAAAAACTTCTTCATGATCGGCACCAATCCCCGCAGTTACGACAGCAAATATTTTGGATTTGTTGATGCAGGCAAGATTCTTCACAAGGCTTTACCGCTTTGGTAACCGGATTTGGTAACGGGATTATTGGTAGCTGGCTATGTTGCTGGCTTCTGGTCATCACCGTGACGACTATGGCCCTGGCCGAAGAGGTTCCTTCGCCGGGACCAGCTTTCTATGAAACCGCCAAAGAAGGTTGGTTCTGGTATCACGACCCGCCTCCAGAAGTACCGGAGGAATCTGATAGCCATAACAATTCAATCATAACACGAGAGGCCGGGCCAAAGGTATTTGAGACTAAAAACCCGTCGATAGATAAGTACACCATCAACGACATCTGGAATTTGCATCCAGACGAATTTCAAGGGCTGTTGAATGGAGTGCAGAAAAAAGCGGTACAAACCCCGAACGAGAAGAACATCCTGGAATATCTTATTATGCAGGATGTAGCTCGCCGAAAGGCTCTGGCTTATGCCAATGCCACAAAATTCGTCACTCAAAAATACAGCGATAAATTCAATATCAATCAGGTCTATCCGACAACAACACCTGGTATATCGGCCAGAGTACAGGAGCAGCAAAAGGAAATATCCAGCACAATTCTGGCTGCTCGTGAAAATCATGCCTTGCTGTTTTTTGTAGGCCAGGGCTGCGGATTCTGTGACAAGCAAGCGGCAATCCTCACTTATTTCGTGGAGAAATACGGCTGGCAGATCAAACCCATTGATATTGGCCGGCACACCACATTGGCGGCTCGGTTTAACATCACTACCACCCCAACCCTGATTCTTATCAAAGACGGAACAGAACAATCCATGCCGATATCAGTCGGGGTAGTGGCCCTATCGGAACTGGAGCGGAAACTGTATCAAGCCATCCGTTATCTGGGCGGGGAAACAAACATAGATACCTTCCAGACGTATGATTATCAAAAAGGCGGCGCACTTGACCCTGGTGCAATTTTAGAGACAGAAGAACAGCCCTGGAGGGAAAGATAATGAAAAAAATGATCTTTGTTTTATCCGTGAGTTTGTTATGTCCAATTTCAGCCCAGGTTGCAGAGGCTGGTTGGGTAGATGATTGGTTGCAACAGAGCAACACAACTCAATCCGGCTATTTTCAGGGGCAACAGCGGGGATATTATTCCGCCGGCAGTTTTTCCGGTCGCTGGAAAAGTACCGCCGATTATCCGGTTACTCTCGAAATGCCAAAAGTAAAGAGCGGTTGCGGTGGTATTGATGTGTTTATGGGCGGTTTCTCGTTTATGGATTCTGATTATCTGGTGGATAAGCTCCAGGCCATCTTGTCAAATGCCGCGGGGGTAGCCTTCGACCTGGGACTGAAGACTCTCTGTGAACAATGCTCCAACACGATTAAAAACTTTGAGGCGCTCTCCGACGCACTCAACCAGATGCAGATAGACGAATGTGCGGCAGCTAAGTCATTGGTTGGAATTGTAGCTGACGAGAATGGTTTTCATTCTGGTGAAGAAATGAAGGAAAGACTCGGTACTGCGGTTAAAGAAAACAAATTAGTCAGCGGTGTATCGGAAATGTGGACAGACCTGACAACAGCCGAACAAGCAAGCGGAGGTGCTGTTTCATCTGGTGAAATATCCGCTATAACCTCGGGATGTAATGTAGATGTACTGGATTTGTTTTTAAACGGCGATTCGATGCTCGCTAATGTCGGAGCCAAAATGTCTATACCTGGTGCTCATATTGATCTCATTCGTGGTCTGGTTGGGGATCTCAAATTGTCAGGAGCGGCTGAGGCATATAAAATATCTTACATGCCGCCATGTTCAGAAAACAATACGGATTCGATCAAATCCATTGCCAATGGTGATATTTATACCAAAAGCTCTGCTGGCCAATGCTCGCAGGTTACTGATGGCAATAAGGATATGGGAGCGTATGTGAGAACTCAATTAACTGCCATAGCCGACAAAATACGCACCAAAGGTACATATACAGCGACAGAGATAGCTTTTATGGACTCTAATCCGTTGTCTCCAATGCCTATTCTCAAAAGTGCCATTGGCACCAGGACGGAAGGTGCAACTATAAGCGGCTTAGCCGACATAACCGCTTCTGCTTACAGCCTGCAAATGATCTCGGATTTGTATATTCGGGCGGAAATGATTGCCAGAAAGGCCAGAGAAGTGTTGGAAAAAAAGGCTTCGGGGTCAAGTGGTAGCCCAGACACTTGTGCCGCTATTATTTTTGCGGACAATGCCAGTCAGGACCTTTCCCTCATGTTGGAGAAAATCCAACAGTTAAAAGAAGGGGCAAAATCCAGTTATATCGCCTCGACATCAGAGATGAATGCCATTTTAAGTTATCTGGAACGTATGCAAGACCTTGAAAGCCGGATGAACCAAGAAGTTACCCGTAGGTTCGGGAAAGATGTAGTCGCAAGGATTACTGAATAGAAACCCATGAAAGAAACTACTATCAAATTCCCTGCCATCTTGTATCTGCTATTTCTGGTTGCAACCATATTCTATGTCACTCCGGCCTTTGCTATGGATATGGAATACTATACCTATGGCGGTTTTAACCCGATTACGCAAGCCTTTACCCGACTGGCCCTGATCTTCAGTGATGCTGGATATATAGGTTTGTTTGCAGTAGTGACGGTTATGGGTTTTCTTGCAGGGGCCATATCTTGGCTTGTCCAGGTGTCCAATGGCGGGAAAGCCACCCCTTTAATCTGGACAGTACCTGTTTTCTTCGGGATAATTCTCTATTTTGGCCTGTTTGTTCCCAAGGGGAATATCACGGTTTATGACCCAACGCTCAATAGATTTCAGACTATTGGTGGAATCCCTGATGCTGTTGTCTTTACTGCCGGTGCACTAAACAAAATAGAAAGAGGGCTGGTTGATATTATTGATACAGCCTCCGCTCCCGATTCAGAATACTCCAGAGGTGCTGGTGGAATAGGTTTCAAAACCTTGGAGTCGGTTAGAAACTCATACATCAAAGACAATCACCTCAGAACAAGTCTGATACGCTATACCAAGGATTGTGTGACTTTTGAACTGATGCGGCCTGGAACAACTTTATCTCTTGATACTCTCCGCAATGACACCACCGATTTCTTGACTGAACTCGGCAAAGCTGTAAGCCCTGCAATCTATACAGTTTATTATGATTCGACTGAACCAGCTGGTGTAACAAAAACCTGTACCGAAGCATGGAACCTTATACTGCCAATTTTTCAAAATCCCAATAATTATGCGGAAGCACTCAGGAAGACATGCGGCAAGGCTTCTTTTGATTCCAACAATGCTCTTGAATATAATACCTGTAAAGACCTCATAACCAGCACCTTGAGATTCACAACGGGTAATACTGTCGTACCGGAGAAGCTCATCCAGCAAAGACAAATCTCAGAAATTCTTTATACTTTCTACTATCAGGATGATGTAGAAACTGCAATGCTCATGGAGGCAAACCGGAAGATTACCTCGCAAGGTATTGGTGTTGGTATTGCCATGAACGAATGGATACCGATTATCAAGGCGATCATGACTGCCATTGCCATTGGCATGATTCCGTTCCTGGCCTTATTCCTGCCAACACCCGTAGTCGGCAAGGCCCTTTCAGCTATGTTCGGTTTTTTCTGTTTCCTCACCATCTGGGGCATCACTGATGCAGTGGTCCATACTGCGGCAATGGATTACGCACAATACGCCTTTGAAGAGATGCGTCAGTCATCTTTAGGCGTTTATTCAATGGCTGCCTTTCCTTCATTATCTGAAAAGATGCTGAGCATGTTCGGTATTATCCGCTCGTCGGGTATCATGCTGGCAAGTCTCTTCACAATGATGCTGATTAAATTCGGTGGGCATGCCCTGGCAATGATGGCCGGGAGCTTGAGCGGTGCGGTAAGCGGTGCAGGTGGAGCCGCCGGAGCCTTGATGACTCCAGAAGGCACCTCGGCGGCCATGAGCCAGCAGCTTAAAGCATCAGGAAATTTGGAAGGTATGCCACAGCATAGGTTTTCCAATATGGCCTCGGCAGAGGCTTTCAATAGTGTCCATAGTCCGGTTGGTAATTACAATTCTTCTATGAATGCCAGGAAAGCCTTGGCGCAAGCAGGGCAAATCCCACAAGGGACTTCGGATGCCGACTATGCAGAGATGAAGCATAGCTTTAACCAACAGGCAGGTACAGCAGCCGGTCAAGCATCGGTTTCTCTTGGCCCTGATGGACAAGCGACCCAGGGCAAAACCAATGCTGTCATGCCAAGTGGTTCTACAATGGCAGGCACCACCTTTGGGGCTGGTGGGGCTGGTGTACAGAATCTTAACGGCGCATGGGGCAAAGGTAGTTTTGAATCGGACAGTCATGGCGGCACCAATCTCACCTCTGCAAGTGTAAATGGGATGTCTCCTATGGCTCTTGCAGAACAGAACGCACATATCAATACAGAAAAGGCAGCTCAGGCCCTTGGTACGAATGAGAGTTGGGACAAAATGAGGAGCCAGTTGCAATCCGATAGTCGGACCAGTAGCGTGTCCCGTGGCTATAATGAAAAACTGGCTAACGCTGAATCCTCGGAATGGGGACGGGCAATCAATGATAAATCTGGATTCACTCGAAATCTGACTAAAGACACACAGGAAATTCTTGCCGGTTCTTTGGGAGTAACAGACATATCGCCGATAAGTGGCGGATATAGAATACAAACTGTGGGTAAGGATGGTGAGTCTAAATCCTTTGTTGTAGATCAAAACACAGGCGAAGCCATTAAGGAAACAGAGGGGCGTGTTCGTGAAAGCGCTATTGCAGAAACATTTGGTAGCGGCCAGGGACTTACTTTTGGAACTAATCTGGCAAATAAAATCGGTGCGACCGAAGCCGCTTCATATATGAAAGAGGCCAGCAATATGACCCGTACAACTGAAACTACAGGGGCCGATGCTACAACCGCCTTTGTTGGTTGGTATGCAAATGATCGCTACGGTTCAAGTAGCCCTGAAAATATCGACAAAGCAGGTGCTGCCCTTAATCACATGGCTACAGGCGGAGCGGCCGGCATGAATCAATTACAAGATCATCAACAAAGATTCCTTAATAGTGGCAATTATACTTGGGGTGACGGAAAAGCTCAGGCGGATACTACTATTGATGCAAACAGAAGTGAGGTCGGCGGAGGAATTGCAAATGTCCAAGGACAGGTATTGTCAGGGGCAAGGACAGCGAGTGGGAGGACGGATGGTATTGGTCCTGGAGATTTTGGAGGTCATCCTGCGGATAATCATGCTCCTTTAATCGGGCCAGAAGTAGAAGGCCAAATAATTATTGATAAAGCAGAAGGGAGGCGGGAACAAAATGAGAGGAGAACAACATTAGAACCATTTTTACAAAATCAGATGGAGAATGGTATTATAAAAAGCATAAATGAACACCCATTAGTTTTTAAGGATGGAGTCGTTGCCAGTGGAGACAACAAAACAGTACCAGGAACACCTTTAAGCAATGCTTTCAATGATAAGATAGAAAATCTCCCTGGAGATAATCTCCCAAAAAAATAAGGTTAATCATCAGTTGGGTCGCTGTAGAATATATTCCCTGAGACATTACAATATGCAGGGTCTTCCAGATAAGCATCCCATGGGGCCTTTGGGTCATCACAATCATAAAGAGACTCTTTAACCGGCTTCTTCCATTGAGGTTGCTGCGGTTCTTTAAGTTCTTCAAAAATTGTTCTGTTGAAATTCATATTACCAAAAAGACTTTTCTCGGTCATATTGTTACCCCTTTCAATCCTAAAAAACAGACAAATGGAACCGAACCATTACAGCCAGGACGAAAAATCATCAATAAAAAAACTAAAACTCTTTCTATGTGAAATAGATATGACAAAAGAAGAACTTGTCAATACTGTTGCAAAATCCACTGAAACTACAGAAAAACAAGCCAACCCCGGGTCATCATGACACTAATGCAGGTTGAAAAAATGGAACCCGCTCTTCCCTGCTCAAACCACGTTCGGTCGTTGGTCTCCAATCGTCGAGACACAATATAATGGGAGGAATTGAAGTTTCTGGTCAGATACTTTATTGCTTCTACCGCTATAAAGCACCAATCCTTGCGGGCAATTCTGATATTTTTCAAGCATAAGGTGCAGACTGCGCAAACTCCCACTTGGTCCCGATTTAACCTCTACCGGGTAAATCTTCCCTTGCCGAACAACGAGAAAATCTACCTCGGCACTACTGCCACGACTCTCCCGCGCCCAATAAAATAACTCTGAACTATGCCAGGCCAAGAGTTCCTGGGCAACAAATTGTTCCGCAAGTTTTCCACGGTACATCGCCAGAAGGTTTTCCTGCTGCAGTTCCAGTTCAACAGGCAACTGGCAGAGTCTCTGCATAAGACCTATGTCGAGCATTGATGCCTTGAATTTTTTGGGATTGGCTGTTGCGCCTAATGGCAAACCGCTTGGGTCACAGGCCGGGATTTTATGAATAACCTTCGCCTTGGCCAGCAGATCAAACGCCTTGCGATTCATCTGGCTTGAATACCCTTCATTCAAACGGGTATATTTTAATTGTTCTCCAATACTTTTTGCCACGCCCAGAAAAACTGCATCCAGACAGATCGTATTGATATGGGGAGTGTATTTGGAAAAATCATCACGATACGAGTCCAGAATTTCTGATTGGACTTGAAATGTCTCAACCATAGAACCAGAGTCACGATAGGTCTTGACACATTCAGGCATGCCGCCAACAAAAAAATAGCTCCGCAATTCCTTGAGAATGATTTCCTGGATAGACCCTGCAACGTCATCCGGCTGATTCAGAGTGTATTCAGCCATCTGCTCTTTGCCCATTGCCAGAAGATATTCGTAAAATGTCATCGGATGCATATGCAAATACTGAACGCGACCGACAGGAATGGATATTTCGCCGAAGGCAAATTCCAACAATGAACCGGCTGCTATAACATGGAGTTCCGGCATCTCTTCATGAAAATAGCGTAATGCCATTAAAGCACGCGGACAAGCCTGAATCTCATCAAAGAAAAGAAGCGTCTGGCCGGGTATGATTCGACCAGTTGTCAATTCCAGATGGTTCAGTATCGATTGAGGCTCAAGATTCTCAGCGAAAAGAGGATGAAGATCGCGACGTTTTTCCAGATCTATTTTGACAAAGCTAGTAAATTGTTTTGCCAGAACATTCTCAACAAGCCATGTTTTCCCAACCTGGCGCGCCCCACGAATTATAAGCGGCTTACGACGCGACGAATCTTTCCAGCCTGCAATCTGTTTCTCAGCCAATCGTTGCATGCAGTATTCTCCCTTGTTTCAGATACTTAACCACGTGTTTTGCGGGGGTTAGTACATAGTGTACATCAAACCACAACCGTATACTACGCCCCCCAAAGGTAATAAGTCAATGGTAATTCGACTGTTTTAAAGTTATAAGTCAAGGGTTTATGTTTTCTTATTGCCAACACACCAAAACCATTGCTTTTGGAAAGTCTCGTTCAACCAGCACACCATGACTGTCAGCATGACATCATCTGCATCCATAATTTTCCACCTCCGATCAGCCTTGATTTTCATAGATATTGCCTCTTAAACAAAATCAGCCAATACCTTGCAGAGACCAGCTCTTGCCTGTAATCTTAAATAGCAGTAGATTGTTTATCTGTTAGGATAACTAGGTTTTCATGGAGGAGAGAAACCAATGTGCGGTAGGCTTGATCATTTTCTGAATGCGTTTGCTAAGCTGCGAACGGATGGATCTAAGAAAAACTGGACAAGTCTCACCTATAATCGCTCACCCTACAAACCCTTCCTGCTTTTAGCTGTACTCGACTTTATCGAATCCGGAATAATTGTCAGAAATTTTATTGAGCCATCTTTTGAACTTGCTCAAACTTTCCAGAGCTATTGTGACTTATTACTCCCACCTGAACGGAAGGCAAGTATGTCCTATCCTTTTTATCATCTGGAGAGCGCAGCTTTCTGGGAGTTGAAGCCACAGCCAGGACAGCAGCACCAAAGAGGGTTGGCGGTAAGCTCGGTTAAACGACTTCGGCAGTTGTATCTCGGAGCGAAATTCAGTGACGATCTCTATCCGCTGTTACAAATGCCAAGTTCTCGAGATAAACTCCGCATGGTTCTAATAGAGAAGTATTTTTCCCCTGATATCCAGCAGACAGTCCTTGAACATTCACTACTCAATTGCCAATCAGCAGAATATTCCACCAGTCTGCTCACAACAGAAGAGATGATCCCGGACTTTAAACAGACAATAAGCCAATCCCCTCTGGTCGATGTTGACAAAGTCCGTGCCCAGGGGTTTAGAAAGGCTGTTGTCAAACTTTATGATCATCGCTGTGCGCTCTGCGGTATCAAAATGCTTACTCCAGAAGGTCACACCATAGTCGATGCCGCGCATATCAAGCCGTGGAGCGTGAGCCATAATGACCACCCGACGAACGGCATCGCGTTGTGTAAACTCTGTCACTGGTCTTACGACGAAGGGCTTATGTCAGTGGATGGCAATTACCTGGTGATGATATCTCCAGTCGTTAAAAATGACCATAATCTACCGGGGCATATACTCACTCTGTCAGACCGTCCAGTGTTCAGGCCGTCTGAATGTCGTTTTTGGCCTGACCAGGATAATTTGGCTTGGCATAGGAGGGAGAAGTTTACCAAAAGTTAGGTTGTAATATAATATAGATATCTTGACTTTGAAATTTGAGCAGGCCGTGTCCTCCGCGTCAAAAGATTCTACCATCTTTCAAAGACCTTTTGGAATTATCTTCTATCTGATATTTATTCTTTGATTTATGATCTTTTTGAGTTTTTATAGAAAACTGCCAAACAATTTTTTAACAGCCTGTGATGAAAAAACAGAGAGGTAATTGTGAGTTTAAAGCGATTTATTGTCTCAGACCTGATCCCGCCTTCAGATGAATTAAAAATGCTGCTGGTTTTAGAGTCACCTCACACCAATGAATTTTCACATTCTCACCCGGTAGCGGGTCAGGCTGGGAAAAAATTGGTTGCTCAGTTTAAATCAAAAGGTTTCTTGAGAGACTTTCAAGAGGGGGTCCCCTTAGGCTGCCAAATTAAAAATCTTTCATATTCCGAGTTGGGTGTAATCAATGCATCCAGTCTACCAATGGATGCAAAGTTTTATCCAAATTGTTTATCTGACAGGGATCGTCGGTTAACAGAAAAGCTATCCAGGATCAAGAAACGACTGGAAAAACGAACATTTAGTGCCTATGTGCCAACCGGGTGTATTGAAAAATATCTGGTTGCCAATTTTACATCTCGTTTACAGTTTATTTTGAACCAATGCAGTGCAAAATCTCAATTGCTAATTGTACCTTGTGGGCATTTGGCTACCAATTTTTTGAATTCAGTTAATATTGCTAATATTACTGTCCTTCCTGGATTACCACATCCATCAGCCCGGAACTGGTACACCAAAGCAACCGACGCACCTACTTGGAGTTCTATTCCAAAATCGATTCTGCAATAGATAGCAATTTTTCTTATAATCTGGTGTTAATCTGGTGTTGGTGTCGGATAATTTTGCCGTAGCTTCGCTGCTATAAATTTTCAGCAAAAACTGCAGCTTAGGTGATTGTTGTATAAGCAAAATGCGGGCCAACTATTGGAGCAGTGTCGCCTAACCATGCTTCTGCACCGGAGCGCAGCAAAAAAAGGCCATAATAAACAACACACCTCTGCCTGTCGTTTTTAGTGTGCGACTTGTTATCATATTTCAGTATTGACCTTTTTCAATCCACTCATGCCCATTTGGGTATATTCTGCTGGCCGCTTCTTCAATGATATCTTCCTCTACCTCGGGAAATTGGTCTGCAAGCACTTCCCAAGGATCATATGGTCCACCATATATATATATATAACCTCCTTCTTTACTCTCGTACGGGACACCATTTGCAGGATCTTCATAGTGTTCATAGAACCACTCCACTAAATCATTTGCTGATAATTGCTCTTCTGATTCGTGAATACCTTCTGATATCTTCTCCATTAATTCCGAAGTCTTACGGATCAGTTCGATTGTAGTAGATTTGCTGTCAATCGCTATGGAATCTATTTGATACCCATGAGCAATGTTGTTTCTTAGCTTGGCAGCTTGCATTAATATTTCATATGTAGATTTTCCAATTGCCCTTAACGAGTACAAAGTCTTTGTTAACTGTATCGGTGACCGTGTTTTCGATTTTATACCTTCTCGTTCTGCTAAGGCCCGCATAACCGCTTCTGTTGCAGACCAAGCCAACATTATTGCTGCAAAATACAGTTTCTTATTTATCAAGTACTTTGATTCTTCAATGCGATGAACTATTTCAAGTAACGAAATATCTTGCTGTAATTCATCTTTAGGATTTGTGACAATTAATTCAAAACGCCACTTTTCACGACCATATACAATCTTAGCAAGATGTTCTAACTTTTCTCTATCCTTTACGCTTACTCGAGAAACAACTTCGATAAGTACATTTTCACTATCAGAAAGAGCCACCATATCTACCTGCATACCTTTTAGGAATTCAGGCATTTTATCAGCATCAAGAATTACATCATACCCATCTTTCTTGTACTGATTAGCAACGCTTTGAATCTTTTTCTCTTCTAGCTGCGTTAAGTTCTTCATGCTAAGTCCTCATGGTTGGGAGCTGGAAGTACACGTATACGAAGAAATTCCCGCCCAACAGCAAGCTTCACCGCCAATTCTGGTGATACACCCCTTATTCTAAATGCCCCATCAATTTTACTTTTTCGACTCGATGTGTCTGAAACCTGCGCGTCATCTTCATAGACAAGGCCAATCAATGCATCCTGAATTGGTTTAATAATGTTATCTACGTCAGGAGCCTCATTTTCGTAAAAATAGGTTATTCGAACACATACTTCTTCTTGACTCGGAGGGTCTCCGCTTACCCAAGCTGCTTCCGCCTCTCTTCGGACTTTCCCCTTCCAGGCTTCCAAACTAGCGCGTCGTCTGGTTTGGAGAGAGACGGGTGGTCCATCTATTGAGAATTCGAATGGGATCATTGCTCAACCATAAATATTTTTAGTGGTATACAGACCGTGATAACTCCGATTTCAATTTTGCCAATATTGTAACTACTAGGGATGTAGTTATATTTCAAGATGCAATGTGGGAAGAGGATAGCTGGGTGTGTTGAGATCACTCGGTCTCATTAGTCAAAGATAATTCCAGTCGCGCCGAGCTAAATCCACAGCCTTGGGAGTCCCGTGAATACTAACCAATGGCAAGAGCGTCATCGCGAGGTGACGTTTGGAGGAAGCCGGATGGTAAATCTGTGGGCCGACGAACAGAAGTGTCATATAAGGCCGAGTCTCTGGGTAAGACAGCACAACATGGCAAAGCCCAGGATTCAGGAGATACGGTAAATGCTGCGGTCGTGTAGGGAAAGATTACGTTCTTATACCCCTCAAGGGGGTACTGAACTGAGTCCGGGGAGGCCTGTCCGGCTGACGGTCATAGTTCAGGCAGTGTTCTATGTGGCAACATGTAAAGAGTCCGGGTAGGAGTCACAGCAGAGGTCATAGTAGGCGAAAGGAGTCACCATAAAGGGGCAACGGTGGCTGGAAACGAGTTCGGCGAATAGAAAAGCCGGGAAGGTTCACCCCACTGAAGGGCCAAAGTCATAGAAGAGAGTGAGATCTTATATTCTCAGTCACGCATTCAACCCTACCGGGTAATCGATCGGCAGGCGCGATAAGAACCATCACATTCTCAGGTATCATCTGCAGTTGCCGCCTTCTTGCTGTCAAAGAGCTGTGGATATATTTCATCCAACTACGGTCCGATGTTCTTTGAGAACCGCCTAGTGCGGGACCCCGCATGCTAGGTGGTGTGGGGCTGGGGAAGAAAAACTCCCGGCTACCCGATTATGCAAGTTTTTTTTAAAATCCTATACTGTAGGGCTTTGCTCTGTTAAGAAAATCGTGGATCTTCGTCAATTCATTTTTAATTCTTTCATAATTCTGTGGATTAGATGCAAAATCAATTCTCGATTTAACCTCCTCACTTGAATAATGTTTGTCAGTACTATTTTTGTTAATGGTAGGTTTTTGAATTTTATGCAGGTAACTAATTGTAGCTGGAAACAGATTAGGAAAGCCACCATGAGTATGTGAATGACGTATTATTAAAACCGAAACTATTTGGTCAAACATCTCTGTACATTCAAGTTCGGTATAGCATTCCATGTCTTTGCACTTGTGAAAAAAGGACCGAAGTAATTTGTTGTAATCGAGATTGTAACTTTCTGGTGTTTTAAGATCATTTTGATGGTAGCAAAATTGTCGAATTTCCCAAAAAATATGTTCAGCATAAATGGTAACCCAAGCAAAGTAATACGGACAAACTGACAACTCTTTTTTTTGGTTTTCATTTCCTTCTATTATTTTTTTTTCAAAATAGGAAATGTGACCACCGCGGATCTGATTATTGCCTATTGAGCCAAGCACATTGCCGAGCATTGATGCTTTTTCTTCTGCACTGTCACATTGCTTATTGATATTTATCGTTTTCATAATTTTCACTTAGCCGGATGTTTTTTGGTAGCATAAACATGAAAATAACCGGTTCATCCGGTGCATTTTTGGGTTGTAATTTAGTGACGTGTCTCCGGAATTCACACAAGCAGTTCTTCGTTTCTGTATTTATCCGGTATTGTTTGTAAATTCATGGGACAGCTCTTAGTCATATTAAAATTAAAAATTACAATTGACTCGGAGTTCTCCTTCTTCCTGGCACTTTAACAATTACCAAGTTTCTTGGGCTCTCTTCTCCCTTCCGAACAATATCCACGACCTTAACTTGATTCGAGATATGCCCAGCTCCATCTTCTTTTCCCGTTAAATCAAGCACAAGGAGGATGCCAAGTCGAACATTCGTGTTTTGGTACTCACTACTTTGAGCAGCATATTCCTTCTTAAGATTCTCGAATGAGCAGTATTTTTCTTCTTTCTTTAATTCCGAGATGATCCTAGATCCTTTATGTTGAAACAAAACGTCAGCTCTTCCTCCCCCGATATTTGAAACTTCCACCGCCGTCACCATTAGTTGGCCATACATAAAATCAAAGTAATCTCGCTGAAGGGCATCTTCCTTTGGGAGAGGATTCGTTTGGTACAAATATCCAACAGCTTTGTGATGTCCCTTTGTATGATCCATGCGGCTTTCTAAAAATCTTAGAGTCAAAGTCAGAACTGGCAAAAAGAATGACCTTATTTGATTATTCCGGTAATCTGGATTTGACTTCAATCTTGTATCACAAGTGTTGAGCATATCCTCCAAGGCCGGTGAGGTGTTTTCTGCATTCAAGGCAACAACTTGCGAGTAAGCTTCACTTAATGGAGTATGTGCACTGTTATTTTGAAGGAAAGCGACACCTCTGTGAGCACAGGGAGTCGCCGCAGTAGGGTTTGCAGGCTGTCCCGCAAGCTCCTTTTCAACTTTAGCCAGTAATTCATCAGTTGTTTCTTTCCACTCCGGTAGGTCAACATGCTCCAGCCATTGACGAAGATGATGAAGTTGACCTTGTTCTTTGACAAGAGCTGCCACTATACGCGGCTGAATAATTGCTTCAATACCGCCTTTTTTTGTCCTCTGGAGATAACTCCTGCTTGCGGTATAGGTAGTGAGTAGGTGATTCTCAATCACGACCTTAGCTTCAAACCAACTTGGCTCCTCCAGAACCCCCGCCAAGCCTTCCAGTGATTTCGCAAGTAGCACCCAATTGGCCAATTCTATACGTCGAGCCCCCAGCCACGAAGGAAGACCTTCTCCATCAACCCATGCTTCATAGAGAAATATCGCCTTCTGGAGCCGATCTGCGACGTCTGCAAGCTTATCTTTCTCTAAACTCCCATGCGAATAGTCAACCAGAATCGACAGGCAGAGTTCATACATCTCAGCATCTATTCGTTGTTCCGTATTTTTTATAGATTCCCGAAACCAGAGGAGTGCAGTGGAGAAGTCCTGAGTAGCTGAAGATTTATTTTGAGTTTCGAATCCTTTGTGTAGATGAGCCATGCCTATTTCGTACGCGGATTCAGATTTTGCCTCATCAACTCCCATAAATTTATGAAGCACGGACAAGGCGTCCTCAGTTGGCCAATGTGAATTCGCCACTCCCAAGATCTTTGCTGAATTCTTCAAGAAGATAGGCGGTTCTGTTGCCTCAATTTCCAGCAAAGTGGCGAACAATAAATACCTTCTAGTTTGCTTTTTGAACGCCAACCTCAAACTTCCATCCAATGCAAAAGCTCTGGTCATGACGGGTTTGTCTGCATCCATTGCAACTTTAAGAAACGACTTGAAAAACCGGTCCTCAATGTCACCAGGGGCATAAAAACAGTCGATGAGATCAACAATTTCCTTTGCGCAAAACTCGTCTGACAAATTCTCAATAATTTGAACAAGAAAATCGTCGAGAGTCTCTTGTTCAACTGAAGGGAGGCTCTCGTACACGTCGGTGATAATTCTGACGAGTTCAGAGGTGAGTGTGGATGTGCTTAGGTCCCCAGCATTTAAAACAATAGATTTTGAACCGCCAAGGTCGTCCATTGAAGGTTCTTTTCCTGACTCAAGAAGTGAACGGAGTTTTTCCTCAATGGCCAGCATACTGTTTACCAAAGGTAGTCGTCATCGGTAGCGGAAACACATTTGTTCTTATTAATGTGCCGTGACATGAGTCCAGAAGCGACCGAGGCGACGAAGACTTGCAAAAAGGGGAGTTCTTCAATCACTTCCGCCATACCGGACATTAGTTCTTCCAAATCAGAACTGACAATTTCTTGTGAGCCAGGAGAGTCGATCATGAGCAGCCCAGGATGCCTGCCGATGTCAGAAGAATGCGAAACGCTGATTATCGCAAAAATCGTCGCAACTTTTAAACGAAGTTTCTCTCCTGGTGTTACCTTGCTATAACTGGTTTTCTCTCCCCCCTTTATAAGCCTTAACTGGCCGCCTCCCGTGAGTTGAGTCGATGAATAGTTCTCCATGCCAAAACGATTGGCATATTCGAGAATCTTCGCACTAACTTTTTCGAGGACTCCGTCTTGAATCGACTTCACCTTCTTCTCAACATCCTTAACAAGTTGGCTGATTATTTCAGCATCCTTAATGTCGTTGGTTTTTTCTGTTGTAGAGCTTCGACAGACCTCTCCAATCTGAGCCTCTGCCCTCACCAGTTGAAGCTCCCAATCTCTTCTGGAGCTATAAGTTTCTAGCTTCGCTTCCAGGTCCTCGCACTTCTGTTGAAGTGAGTTTTGCTCTGCCACCACAAATTCCATGGAACTTCTTGCTTTTCCAAGCTGTTGGGTAGCTTGAGCAAGAGCCTCTTCCGAGGCATTGACCCGCGCTGAGAGTTCTGCGCGTTTTTCATCAGCTCCATCATCTTCAATGATGTGTTCATTACAAATATAGCAATCACCGGTTGCCTGCTCTTCTTTGAGTTTAGAAGCAGGTATATTCGCCTCGCAGCGAGGGCAGATAGAAGGGGTCAGCCTGCGAAAAACGGCTCCAGCTGCATGAGAATCTATAAATAATTGCAACTCTTTCTTATCTGCATAAAGAGCATTTTGTGCCTCTTCTTGAAGTCGCACATACTCTTCTATTTCACTCTCTACCGTACGGATCTGTTTGAATATTGTTTTTAGCTGTTCTCCTGCTTTTTCCCGCGAAAAAATGACATGTTGGCTTGAAGGTATCTCTTGTAATTTGTTTTTGATGTCCAACAAGTTGGACTCGAGTTCTTGAATCCTATTTGCTTTACTTTCTTCCTCATCAGCAGCTTTGCGATCAGCAGCTTCACTCCCTCTCTTCAAGCTCTTTTCAGTTGCCTTTGCTTCTGTCAATGTGGAAACCCAAGGTAACCCTAGATACATTTGCATCAGGCGAATAGACAATCCTGGTATGAATGTGTCCCCCAATAATGATGAATAATCAGTCCCAATGAACATAGCGCCGGATAGAAAAGGCCAATCGTGAGTAACACGCTTACCACCTTCTGTTGGTGCATCGCCATTCCACACAACTACAGGTTCAAGTGCAAGCTGGCCCATCATGAAACTTGACATGGCTCTTTCAAATTCAAAGCTATTTGAAAATGATACCACTTGATGAACTTCACCATTTTTTCCAAATCGGCTCAGGTCACCTTCTGTTTCTTCATCATGCAATATGGAGACTTCATAAATATCCTCATCGATAGAGAACCTTAACAATGCTTTTTTTATCCACTTTTTCACATCCTCCTGAAGAGAAGAGGGGCGTCCTCGAAGTAGCCAGTGGACAATCTCTATAATTGTACTTTTCCCGCGCAGGTTTTTATCACTCAGAATGCCCCATAATCCGCAATCAAGTTTATTCCAATCAAAAGAGAACTCACCTGAATTTGTCTCGCAAGTTTTCTCCCCAGAGAAAAAAATACGCCTTAGGCTTATGCGCTTGGCCCTTGGAACCACTGGAGATGGCTTGACATGATGTCTCGATACAGCTTCAGCGACGTCTGAGATTTCAATTTCAAGCTTCTGCGCTACATCCAAGAGCCAATTCGTATTCATCTGAGACCTCACACTGATAATGAATTTGTCGCTTGCTGTTGGGTTAGTTTCTCGAGCCGTTCCTGTACTCTAGAAGAAATGGCGGGGATGATGCCACCGGACTTTGTCTCAGCATATTCCATTTGCTCATACTGCCTATCCTTCAAAGCAGTTCCACTTCGATTGCCTGCAACGTCGGCAACGAGTTTTGCTCGTTTGGCATACCATTCTAAGGGCGGCCATTCGTCGACTATGATTTCAGAGAGAGAGAACGCACTTTTCAAAATGATGAAATCTGTCTCCTTGAGAATGCTGTGTTCAACTTTTCTCGCAATGGAGATGAGGTTCCGCGACCTTAAAATAGACATTGTGTTGTCTATTTTCTCATAAGCCCCGAAGCGATACCTCATCATAGGAAACTTGCGGATTTCAGGTTCTTCGGCAGAAAAGATATCTCTAACGGTGGTGAGGTCTTGCGGGTCCCCCGATCTCTCAAATCGATCAAGCAATTCCTCGGCCAAATAGTCAGGATATCTCATCCAAAAGTCAGAAGCGTGAAGCCTTTTTTCTCCCTTGAATATAGCTTTTGCCCCCTCCACGTCGGGCGTAACATAAGGAGTGCTTCCCTTAACAAGGAGAAAAAGAATTCTTATGGCGTCGCGGTATGGCGATTCTTTTAGCATAGTTTTCACAAAATCATAATTATCGCATTGGTGCTGGTCGCATCTTTGCCCAGCTATCGACTAAGAAACGTTAAGACCTCACATAACAAGTTGATTTCTTGTTTTTTAGCTATTTCCAAATGTCTGCATGCCCCAACAAATCAAAATTGTTTGTGAAAGGCAGCTTTTAACAGGATAAGATGTGTTCTGTCGGTTATATCTAGGTGATTGCTCGCATCTCCATTATCAGATAGCTCTGAACCTGTTTTCATAAAGTCCACATATTTCCACTTAATCGTAACAATAGCCATTGTTCAATGACGATTGATCATAACCAACTTTCATAGCCACAGCAAGTGGGTGATTTCTTGGTTTGTTGGTTTCTTTTTACATGCTGTTTCTTCTATTCTTGCAGTTCCCTTGTATTTTTGATCCCTCCCTGCTGTTTGTTTCCTGATTTCGTTGTTTCTATTGAGCCTTTTTCAACGCCTAGTTTTGAAAATCAATAGGTATATGATTATATAGTTATAAAGCTAGATATTTGTATAGCACAAAAAATATACAAAACGTTGCACAGGCCTTTTCATAACAACATTTAAGGTGTTTCACCTGTTGCCCTCAATCCTCACGGAAAGCGAGTAACACACAGCCAATACATGTGTGTTTTATACAGTCAAACTCTTGCCAATTAATCTTTCCAATGACAAACAACATTTTGTAAATACAAGATAATATACCATGGATTAGACCACACAGTTGTTCTCAGCGTAAAGAAATCTTATTGTTCTCAAAATGGAGACAAAACACCTTCTCAAAATCGGAACATGCAGTTGGAAATATGATTCCTGGCGGGGACTCGTTTATTCTCAGGATAACGAAATAAATTTTCTCAAGGAATACAGCGAACATTTCCAAACCGTCGAGGTTGACCAATGGTTCTGGTCTCTGTTTAAAGGGAATACCGTGGTCCTGCCAAAAACGAATGTTGTACTTGAATATGCAACGTCAGTACCACCAGGTTTTACCTTCAGCATCAAGGTCCCAAACAGCATCACCCTTACTCATCATTACAGCAAACAGAAAAACGCCACGCTGGTTCCCAATCCATATTTCCTTTCCACTGAACTCATGGGAAAGTTTCTGCAAACATTGGAACCTCTTGGCGATCACATTGGTCCCTTGATGTTTCAGTTCGAATATCTGAACAAGCATAAAATGGCCAGTATGGACCATTTTATTGAGATGTTTCAAGTGTTTTACAATGGTCTTCCTGAAGGTTATCAGTATTGTATTGAGATCCGAAATCCGAATTATTTAAAGAATGAGTATTTTGATTTTCTAGCCGAACACCACTTGGGCCACGTTTTCCTGCAGGGGTACTATATGCCTTCGATATTTGAACTGTATGAGAAGTTCAAAGGCCAACTGAGTGATCCGGTAGTGCTCAGACTTCATGGCTTAGATCGACAGGGAATCGAGGAGCGGACCAATAATGTCTGGGATAAGATTGTTGATCCGAGGGATGGCGAGCTGTTGAGTCTGAAAAGTGTTGTGAAGGATCTTCTTGAAAGACGCCACCAGATCTTCGTCAATGTAAATAATCACTATGAAGGTAGTGCCCCTAGGACTATTGAGAAGATCAAAGCGCTTTTACAACTTGGTTGAGAATACAAGGTTTCACCGATGAGACACAACTTCTTGTGATAACAAAATAAGACGAGATTACCGAAGCCCGGAAAACACTGGACCTCCCTGAACGAGCATCTCTACGAGACATAAAAGAAAATTATGTAAGATTACTGAACAAATGGCATCCTGACAAATGCACGGAAGACACTGAGAACTGCGCCGAGATGACAAGAAAAATAATCACTGCGTACAAGAGCATCATTGAGTACTGCAATCAGCATCAATTCTCCTTCACTGAAGAAGAAATTTAAAAACCCTGTTCAGTGGAAGAATGGTGGTTTGACCGATTTGGTAATACTCCCTGGTGGGGAAAGTAAGGTAATGCTATTTAACAGCAAGCCAGCGCAAAGACATGCAGGACAATCCCGCATCAATTTTTTGAATCTCTGCCGTCTTGATAGGCACTACACAATATCCGTTCTGATCTAGAAGATCGATTGTTTGCGGGTAATTCGAACTAACCAGTAAGGATTCGTTAATTCGTATGACATTCGCTGCCGGTTCTTCCCCCTTGGGCAACACTATCTTTCTAAATCCATCGAAGATTCCAGATTGTTCCATGCGGCGAGTAACAAGAAAAGTCTTTTCATCCAAAAGTGAGCATTCAGTTTTAAAATGCAGCACACCTTCAGGTGTTTTCACAATCTCGCCTTTATACCCAATAGTTTTAAGGCATTCGATTAATGCTGTTGCACCGGCTCGATCTGTCCTGGCAGATAGACCTATCATTACTGAGGACTGCGTTACCAGGACGTCCCCACCATCAACATGGCCGGGTTGCGGCAATTTCAGCACATTGTCGAAAAGATCATGGAGGATTGGTGAAATTTCAGCTGTTTCACCCTGACGAGTGGGTGCCCCTGGCCTCAGTAGCACAGCTCCTTTGGTGAAAACTAATGCTGGATCCTCAACGAAGATCGAATCAGGAAAAGCTCCCAGTTCCGGTAGAACTGTGACATCAATCCCGACTGATTCAAGGGCTGTCACATACGCTTCATGTTCTGCTCTTATTCCGTCATAATCAGGATCGCCCTGGTCTACGGATCGTAAGCCATTGACAACGGAAATGGCTGGTTTCCTTACGATAGCAGAATTAAAATGATAACACGGCGTGGAATTTGGCATTTCCCCTCATTGCAATTTCATAACTTATGATACGGAACTCTCTGTATTGGGCAGAGATGACATTAGTCTTACGGTCGATCCCGGTGCTTTCCACCGGCAAATCTGTTTTTTAGCTAAAGGAAATTAATATACAAAACTATATCGTTTCCCGTAACGCTTTTAAAAGCCTTTCACCTGTTGCACTCGCCCCCAACACAATCAAGGCACGAATTGCAGCAGTTTCGCTGATGTGTCGGTGACTCTCTTTGTTCATAGTCGCGGTAATCTCTTTAAGCCTGGCAATATCATCAGGATATAGTCGGTATGCCTTCAATGATGATTTTTTGCTGGGTGTCACTAAATCGAGACGTTCTTTGGAATCAGCTTTTGCGTCTGTCGTTTGAGCCAGCTTGGATTGGCCTGTAATTTTTTTAGTTGCCATATCTCAAAATCTCCTCGGTCAGTTCTTTGAAATCTTCAGCACCGTAAGATCTTGGGTCGAAAACCATCACAGGTTCATTGTTCATTTGCGCTTGGTTAATGGCTTCATTTCTACGGATCACGGTTTTTAACAGATTCTTTCTATACGGTTCCAATTGTTCTTCGACAAATACATTGGAGAGCTTATTGCGGGAGTCGCGGGCATTCCTTAAAATCATATATTTAAAGTCGCTGGATTCTTTCACATCCTCGATCGACCGAAAAAGATCGGCAATACCATCCAACGAATAACGTCCGTAAATAGTCGGGATCAAAATCATGTCGGAGGTATAGATTGCATTGATCGTGAGGACGTTAACTGTTGGTGGACAGTCGATGATGATGAAGTCAAAATCCTTCTCGATTTTTTTCAAATGATTATGGAGAAGCTTTTCCCTGTGGATTTTTGTGGTGATCTGCTCGGCAGTTATGGCCAGGTGGATATTGGAAGGAATAATAAAAAGATTTTCAACTGGCTCTTCATTTTCACCGAGCACTGCTTGACGAATGACATTGTCAATTTTAAACGATTTGCTCGAGAGCAGCTCATTGACTGTTTGATTCCTGGGAATGTCCGTGCAGAAGATAACAGAGCTGTGTGCCTGGGGATCCATATCGATCAGAAGCGTCTTTTTTCCTGACATCGCCAGACAATATGCCATGTTTGTGGAAATCGTTGATTTCCCAGCACCGCCCTTCTGGTTGAGTATTATTATTTTCATCGTTTTTTCCTGTAGTAAAGGACAGTTTGTATAAATTTTGTGTGGTATATTTATATAACTAAATAGTTATATAATAAAGTAGATAAATATTCATACCTTTGTATAGCACAAAAGATAGCATAATCATCCAAAAAAAAAGCCGCCCCCCGAAGAGACGGCTGTGGTTGGTTGAATAGTTATGCGGCAATCGACATGGATTTCAATTCAGCCATCTTTTCAGTCAATACCCAAAGAGCCTGATTCAACTTGATATTGCGATCAAGGGCTTTTACCGCTCTGGTAGTGACTTTTCGAGGGCCATCTTCTCCATTGACTTTGCCTTTTACTCCGCCTTTAATGATATTTTCCTGGCATCGATTGAATGTTGTCCACAAACTATTGCTGCCATCGGCAAAGCGGCGCTGTGTCAATAACTGTTCCGGAGATATAGGAGCGTTATCCAAATCCTCATATACCAGCCTGTGAGCTGCTGCAGCATAGGCGATCTGCTCGTCGTATCCCAAACTGATGCCTTTCAAATATTCCATCTGGTCGTTGATGACAGTTGCAGAAGCGGTGATCTTATCAGCCGATTCAACAAAATCATTTTGGTTAAATCCGACATGCCGATGGGTGAAGTTGGCAAAATCTGAGGCGATCATCAAACCGTTGCCACAGACCAAACGCCAAACCGAAGCAATCAGTTTGAAGGAACTGCCCAGGTCGTGAGAATTATAGAGAACCAGGTCAACCCGCTCATCCTTCGGATTCATTTCAAAGTTTTCATTTCGGGTAAACCGAATACAATGCTTTTGAAATCCTTCCTTATCCTGGAGACGGGTGCCGCTCTGCTCTGCCATGATCGGAAACCAGCCGGCATCACGCAGCAAGTCAACCGCATCTAAGGTTGGAACAAAGGTGTAACGGCTGGATACTTTACCTACAGGCTCAGTTGCACCAGCAGCAGAAGCGTACTTAACGATAAGGTCATTGGTCATAAAAATAGGTGTGGTCATGGTCGTGTCTCCTTTGAGATTGGATAAAAATAGGGACAAGACCCCCGTCAGGGAAGTTTTGTCCCTGATAGGTTGATGGGTTGATATTGGTTGCGTAGAATTGAACTAGCCCCGGTAAAAGGAAAACAAGCCGGGATAAGTGCCTTTCGCAGATTATTTTTTGTTTTTTATGAACGAAAAAATAATCTGTAAGGCACTAAAACTGAATACCCATATCCGCTAAGGACGTTATATCATCCCCGACGATTATATGGTCCAGCACTATAACATCTATAATCTGCAAAATTTCTTTCAGTTTTTTGGTCAATTCAATGTCTTGTTGGGATGGGTCAGTTTTACCTGAAGGGTGGTTGTGAGCGAGGATAACCTTTGTAGCATTGAGGCGCAGGGTTTCCTTAACCACTTCACGAGGGTAAACTGTTGTCGAATCAATAGTCCCTTGGAACATTTCCTTCCACGCCAGGATGCAGTTCTTGGTGTCCAGAAACAGACAACCAAAGACTTCATGTTGGTATGAAAAGATTTTTGAGGCTATTGCTTCCTTTGCCGCTTGTGAACTTCCGATAAATTCAGTTCCTCTTTTCAGTGTGGAGCGAGTACGGCTACGGCCCTCTTTAATAATTTCGGGGGTTGTCGCAGTGACGTACTGTCCTTGTTCGTCTAGGATAAATAACTTCATGGCCTATCTCCTCTTTTGAATTAAAGAGGTATAAGACTTTACCAAAGACAGAGGAGTTATTTTGCTTCTGATGGTTTGATTGCTGCGAGTTTCCGCAACAGAAAGCTTCTTTTCCAAGCGTTCTATTTCATTAGCAGCCAGAAAAAGCAGGATGCAATGACCGAGGTTGTTTTTGTCGGTTCTTCTTGCAGTAGTCCGCATATTTCTCACTAAATTGACAATCATGGTCTTGTCTCCTTGGAGTGAATAAAAAAAAGGGACAAGACTTCCCCGTCAGGGAGGTTTTGTCCCTGGTGGGTTGATTGGTTTATGTTTGGCTAATCTTGATCTTGACGATCTTTTTGGTGGTCGGTCTCGAAATAATCAGCCATTAAATAATCCATTAAATCAGCTAATAAATCGGCCATTACTTCGAGATCATAATAATATTCCATTATGATGCCTCCTGTGTGTCAGTATGGTCAGCGATGGCCTCAAAGAGATAGACTGGCTGATGAGGTTTCCATATCTCTCGTAACAGAGCTACGGGGTCATTACTTTCTACTATCCTCTGTAACCTTTCGATCTCGCTTGCTGCCTGTCTGAGCATTTCCCCAAAAGGCCAGGTGCAATTATCAGCAGCGTCCGCATGTTCGCGTAACCGTGTAGTCAATTCAATCCTGATCGGCTTTGCCGTAATATCGACTTCAAATGGTACGGCCATCATTTCGATTTCTGAATTATCCATAAGTTTTCCTCCGTAATGAAAAGGAACAAAACTTCCCCAAAAACAAAAAGGGGGGTTGTCTTGCCCCTTGATGGGTTGGGTAAATGAATTGGGTTAGTGGGTTATGCCGCTTTTCGTATTTCAGCCAGGACAAAATGCTTGCACTGGTCAGGCTTATAAATACGAATCGGCTTTTCGTTGATTTCTCCGCAACCCTGTCGATCGTACCAGCCTATCTTTCTGCCAGACCAGAAAACAAATCCGTCCTTGAGATCGAAGCGGTTGTTGTCGACATAAGCGATGGCTCCGGCCTTCTTGACATACACAGTCCCGCGAGCAACATACTCTTGCCTGATTGTGGCTGTACTGCCGGAGGCAGTACTCATGGTGGTTGTGGTGGTAATGGTGACATTCTGGTCATCGTCCATAGACAGATTACTCAGCAACTCGCGCTGCCGGTATCTGGTCCATGCTTCACTCATATCCTTGACCGCAACCTTGCCGGTCAAAGCCTTTGCCAGTTCATACATCATGCTGTTTTCTGATTCAGATAATGCGGCCAGCCCTTTATCTGATAACTCGCCCTCTACTGCTAACGATGTTTCCATCTTTTGTGCCATGAGCGACAGTGCTTTTTCCTGCATAGTCTTTGAATAGGCCATGAAAAATACTCGTACCGGCTGATCTTGCCCGATACGCCATGACCTACGGCTGGCTTGTCTGAGAGTGAATACTGAATAACCGCATTGAAAAAAGATGATTGTGGGAAACTCCAGGAGATCGAGTCCAGTTTTTACTAAATTGGGATTGCAAATAAGACAATCGTACAATCCCGTCTGAACCTGCTTTTTGAGCCAATCCTCCCGATGCTCCGGTTTTACGGTTTGACTTCGGAGTACCAGAGGCTTCATGTCATTTTTCTGAAGTTTTTCCTCTAATACAGGAAGCAAGTCCCGTGTGCCGGTATGTTCGAGGAAGATCGCTACCTTTCTCCCTTGCTTCTTTTCAGCCGCTATAATCTCCAGCAACTTTTCTTCTTTGGGCAACAGATCAATTGTAAGGCCTGGTGCAGAGGCAATTAAGGTCTCTCTCCCTGCAATCTCCAAGGTGATTTCCTCCCCATTTCGGCATCCATCAGGATACGCCAGCAAGGATTGAATCATTTTGCCCATAAGCCGCATATCACCACGAGCTAATGCTTCGCTGGTAGCATTTATGAGATCATGGGAGAGTTGGTCATATTCCGGTTGTTGTTGGTCGGGTTCCAATGCTACTGGAACGATTATTTCTTCGTATTCCGGCAATGCGTCATTAACATCGGCCAGACGTACAAAGGTCGAATGCTCAAGCAGCAGATCAGGCAGTAACAGGGGTGATATTCCTGGAGCTTCCTTGACCCGTGACTTCCCGAGCTTTCGGCCAATACTGGCAACATTGAGACTTACATTGATATCCTTGCTGTCATAGGTGCGTTGCACAACGCCGTAGCGTTCAGCAAAATGCATTGACCTGCCAAACTCAAAGCCACCTGCCTTCATCTGACGAGGGAACATCCGCCAGAGCAGATAAAAAAGATTTGAGCTGTAGCCGCCCATCAAAGTACCGGTAAGAGCAAGTACCTTTTTTGAGCGAGCGATAAGACAGGACATTGCTTGACCCTGGGCTGTACCGCCACCCTTGAGTTCATGCACTTCGTCCAGTATAAGTAGATCGAAAAAGTTCTTGGTGTGAAAAAACCGCTTCATAAACTCGGCCTTGGCGTAGCGGCGGACTTTCAGTCCATCTGCCATCCACATCGGGGCCTTACAATGTTCGCACGGTATGCACTTGTTGTTATCGTCATCGGTTGTTATTTGCCCACCGCATTCAGGACAACATTGCCTTCCAAAAACCGTAATCCGCTGGGGAACACGCTGGAAATGCAATTTAGCCCGTTCTTTGCCCATAACCCAAATCTCCATGCCAATAGGTTTTGTTGATTTGAGCTTATTGGCGATGAGCAGATCGAGGCTTTTCCCGTTGAGGTTGATGCAGTTGCATCCGGGGATGGTATCTTGTGCTTCCCGTATCCATTTCTTGACCAGGTGGCCGGGACATTGAATAAGGATGCGTTTGTGTGTTTTAGAAATCAGATGTGCAACGGCTAAACCCATAAAGGTCTTGCCCGTTCCCATTTCACCGACCATGAAAGCTGCCTTGTGATCTTCTTTGAAAAAAGACCTGGCAACTGGCAATATGCCTTTTCTGGTTTGAGACTCAAACGGTTTCCGCAGTAATTGCTGTAACTTTTCTCTGGCCTGTGAATCCCAATCATCTTCCGCTTTCAGCGAATAGACAGGGTTCATGTTTTGAATGACTTGATTCTTAAGCATATCGCCCCATTCATCCAGAAAATCGGCCAGCTTGACGGTTTTTGATCCGTCAATTACTGGTTCGACAATATCGGTGATAGCTACCATAATTCTCCTTTTTAATGCTTGAACAGAGGAGAATATGGCCCCTAGAGGGGAAATATTCTCCCCCTGTTTGGGTTAGGTTGTCCAATTGGTTGGCTACTGTATCTCGCCGGTCTTGATTGCTTCCAGCACATGCGACTCTAAGGTCTCATCGCTTGGGATATTTACAAGATACGCTTCCTGAAAATCCTCATCGCCGAAGCTATAAAGTTTTTCAGGGGATATCATTTTCTCCCAAAGCCACTCTTGCCATTGTGGTTTGAGTGGAATGGTGGTTGCTTTATCAACACGGCGGAAGGCTAGTTCCTGCACGGTAGGCAGATCAGGGCCAAAGACAGTTGCATGAATAGAAGATTCGTTGAATCCTGTTGCAACCAGCACCTTGTTTACTACCTCACCGATTTTGCGGGTGCGGCAGGTGCGGATTGAGCCGGAAAAACGAAGGTCAGTTGACTCGACATTATTGTCAGACACCCTGCAAACAGCCTCTCCGCTATAAATGAGCGCAGACATGGCCTTTACATGAGAAGGCGAACCGATAAGGCTCAACAAACAGCCTTGGTATTCGTGGTCTGACCTTCTTACTATCAGGGCATTGGAATAACAGACGAATCCAACACATTGTATGGTTAGGTATGGTATTGTCATGTAATTTCTCCTTGAGGTAATGACTAAAATGGGAGAAATCCTCCGTGCGGGAGGTTTCTCCCGTAAGGGTTTGATGAGGGTTGAATGCACCACTACTGCACGGTAATCAATTCAGCAGTTTGCATGTCAATGACTTTGACGGTCGGGATGTATTGGTCTTTGGTGGTGATCGAACCGCCGCCAGTCTCGTTTTCATGAACCTGGACAACCTTCTCAATTTTTTTGATAACACCTTTAATAACCAACTGCCGACCATCTTTTTCAATGGCTCCGTTCATGTATCCTCCTGCCAGCATGAGGGCCAGGTGGCCGTTTGCAAGCGAAGTCAATGGACGGATATTATTGTTTTTGGTAGGGATAAGTTCTTTCAAAACATCTTGAAGAATCCCTGCCTTGTTAATCACTGGAATTGCTTCCAATGGGTCAAGGCGATCTATACGGAAGTTAACTGGTCTGTCTGCCTTGGGAATAACGATTGGGGCCATAGTTTCCAGTGGCCATACTTCGCTTTGAAACTCCTCCGGTGTCATGCCAGCCAATTCTTCCAGGTGTTCCTGGGTTGCTTTGGCTGTTCCTTCTGTTACCGCTACTTTCTTCTCTCCAAAGATGATGCACTGCTTGAAAGTGTGAAAATCTTCGTCAGGAAACCCCACTATCTGCAGCTTGAAATTACGGGCCAGTGTCCTGGCACAATGTTTCAGCACATAATAGGGGATAACAAAAACGAGAATGCCACCAATCTGCAATGTCCGGATATAGGTACGCAAAAACTGGTGTTCCAGTCTTCTTTCCGAAGTGTCGTCTGAATTGATTGCGGTATCGTAGGGAGGGTTGAGATAGAGCAAGCCGAAGGATTGAGTGGATACTCTTGCCTCGGTAAGTGCATCACCCCATACTGCCTTGAAAAGCTGTGATTTGGCTTTCGTGGCTCGTTGGTGATCAAGCTCAACGCCATAGGTTATGGTGTCGGGGCTTGCCAGTCGGGACAGAGTGTTTCCGTACCCGCAGCAAGGGTCTAATGCTCTTGCGTCTTTTTCAAAAGAAATTTTTGTTTTAAGCAGGGAAACAACACTATCCGGTGTAGGATAGAAACCTGCTTTTGCTTGGGATGCGAGTCGTGCCATGTCTTGTTTCCTTTTGGTTAAAAAAAAATATCAAAAAAGGGCAAGACACTCCCGACAGGGGATGATTTGCCCCTGGTGGGTGAACTGGTTTTATCGGCTACGTCAGATTAACCCCGGTAAACGGGAAATAAGCCAGGATAAGTTCCTTCACGAAATTCTTTCCCAAGAAGCAAGAAAAGAATTTCTAAGTCACTAAAATGGAACTTCCGTGTCCGGCGATGGTGGGTTATCCCCATTATTTCCATGAGCAGCCAAAGACGAGTCAGTTTCCTTATCAAAGTTTTTACCACCAAGCATTTCAATGCTCTTGGCAATAATCTCAGTGGTGTAACGAGTAATACCGTTCTCTTCCCACTTTCTGGTTTGCATCTTGCCCTCAATATAGACTTTCGAACCTTTCTTGAGGTGATCTCCGCAAATTTCGGCCAGTCCTTTCCATGCTACAATTCTGTGCCAGTCGGTATGCTCCTGTTGCACTCCGTCTACATCCTTCCACTTTTCAGTAGTGGCGATAGAAAAAGTTGCCACAGCAGCACCTTTTTGGGTGTAACGCATTTCGGGGTCATTGCCTAAATTGCCGATTACCATTGCTTTGTTCATGTCGTTCTCCTTTAAGGGTTGTTGGTTTATGCCGCTTTTTGGGTTTTTGGGATTGTTATCTTGGAGGTTTTAATATCCAGGAATGAATACGAGCTTGATTCTTGAAATTCTTGCATGGTATGACCCATCTCCGCCAAAAATGCAGTTAAGCGTCCGGTGTCAGTTTGTTGCCGTGAGCGAACTGCTTTAGAAAGGATGGTGTTGTTTACTTTGATTGAATGTCCGGCCTGATTCACGATTGAAAGTAAATTGGCCTTCATGGGTTCAATCTTTTTGTCTAATACCTTGCCCCGTTCCAGCAAAGATCGTAATTCGGTCACATAGTCTTCCAGATCAGGAACCTCTTTGGCTGCAAATCGGGGACAGGTGGTCAAATTATTACAATATCCGCAGAGCGGGCTAGGGTCGGTTGGTGGATTTTTTGGGTGGCCGAGTATCATGAACTGATAATCTGTCCAGATGGACGCCGCCCGGTCTTTCAATCCTTTGTACAAAATCATATCTGGCTTGTAGCCGTTGAAAAATCCAATATCACCGCTTCCTAAATCAATGGCCAGAACTGCACCTTTAATCTCGTGATTGGGATATTGTTCTTTTAACGCCCCCATCTGCATGTACAGTTGAGATTCCCAGGAGCTATACGGCCCGTCAGGAATGGCACTAACCGATTTGACTTCGAGTACGGCTTTGAGTTTCGGTGCATTGAACACAAAATCAATGTGGCACCTTATGGGAGTATTACCGCTGGCAATAGCCTCAACCTGTCGGTCGAAATTAACATAACCGGCGGCAGTCATTGCATTTGCGACAATATCCTCGGCCATGTGTCCTCTTTGGAAACGGAGCAATGTGGCCAGGTCATGTTCAGCGGGATGTAATCGGTCAAGAATTACCTTTCGTGGGCAGTATCCAATATCAGATGCGCCAAGGTAGCTGCTTCGGTCACCAAGGGTAGTCAGGGTGTGTTGGTTTGCAAATTTTTGTAACCCAGTGAGTAGTGTGTTTTTGATATCCATGATGTTCCTCCTTAAAAATGAAAACTTTGAGGGAGAACACACGGATTTCCCTTGAGGGAAGAGTGTTGCTCCCTCGTTGGGTGGGTAAAAACGATGTAAACAGCTTATGTTAGAGTCAGTCTAATGGGTTAATGGGTCGTCAGATCTTTGTACCAGTTTTTCTGATCTTTATTCCATTTGAATCCTACCGCTTTTAACAACTCCTTCTTATCAAAGACTTTGCCCATTGCTATAATAATACTGTCATGATGTTGGTATGTGATACCGTCAATCTTGGGCAGGGAAGCAGAATTGGTAGGTTCTGGAGGTAGAGCTGGTTGAGACTGAGCAGTTGGTGGTAATGTTGGTTGCGTCACTTCAGCTTTTGGTGGAGAAATTGTTTGAGATTGCGGGGTTCTTTTCGGTAGAGGTTGTCTCGATGGAGCTTGTGGGCTGCGTGAATTGTAAACAGTCTGAAGCAGGCCACGATATGAATCTTGTCCGATAGAGCAAAGGGAGAGACATTTCTGAAGTGCATCGGTAATTGCCCCTTTCTGAGCATCGCCAACATTGCCTTTCACTATATTCATCTGCCCTTTGTGTGATCCCTTGCAAAACCATTCGTCGGCATCGGTTTTCAAAAATAAATTCACTTCTGCGACAGCCTGATTTTCAAAAATCTCTTCCTTAATCAGTTCATAACGCCAGTTTTCCGGTCCTATGATTTGATTCACTGCGTCAAATACATATTGCGGTCTATAGCCATAGCGAATTTGACCAATCACCTTGCCGTCCCTGTCTTTCATTTTAATTTCCTGCACAGCATTGTGGCCAAAACTTCTGATCAATTCGTTAATTTCGTTAATCTTTACTGTGAGTGTTGACATGGTTGTTCTCCTTTAATCTTGTGGGATTGTGGGAGAAGACAACTATGCCCATGGAGGGAGAGTTGTTTTTCTCCCGTTGATGGGGTTGGAGTGTTGCTTTATTGCAATGTGTTATGAGGAATCAACGACAAAAGAAATCAAAAGGATTTATCCACAAAAAAGAGGTTCGCAAATGCGATTAAACTTTTTCCTGTATGGGATTTGTCCGGACGGATTTGTCTTGTTGATGAAATAAAGAGGGTTTGAAAAGTTGACGAAGAGGACGATGAAATCAGAATAAAAAAAACAGTATTGTCGTCTTGTCAGGAGGAGGCCATATCCAAAATCATCCAAAAAAGAGGTTCACAAATGTGATTAAACTTTTTTTGCAAAAATCATATGGCAGGTACAAAAATCACTGGGTCATTCATCGAAATATATCATAAAAAATATACCATGAAGCCTCAGTTATTTTCCCGGAAGGGATTACTTAATTAAATTAAGTGGAATTATATTCCAAATAAATATCCTTTTTTGAAAGAAATCAAGAAAATAATTTTTCACGATAAATTCTGCAGAAAATTTCACTTTTTCACATAAAAACTGAAGAAAAATGAAAATAATTCCTCAAAAAAGCATACATGGCCGGAAAGAGATAATAGGAGGGAAAAATAACAGCCGGCAAATATGCAGACCCAATATAACGAAATCATCAAGTCCTTCGTCGATAAATATGGCCTCAGCCGAGGTCAGGTTGTGGCCGAGATCGAGAAGACCTTTTCCACTATTCTGTCTCGCTGGTATGGGACAGGTACGGTTGTCCTGTTTGCTGACGACTACCTGCAAGCACTGCACTATGCCAAGCAGTCAGGTATTCCTTTGCAAAATCAGCTTGATTTTGTCTCCGTGCGGGGCTGGAACACTATCCAGAGGGCACTTGACCGGAATTTTACCAAGATTGCCTGCCTGCATGAAGTGACTCGTTATAAACAATTGGAACATGAGCTAAGGTGGGGAGATATTATCCGTAAAAACACTGATGGTTTCCTGGTTGAGATTGAGATTGAAAAAGGCCTGGCAATCATAGCCGAGTGTCCATTGAATCGTGTTGGCGTGCATGAACGGAATACGTTGGCCGTTGGCCAAAGACGAGCATTTCATCTGCGACGGGTTGACTCTGTAAAATTGCGCGGGATCACACGGGTCAAGGTGGTGGTTGATCGTGTTTCAAAGAATCTGGTGACTGCTTTGCTTAGAGAGCAGCTTGGCACTGCCACAGAGATAACTCTGTATTGCGCCAAACGGTATGTCGGCCATAAGAGTTTTGTTGAATCCAGCGGGTGTTTACCAAAACAGGTAATCTTGACTGCATCCAGGGAATTGCATGAGCATATTCAGGTTACGGTAGAAAAGATCGCAGTGGGTAACAAATATTGATCTGGAGAAAAAAACAACCCAAAGAGCCATATACCCAGATAGGCGATGGCTTTCATCTGGACCATCCAGACAAGATAATACCGCTTGGCTTCCCTGATAATGACCGCAAAGGGCATTTCTGGTGCTTCGGGACAACCAGGGTTGGAAAGACCCGAACTATGGAAGGAATCATCGAACAAGATATTCGCAAGGGGTATTCAGTGGTAGTCATCGACCCCAAGGGTGACAACGAACTTTTCTCCAAAATAGTACAGGTGGCTTTCGATACGGGCAGGCAAGAGGATTTAATACTGCTTACCCCTGTTTTTCCCCAATACAGTGCCGTTTTTAATCCACTCTCCCATTACTATATGGTCGAGGAAATAGTAGCCCATATTACCGCCGGTGTTGCGGTAGGCAGGGAGCCTTATTTCTTCTCTGTTGCTTACGAAATCAGCCTGGTGGTGATACAGGCCCTTATCTTGCTGGCTGAAGCCAATAAGAAAATACCGGATTTCAATCTCAATGATGTCAAAAACAATATCAGTCATGCTGATCTGGAGAAGCTCAAAGAAAAAATCGAAGGTATTGACACCCCACAGGCCAGGCAGCTTGCTATGAATTTACGAAGGATCATCGCTTCGACAGCCGACTACCATTCCAAGGTTGCCTCTTCGCTGCGTGTGGCACTGACGGAATTAACCAGTGGCAATGTCGGACAGATTCTTGGCCAGGCCAACGAAAACCGTTTCATCAGCCGCCTGGAGCAAGACAAAGGCGTTATCTTGATCGTCCAACTGGGCTCTTTGCTCACCAAACGGGCGGCTTATACCGCTGGGAAGGTCATTGTTTCTAATATTCAGGCTTTTGTCGGTCGCAGGTACTCTAGTGATAAAAAGATATTTCCGTCTCTGGCCCTACATATCGACGAGGCCCAATCTGTTCTTTATGACGGGATTGAGGAGCTCTTTGCCAAGGCTGGCGGCGCAGGTGTCTATATCCATGGCTATTGCCAGTCCGTGAGCCAACTCTATGCCGAGATTGGCCAGGATCGAGCCAATACTATCCTGGATAATTGCAATACCAAATTGTTTATGCGGGTGCCGGATGCCAAGACCGCCACCTATATCTCAGATCATCTTGGAGAAAAACGGGTCTTCAGCCCGGTTATCTCTGTGGGTGGTGGGCTGGCGATCAGAGAGACCGAGGATGTACGGGTTAAGCACACCGAAGTGTTAAACCTGGCTCCCCGGCAGTTCTTCATGACTACCTATTCAGGAATTTATCGGGGAATCACAGCGGATGTTCCCTTGGCTAATCTCAAGGTGATCTTCCCCGAAATCAGACCACAGTGGGATGATTGTCAGGAAGAACTGTCAGGCGAAAAAGTAAGGGCGGACCGATGACTGCTGTCCAGATCAATACCATCTTTGGCCTGGGAATTTTGTTCTTGGTTGGAACAATATGGTTGCTTCTCGTCAGGTCAGAGAAAAAACCTGCGGTCTCCAAAAAGGAAGTGCTGTTACAAAACTTATCTCAGTTGTGGATTAAAAACGGAGAGGTCAATATAGCTGATCTGGCACCACTCTGGCGGGATGCACCTGTATTGGAAGCTATCGAAGAAGTAATCATCGAATTTCAGAATGCACGGATACAGGAATTCTACAACAAACATATTCAACCATTACGCCATGCTGCCCAGCAACAGGCAGTTTGCCGTGATCTTTTGTCTTTGCTGGACACGGAAGGTGGGTGTACATCTGTTGTCAATGTCAGTCGTGATGTCGAAGCCACCTGGGATTCCAATACCTACACCCTGCTTGGTCAAACAAACCTGATCGACCATTCCCTGAATGTGGCTGAACAGGTTGTCCGGCTGCTGCAGGAATCTGATACCGGCTATCTTATGCCGGACACCGTCATTGCCGCCTTATCCCATGATCTGGGGAAACTGCCATCCATCCGGGGGCATTTGTACAGCCTGGGCGAACATCCTTTAGCCGCCGGCCGGATTCTGGTTGGTCTTAAGTCATTCAATGAACTTCACCAAAAAGAGCAGATCTTACAGGCCGTAAAATTCCACCACAAACAGCCTCAAGAGCTGCTAGGTAAGACTTTGAAACGGGCAGATCAACTTGCACGACAACAAGAGTTAGAGCAGGCAGAGGAGCGACTCCAACCATTAGAGAAACCTCCAAAATGGCACAACGAAGCAAGGGCGCAAGACGGTATATTTGATGAAAAACCAGAGACAAAAAAGAAGATGGTAGCCCCAAAGCTCATCAATCTGTCCTGGCTTAACACCCATGAATTACTAAAAGACATGCGGCCCTATATCAATAAATTAGAGGGGCGAAGGTTCCAGGCATTTTCCATGCCGAATGGTTTTGTCTATTTCATGCCAAAGAGACTGGAGCTGATTGCCAAGAAACAGGCGGAAAAAGCAGGAGTGCTGGAAGTAGTCTCTATGGAAGATAAAGAAATGCGGGAGGTATTGTTGTCCATCGTCCATCAACTTCGACAGGAGAATGTCATTGCCGGCGGTCTTTTGAAAAACAATTATTTTGGGGCATATTACACCGTTACCATGAAATCAGGCGTAACCATGAACGGCTACTACACGCCTTGTCATGCCGAGGCTTTTGATTCTATTGCCGTTATGGAAGATGCTAAATCCGGCATCCTCCTGGACCTGGTATCTGTTGAATCAGTTCACGGAGATAAACAGGAATGAGTAACAGCATAAACAGTAGTGGCTTTAGTGGCTATAAAGGTGGCAGTTCCGGCAGTAGTAACAGCAGCAGTGGCGGTAGAGGCGGCTCATTTAGCCCGAATGCCGCATTTATCAATACAGACACTCGTCAATATGTAAAGCCAAGGAGTATCATTAATGTAATCTCGGATATTCAGCATTATTGCATGGCTGAAAAATTGGGTAAAGCCTTACCCGCAGAGTATTTGACACTGGAAAACGCTTTGGGATTTTTCGGTGTCGGGGCTAAAAGTGGTCTGACAGAAGGACTCTTCCTGCTTTTGCTTCTACCAGCGGTCGATTTTTATCTGGTGCCTTTTGTCTTGAAATCACCAAGTTTGTTTTTGAAAACCATGTTCGGCTCTTTTCCTTTTCTGCCGGTCATCGCCAACACCTTCCTTTGCGCCTATATCAGTCGATACTTTGTTGGTGTAGTTACCCGCAAGGCCATCAATTCTTTCTTCACCGGCAGGATGCTCGTACTGGTAGCTAAAAGTTTCATGATCTATGTTTTCTACACCTTACTTACCGGCTTGAGCACCCCGGAAAGGGTCTGGCAACTTGCTCAATATTTCGAAAAAAATGCCGAGGCAATCTACTACGGTTATATGACTATGCTTCCCAATATCATGCCGATAGCCACTCGATGTTCGCTATTTGTTCTGGTAGCCGCCATTTTTCCTTACGGGTCTGTCTTTTTAATTGATATGTGGCGGAGAAGTAAAATCAAACGCAACCATGCCAGGATTACTGGTAAATCTTAGAAATCTAGCAATCAAATCTATCAAACTATAGGGAGAGGAAATTGGAGAAAGAAATGAAGGAAACACCAAATGAAAAAAAGAGATTAACCAAGGAAGAGATTTTGGAGAAAAAAATCTCCATGATCAAGGAGCGTGGCTCAAGAGTCATGAAAATTAACTCACCAATGGGCGGCATCATGTTCAATGTTCTGCAGCAATTTGACCAGGCGTATGCTCATTTCAAAGGGCAGTTGGGAGAACCAGGGGGGATTTCCCATGAAGCAGGAGCTGCGCTCATGGATGAGGCGCGGAAGATAACCATGGCCTTCTCTGAGTTCACCGGCCAGTTGAGCAAGCAGGTCAGGTTCAAGTATTATGTGCCTCAGGAGCTACAGGAGCTGCGGCAAGTTACAAACAGAAAGAAAGATGAACTCTCGACAAAGTGACTGTGGGATGGGAGACTGGGTTTATGATGGTTGCCAGTCTCGCATCCTGACCCGTGCCGCACCGAACTTATATTTCAACCGATATTTTGGATTTCCAATCAGGATTTCCCGGAATATGACAATCGAGGAAATCGTTTTTGAGTTCAATGCACAACACGGCCTTCAGCACCGTAGACGCTGACATCCCAGATAAGACCATGCCAGCCATCAATAGTGCCATCATCGCCGCATGTCGGGCAAATCCAGTAAATCCGATCATCTTCAGTAAAATGGACATTCAACCTACCAGTGCATGATTTGTGATTTGGGCGTCGCCAGCATTTTGGGGGCTCCCCGCTCACAAGGTCACGGTCTTGAGCAGTGGCATAGGTGATAATCTCGGCCAATTTCGCGACCTTTAATCTTAACTGAGGCGCACCTGGCCCTGTTTGTTCATCATTGAGCCAGTGTCGAATATCAATAACCCACATAAGTATCGCCGTTAATTTAAGCCTGGCTGGAGAACTGTTAATGGCAGTGCAAAACCGGGGGAGGCACTCGGAACTGAAGGTGCCGTCAGCCAGTAAGATGACTTGAATTAATTAATATTTCAACCGTTTTCTTAAAAAATCAATATTGCCTCTCCTGGTTTTGCATGCACTCTATTACTTGAGGTAACTCCAATAAAAGACATGCTGAAACATCAATGGTTTTGAGTGCTCCATTTGACGCGATTTATCCGGATATACTCTCGAATTTTCGGAAATGCCAGGATGCTCCATTCGATCATGATATTAGGTCATGCTCAAGGTCAAAATGTTCAGGAAGTTTAAACTACCTCAGGAGTGCTAATCACATTACTACCATACCTTCTCACCCGTGAATGGCGGCTTTTTCAACGTTTAGTGCAGCTTCCTTAAGTGCTTCAGAAAGAGTGGGATGTGCGTGGAATGCGTGGACCAGATCCTCGCTGCTGGCGCCATATTCCATCGCCACCACCGCTTCGGCAAGCAGGTCACCCGCCTGCGGTCCTATGATATGAACGCCCAGTATTCGGTCGGTGTCATGATGGGCGATGACCTTGACCAGCCCGTCTGACTCGCCGAGGGCAAGGGCACGACCATTGCCTTTGAAGTAAAATATCCCGGTTTTAATCGGCACTTCTTCCTCCCGAAGAGAATCTTCGGTTCGTCCGACGGACGCCACCTCCGGGTGGGTGTACACAATACTGGGCATTGCCTGGTAGTTGACATGACCATAGCCGGTGGCCATATGTTCAACACACGCCACGCCCTCCTCAGACGCCTTATGGGCAAGCATCGCGCCGCCGATCACGTCACCAATCGCATAGATTCCCGGCAAAGAGGTCTGCCAATGGCTATCCACCTCAATGAATCCCTTCTTATCGATCCTGCCGCCCAATTCCTCAAAACCAAACCCTTTGGAGCATGGTGTTCTCCCGGCGGCCAAAAGTACCTTCTCGGCCATAAGAGGCTCTTTACCGGCAATATTGACCCGGCACCCTTCACCTGTCTGCTCAATCCCGGTAATTTTAGCACCAAGCAGAAACTTCAACCCTTGCTTTTTAAAAATACGCAAAGCATGCTTGGACATATCCTTGTCAGCGGTTGGCAGTACCCGGTCAAGATACTCCACCACCGTTACTTCGGCGCCGAGACGGTGCCAGACTGACCCCAACTCCAGGCCGACAGCTCCGGCTCCAACCACAACCAACTGCTTGGGCACCACAGCAAAGGCCAGGGCTTCGGTGCTGGACACCACATGTGTCCCGTCGATTGCCACACCTGGCAGTCCGGCGGCCCTGCTTCCTGTGGCAATGAGTATCGCCCTGGCTGTGAGCAGCAGCTCTTTCTCATCTGTTACCCGAACCTTGAGGCCATCCAGGATGCGGGCGGCACCTGTAAACCGCTCGATCTTATTTTTCTTGAACAGGTAGTCTATCCCCGAGGTGAGGGTCTTGACGATTCCATCCTTGCGACCCATCATGGTCGCAAGGTCAAAGGAGGTCTCCCCCACCATTATTCCGTGGGCTTTTAAACCAGTTCTGCACTCAAAATATTTATGCGACGATTCGAGCAGAGCCTTGCTCGGAATACAACCGATATTCAGGCAGGTACCACCGAGAACAGTGTCTTTTTCAACGCAGGCCACCTTCAGCCCCAACTGAGCGGCACGAATAGCAGCGACATAGCCACCCGGGCCGGCTCCAATGATCACCAGATCGTAACTCTCTTTTTTGTCGGCCATCATAATCAAATCTCCAGGAAAAGTTTCTGTGGCTCTTCGATTCGCTCTTTAATGCTTTTCAGAAAACTCACGGCTTCGCGACCATCGATTATCCGGTGGTCATAGGTTACAGCCAGGTACATTATCGGCCGGATCCGCACTTCCCCGCCAATCGCCACCGGCCTGTCCTGAATCGCATGAAGCCCCAGGATAGCGCTTTGCGGGGGATTGACAATCGGTGTCGATAACATGGAGCCATACACTCCACCATTGCTGATAGTGAAGGTTCCTCCAGTGAGCTCTTCGATAGTCAGACTGTTGTTCCTGGCCTTTTCTGCAAACTCCGCAATTTTTTTCTCTATCTCGGCAAACCCCATGCGCTCCGCATACCGCAACACCGGAACCACAAGCCCCTTGCCGCCGCCGATAGCCACCCCGATATCACAACTGTCATGGTACACAATATCCCTGCCGTCAATTGCGGCATTGACCAGGGGAAAATCACCCAGGGCGGTAACGACGGCTTTAATAAAAAACGACATAAATCCCAGCTTCACCCCGAATTTGTCGGCGAACTGCTGACCAAATACCGACCGGACTCTTTTCACCTCGGACATATCAACTTCATTGAAGGTGGTCAACAGGGCCATAGTGTGCTTGGCCTCCAGCAGCCTGGCTGCAATGGTCCTTCGAATCGGGGTCATGGGCACGCGGCGCTCTTTGGCCGCCTTAACCTCCTCACTCAGTCCGGAGCTGGGTGGTTGCTGTTCCTCTCTAATTTTTTCAGGTGAGGCAACTTCGGTCACGGCTCGCCGGGCGTCCTCCTTGAGGATGCGTTCCCCCGGTCCAGTCGGAGTCACCGTATCGGCAGCGATATTATGCTGTGCAAGTATCCTGGCGGCAGCGGGCATAACCCTTGCCGCAGATTTTGCAGGTGCTTCTTCTCTCTTTGTTGCAGAATCGGTCCGAGCATCTTGTCTTCCACCCTCCCCGGTTGTCGTGCGCATTTCTTTCTGCCCGCCCTGTGCCGTGTCTATATGGCCGACAACCTCGCCAATAACAGCCTTTGCACCCTGCTCCTTGAGAATCTTCACCAGAACACCTGCCGCTGGGGCGGGGACCTCCACCGTCGCTTTATCTGACTCAATGGCGACAATTTCCTCGTCGGCATGCACAGTATCGCCAATTTCGACAAGCCATTCACCGATCTCAACCTCGTTAATCGATTCCCCGAGTTCAGGCACCTTAATTTCAACAATCATCGTGTCCCCCAGCTGTAATTTTACGAATGTTTCAAGTGTACTTCCAATCGTCAAAAACCGCTTTAAACAGAAGTGACTGCTCCAGTTTGTGACTGGATGCCGAGCCAGTCGCCGGTGTAGCGGAAATAGGCCGGCCCACCTTATCGAACAACCAGTTCTGACTGAAAAAATTGCCGAAACGAAGACGGATAAAAGAATAGGCCCCCATATTCAGTGGTTCCTCCTGGACCCAGAGCAGCGGAATATTTCTTGGATAGGGTCCAAGGGCGGATATCAGAGCATCTTCTGCCAGGGGATAGAGCTGCTCCAGGCGTACGATAGCCGTTGTATCGATATTTCTCTGCTGCCTCTCCTTCAGCAGATCGTAGTATATCTTACCAGTACAAAGGAGAATCTTATCAACTTTGTCCGCTCGGCAATCATTGTCCGGAATTATTTTCCTGAAACCGTCTTCGGCAAGACTTTTCAGGGGTGAGACCGCTTTGGCATGACGCAGCAGGCTTTTGGGTGCCATCACAATAAGCGGTTTGCGAATTCGGCGTTTTACCTGACGCCTTAAAAGGTGGAAGATCTGCGCCGGCTCCGTTGGGTTCACCACCTGGTAATTATCTGTTGCCGCATTGGCAAGAAAACGCTCCAGCCGGGCACTGGCATGTTCTGGTCCAGTTCCTTCCAGACCATGGGGAAGCAACAGAACCAGGCCGGAAAGCAAATTCCATTTAGTTTCCGCCGAGCTGATAAATTGATCGATATAGACTTGAGCCGCATTGGCAAAATCGCCGAACTGTGCTTCCCATACCACCAGCGATTCGGGATACGCCGTGGAATAACCGTACTCGAAACCAAGAACCGCCCCCTCAGTCAGCGGGCTGTTGATGATGTCAATCCTTGCCTGGGACTGGCTGATATTGGCCAGAGGGAGATAGCATTCGCCGGTGTCAGCATCATGTAGGACACTGTGCCGGTGGCTGAAGGTTCCCCGCTGGCTGTCCTGACCACAAATTCGCACCGACACCTGCTCGTCAACAAGAGTGGCAAAGGCCAGGGCTTCGGCAGCGCCCCAATCCAGTGGGATTTTGCCTGCATACATTTCCTCTCGTGCTTTGAGCAGCTTGACGATTTTACGGTGCGCGGTAAAATTGGCTGGAACCCTGACCAGCTGTTTTCCCAGTTTTTGCAGCTGGCCAAGTGACACTGCTGTTTCCACTTCTTCAACCAGAGCGTCAATACCGCCGACATATGGCCCGTGAGGGTGGGTAAACAAACTTGAAGAGGCCGCGTCATCCTCTGGAGAATCCACCAAAGTGCGAAACTCCTCCTCAAAATACTGCTCTCGCGTTCGTCGAATGGCATCCGCTTCCTCTTTTTTCAGCTCTCCGAGGGAAATCAGGTGCTCCATAAAGCTGTCGCGAACCGTAGGACGTTTGTCTATCGCTTCGTACATAATAGGCTGGGTAAATCTGGGTTCGTCCCCCTCGTTGTGGCCTCTCCGGCGATAGCAGTACATATCGATCACCACATCGCGCTTGAACTGCTGGCGAAAATCCAGGGATATATCCAGGCATTGCGCCACCGCATGGGGCACCTCGCCATTTACGTGAAAGATAGGAGTCTGGAGCATTTTAGCGACATCGCTGGCATAGGTCGTCGACCTCCCTTCGGCCGGCAGGGTAGTGAAACCAATCTGATTATTGACCACCACATGCAGGGTCCCACCCACAGAAAAGCCAGCCAGCCCGCTGAGATTCAAGGTTTCTTGAACGATACCCTCCCCTGCCATAGAAGCGTCCCCATGGATGAGAATCAACAGCCCCCTGCTAGTATCCTGAATATCACTTTTGATCTGGCTTGCCTTCAGGGCCCCCTGCGCTACCGGCCCGACAAACTCAAGATGGCTGGGATTAAAGGAGAGATCAAGGACTACCTTCTTTCCATCCCCGGTGCTGTAATTCTGGTGGAATCCCTTGTGGTACTTTACATCGCCGCGACCGACATTGATTTCCGCATCAGCATCCTGAAATTCTTCAAAAATGTTCCGGGGGCTCTTGCCCATGATATTGGTCAGCACATTGAGACGTCCGCGATGAGCCATGCCAATGACGATATGACCTACCCCCTGCAGAACCGCCTTGTCAATTGCCTGATCGAGGAGAGGAATGAGGGTTTCCGCACCCTCCAGCGAAAAAGATTTGGCTCCGACAAATTTTTTCTGGATAAAATGCTCAAAGACAACTGCATCCGTGAGTCGCTCCAGAATTCTGACCTGCTGTTTTCTGGAAAGCCTGATGCGATTTCTGGTCGTTTCCATCCGCTGCTGCAGCCATTCCCGCTCATTCAGGGCATCAATATGCATGAATTGAACGCCGATATAAGCGGTGTAGGTCTCCTTGAGAATCTCAAGGATTTCCCGAAGAGGCAAAGCCTTCTGCCCGGAAATATGGCCGAAGGTAAAGAGCAGATCAAGATCCTCGCTGAACAGGCCGTAGTATTCCGGATCAAGCTCCGGGAGGGAGGTACGTGGGTTGCCGAGGGGATTGAATTTGGCCAGGATATGTCCCCGAACCCGATAATTCCTGACCAGAAGACTGACGTTGTACTGCAGAAACGACATGGCCCCGGCACGGCCGCAACGGGCACAAATCAAACCTCCAGGCCCAAAACCTTGGTGGAGTTGAGCCCGGCCCTCTGCAAGCCCCGCAGAAATACCCGGCGAGACCGGCCGATTCTTTTCAAGACCTGCAAAATAAGCTTGCCACCGGGGAGACACCGAATCAGGGTTGTCTTGAAAATGTTGCCAGATTTCCTCTAGATAGTGGATATTCTCAAAACTCGTTAATGTGTCATTCATTTGCTCGCCATCTCCCGGTTGGAGCCTCAGAGGGGTAGGTGCTCGAAAGAATCCACCATGAAAAGGACCACCAATATATTGTAATTCGAGATCTTGTTTCTGCCTATTCCTTTTTTTGTGCTTTCTCCGGCAAGCTCTTCGTTGTATGACTCATTGAGTCACTGCAGTTTTTTTTCGGTTAAAAATGTTTAAGAATTCTGTGTCCGCCTGACTGTGCGCTTGACTTCGACACATTCAAACCTTAGAAAAGAAAGATAAATGAAGGGTAATACATTTTTTCATTTCTGATATAACAATCAGATGTTAGCATCCAATTGATTTTAAACAATAAGCATGTGATGACGGTGTCTCAGACCAGACGCGCAAATAAACATCAGTATATGATTCCGGCCTGACGTATAGTTTGGCCTTTCCTTTTTTTCATGATGGAGACAAAAGCTTGGAGGTTAGAGATGGATATTTATGAATTTGCTATGCAGATGGAAAAAGACGGCGAAAATTACTATCGGAAATTAATTGAGGGATGCAAAGACCCTGGGCTAAAAAAAATTTTCACAATGCTAGCCGACGAAGAAGTAAAGCACTATACGTTCATTAAGCAATTACGTCAAAAGACCGGCCTGCCAGAGGTAAATGAAACGCAGATACTGGAAAATGTAAAAAACATCTTTATTGGGATGAAAGAAGGCAAACAAGTTCCGCAAATCGATACAACTAAAGAGACGGACGCATATCGAAAAGCTTGTGACATTGAAGAAATGAGCCGGAAATTTTATTTGGAAAAAGCTCAAGAGGTCGAAGGGGAACAGGCAAAATTACTCCTCAATCAGCTGGCAAAGGAAGAGGAGAAACATTTGCGTATCATGGAAAATATTGTTGATTTCATCTCGCGTGCAGAACCTGGAAAATGGCTTGAGAACGCGGAATGGCACCATCTGGATACATATTAGGACCTTAGGAATTATTACTTTGTTTTATCCTCTGGTCAGGAACATTATAAATGTTGCTGTTATGCCAGGTCTGCTTGTACCGGCTTTGGTCGAAATGAAAGCCAGCCACTCCTTGCCATCCCTTTAGTGCCGCTCCCGGTTGCCTGGTATTGGACAGCCGGAAGCGGTTTAAAAGAAAAAGGAGGCGTCTCTATGTCAATCAATTGTGTTTGTTGCAAAAGCACTTACCCGAAACTTCTCGAAACACATTGCTGTCGTCCGGTAGACAATATGAGCAAACTTGGTATATGGCATGTAGAGAAAAAGCATCAGAACAGAGATAAGATGTAAGAAGTAAGCATAGTACCCTAAAGTCGGCATGCCGGCCCAGCGCAGCAATTCTGCACCGAAACCTGTAATTCCCACGGCAACTATTTCCCAAATAAGAAACCAGTCGTAAAATGTCCTACTTGCTTTGCCTCTTTGCTCAAGTTTTAAACGATTTCCCCAAAGAACCCAGACACCATACAGTAAAGCGATTGCCGAAATATTTGCCAGAGTTTTGAAAGGGTCCGTCAGTGGCAGCGGGCCATGAAAAGATGGCCAGATAAGTCCCAAAATATCCTGCCTGAACGCAGACCAGCACGTGAGAATAAAGGCACCAATAAAGCCCAAAACCAGCGGGAGATGTCCCTTGACTCTGTCTGTGTTGGCCGTGCACTCACGAAATCGGCTATGTTTCATTGTTTCAACGAGTGAAGGCCAGAGAAAATCAGTGACAAACACTAAAAAAGAAGGTCTGAATTCGGTTTTTATATTGGCTCTTTTGCTCATTCGCTGCCACATTGTATGGATGCCTCTATAAACTGAATATACAGCTAAGCCTGCAGCAGGCACCATAATTGACACTATGAAAAAAGTATTCTTCGGATACCATTTAAAATCCCAGTGTCCGAAAAACTGGGTATAGCCGTAACGAGCAAACACATCAGCAGAGGGAATATGCGTTGCACCTGACAAAACCCATAGGGCTAAAATGATAACGGCAGGTCCACCGAGCAATATCGGCAGATTCTTGATGTCGGCTGCCAGCCTTGCAAGCCAAGCAGGCCAGCCATATAACGTGTACAAATAGGCGCGAATCGCACCGAGAACTTCGGCAGGTTTTGCGCCGCGCGGACATATCTCGGTGCAATCCCCGCATTGATGGCATAAAAAAACTTCCGGGTCATCCAAAAGTCGCTTTTTCATTCCCCACTGTGCCCAAATCATTTCCTTTCTTGGGAAAGGATGCTGATCTGATGAAAGAGGACAGGCAACAGAACAGGAGGCACATTGATAACACTTCTTCAATGTGTCACCTCCTGTCTCTTTCAGAGATTTGATAAATTCAATATCCGGGTCAAAGCTCATGTCGACCTCCAATAAAGTCACCTATGACGATTGTTTCTTGGCAATCATTTGTCTATTCAGCAATCAATGCAGAGAAGAAACTTCTCGTTCTTTTGTACACCTTAGTCTACAGCATAGTTGCCACCACCTAAAAATCCTCCCTCAATAGATGCGGCAATTTTTGTCATTCTTTAGAAATACACTCAGCTGGACATGAAGCTATCGCCTCATCGACACAATCTTCTCCAGCATCTGCATCGTCAAGAACATAAGCTTTCACTTTATCGTCATCAAAGGCAAATACTGAGGGACAACACTCCACACAAGCTTCACAGCCAATACATTCTTCTTCATCAATTACAACTTTCTCAGACATGGTATTCTCCTTTAATTGTTTTTGGTTGATCAACTTCAAGTTGGGTCTGTTGCTTATATTTCCTTCCGGCAACAGACCCTTTAACATCGTCAGAACTCCAGCTTTAAGACCAATAGTTTTAGTGTGAATCACTGTCCACTGGTATTCGTTGATTAATTTTTACAGACTGTAAGCAGCTACCCGCTCAAGTTCCAGTCCTAGGCTGCCCAAGGTCTCTCCGATGTTCGTCATACACTTATCGGCAAGTTCACTACCTTTGACAAAATGGGCGATGAAGCGGGCGAGGACGAACCCACAAGTCTTTATGTTATTTTTTTTCGAGTTTGCCCGGTGGATACTGCAGATGGAAGTGGAATACCTGGAATTCTTTCATGATGCACCTCCTATGTGTTTGTTAAACGGCAGGAAAAACCTGCTGCGCATGATACCATAAAAACTGGATTGGTGGTCGTTGCATTTATGTGCATATCAGGAATACGATTTAACTTCGAGGTGTGCTTTCCAACCGTAGTTTGCCTGGAGATGTCCTTGCTTACTGGAATTCCGATTGAGTCAAAATCAATAGAGGAATACCTGGCAAAAATAATTCGAACCGCTAATTACCTGAAATAATAAGCAAATCACTCTACTCAAAACAATTCATGTTGAAACACCTATCCACTGATTAACAATTAAATCAAGGGCACAACGATTCAACTCTCCTCGTTGCTTTTCTAGAAGATACTCTTTTTTCGTATTCCGAGACGTGTTGCAAGGTTATGGAGATTACTGCGATGCATATCAAGATCTCTAGCAGCACCAGCCCAGTTCCCTTTATTTCGTTCGAGTGCTGATTGAATGAGTCGTATTTGAAATGATTTTACCTCGTCTCGAAAGGAGAGATTCGCCATAGGTTGAGCAGGAGAGTCATACTCAGGTACTGGATTTACATAAAGTGCTGATCCGAGATCACCAGCCAAATGTTCAGGGAGTATTCTTAAATATTCCTCACCATGAGATATCTGGGACGCCTTTAATACGGCCCTTGAGAGTATATTTTCCAATTCACGGACATTACCCGGCCAACTATAGCGACCGAGAAGTTGTAATGCACCCTCACTTATGCGAAGTTCTCCCAGTCCAAGCCGTCTTCTGGCCCGTTCAACGAAAAAACCGGTAAGAATGGCGATATCTTCTTTTCTCTCACGCAGTGCTGGTACCTTTATTGGGTAAACGTTGAGTCGGTGATAAAGGTCGGCTCTAAACTTACCTGCCTGAACCTCTGCTTTCAGGTTTCTGTTCGTGGCCGCAAGTAAGCGCACGTCTGCATGAAGCATTTTTTCTGAGCCAATTCTTTGGATTTCGCCTTCTTGAATAACCCGCAAAATCTTGGCCTGGATTTCCAGGGAGAGTTCACCAATTTCGTCGAGAAAAAGAGTGCCCCCATCGGCCAGTTCAAACTTACCGGCTCTATCATTGCTTGCTCCCGTAAAAGAACCCTTCACATGGCCAAAAAGCTCACTTTCAGCGAGCGATTCCGGAAGTGCCGCACAATTGAGATAGAGCATTGCTTTATCTCGCCGATTGGAATGGCGGTGTATGGCTCTGGTTACCAATTCTTTGCCAACACCGGTTTCGCCAAGGACCAGGATCGTATAATCTGACTTAGCGACCAGCTCAATTTCCTGCCGCATTTTTTCAATTACTGGGCTCTTGCCAAGAATTTCCCAGCCTCTCTGTAGAGCAACATCCTGCATCAAGTCTGAAGCAATTTGGCCTTGGCGTTCCGCTTTTTCCTCAAGTGCTTTGAGTAAATCCGCCACCTGCATCTGCGCACCGGCCATTGATCCGATTGTTTGTAAATACTGCTTGGGAAGACGATCAAACGCACCAACATTTAGAGAATCGGCAGTTAGAACACCAACCAGATTACCGTTGACATGCAGTGGACAGCCAAGGCAGGCATGAATGTGTCGCAAGCCATCCCGGTCCAAAACCAACATACCGTCAAAAGGATCTGGGAGAGGGCTATCTGCAGGAAAGAGTACAGGCTCACTTGATCCGCAAATAAGGTCCAGGCGTGGGTGCTCACTTCTCACATAGACACGCCCCATGGCATCTGGGGTTAATCCTTTTGAGGCTATTGGAGTGAGCTTGTCTCCTTCGACCCGTAAAAGGGTTGCCGCGTCATAAGGAATGGCTCGGTGTAGTGCATCTAATAATCGTTGATAACGATCTTCCGAGCTCATGACTGCTGTAAGGTCCACCGCTATGGCTGAGAGGGTATGTAGTTTGTCCATAGTTATCAATATAACAACGATGTTATATATATCGCAACATTAAGGTGTTGTCTAAATGAAAACACACGTTTTAACATATTGATATGTAACAGTAAATATTTTGGCACACTAGTTGCTACTATTCAGATTAAGAGAAGATATCTCTCCTAATAATATTTCTCGGAACGGAGGTCTAAAAGATAGAGTGTCGTTTGTGTAAAAGGGTCTGTTATCGGGAGGGATATAAGCAACAGACCCAATTTTCAGTTGATTAAATAAAAACAACATAAGGAGATACCATGAAGATTTTAAAACTAAAAGACACGAATGAATTTACTCCCGGAGCCATGAAAAGGTTCTTCCTGGTAGAAGACTCACCAAGCTTTAAAATCGTCAACTTTAACCTGGATGAAGGAGTTACCTTTCCAGTTCATTCCCACGACCTGGATGGTGAACTCTCAATTCAGGTGTTAGAAGGAGAAGGATTTTTCCTAGGTGATGGAGACACAAAAATACCAGCCAAACAAGGAGATATTCTCATCTCACAGATTAGAGAACCTCACGGAGTAAGATCAAAGACTCAAATGAGAATTCTAGTGACAATAGCTCCACCAATTTGATGACAAGATCAGGAGATAGTACTGCCCTTTTGATTTGAACTATGTGACTGGATAAGCATAAAAATACCATAAGGAGAATATCATGTCTGAGAAAGTTGTAATTGATGATGAAGAATGTATTGGCTGTGAAGCTTGTGTGGAATGTTGTCCCTCAGTATTCGCCTTTGATGACGATAAAGTGAAAGCTTATGTCCTTGAAGATGTAGATGCTGGAGAAGATTGTGTCGATGAGGCAATAGCTTCATGTCCAGCTGAGTGTATTTCTAAAGAATGACATAATTAACGGAATGAATTGATGGAGGAGGATGATGATATGAAAGTGGGACGAGAATTATCAATTAGAAATCTATTTATTGTCGTTACGGCATTTTTCTTTATGATAAATGCGAGCGATGCACTCGCTCATTGTGACACGCGGGATGGTCCTGTTGTTGCCGAGGCCAGACAAGCTCTTGTGGCTGGAGACGTTACCCCACTTTTGAAATGGGTTTCGAGTGACGAGGAGGAGAGCATCAAAGCTGCCTTCAAGCATACTCTGGCAGTAAGACAGCTGGGTGGTGAAGCAAAAACCTTAGCTGACACGTATTTTTTTGAAACTCTAGTGCGCATTCATCGAGCGGGAGAAGGTGCACCATACACGGGCTTGAAACCTGGTATTTCTGTTGATCCAGCAGTTGCTTTAGCTGACGAGGCTATAGAAACAGGCTCAGTTGACAAGCTATCTGATGTTCTGAGTAATGCTTTGAAAAACGGACTAACTGATCGTTTTAACCAGGTGATAATCTCCAGCAAACACGCTGGTGAGAGTGTAGAAGCCGGCCGTGAATATGTTGAGGCTTACGTGCAATTTACTCACTTTGCTGAACGCGTACATGGGATGATAAAAGGAGGAAAACAACACGCCGCTCACAACTAATGATGGTAAATGTTCCGAGTATCATGCTGGCGATTTCATTTCTGCACTTAATTAAAGAGAGCCCCCCACCTAGGGATACTTTAACCTGTGTGCTGGGGCTCGTTATTGGGCCGTGCCTTGTGGACAATTGACCTGAACCTGCTGACAGGAAGTATTAATAATACTATCGGAGATAGATACCTCATCAAAGTGATTGCTGTTTTGCATAAAAATAGACATCGTACGCAAAAAAAAAACGCTATCAAATCTTACGACACCTATGGAGGTGAAAGATGCTCGCACGAAAAATTAAACAAAACATTTATTGGATGGGTTCAGTTGATTGGGACAGTCGTCTCTTCGATTCCCTTGTCCCTCTTCCTGATGGAACAAGCTATAATGCTTATTTCATAGAAGGAAGTGAGAAGACAGTTTTGATTGATACGGATGATCCTTCTATGGCCAAGGAATTAATGGCACAACTTGAGGGCATCCCGAGGATTGATTACATCGTCTCACAGCATGCAGAGCAGGACCACTCTGGAACTCTCAAGCAGGTTCTTGAGAAATACCCAGCGGCAAAGCTGGTTGTAACCCCAAAAGCAAAGGGAATGCTTCTCGATTTAATCAAAATACCGGAAGAATGTTTCATAACCGTTGAAGACGGAGAGACACTTTCTCTCGGCGATAAGACTTTGAAGTTTATCTATACTCCCTGGGTTCATTGGCCTGAAACTATGGTGACGTATCTGGAGGAAGATAAGATCCTGTTCAGCTGCGATTTTTTTGGATCTCATATTGCGACAAGTGATCTTTTTGTCACCGATGAAGGGCGTGTTTATGAAGCGGCGAAGCGCTACTTTGCCGAGATCATGATGCCATTTAGAAATGTCATCAAAAAGAACCTGGAAAAACTTGAACCCTACGAAATCGATATGATCGCTCCAGGTCATGGCCAAATATTTCCTCGTCCGGCGTTTATATTAGATGCCTATAGAGAATGGACACTGGGAGAACCCCGCAACACCGTGGTTTTACCCTATGTGTCCATGCACAATAGCACAAAACTGATGGTCGACTATCTCGTTGCAGCCTTGGTAAATAAAGGTGTAAAGGTCGAATTGTTTAACCTGACCGTAACCGATATAGGGAAACTGGCTATGGCCATGGTTGACGCTGGAACAATCATCATCGGTACTCCTACCGTCTTGGCAGGCCCTCATCCTTATGCAGCATATGCTGCTTTTCTGGCAAATGCCCTGCGGCCTAAAACAAGATTTCTTTCTATTGTCGGTTCCTACGGCTGGGGAGGAAAAACGGTAGAAACACTCGCCGGAATGATTCCCAACCTCAAGGTAGATATTATTGATCCCGTTCTCTGTAAAGGCGTGCCTGGGGAGGACACCTTTAACGCCCTGAAAAACCTTGCGAACGAAATTGCTAAAAAACACAAAGAAAATGGTTTTATGTGACAACGTTCTCCAGGAGGTTTGCATACCAAGGGTATCTTCTACCCATTTGTTTTTATTGTAAAAACAATCTGAAACGACAATGACTCTAGAATGCAGATAGATGGGTATATCAAGGATCACTTTAAATTCATTGGAGGTGAAGTTAATGAAAGAGTCAGAGCGAACAATAGGCGAAATTGTCGCCGAGGATTATAGGACCGCAACGGTCTTTGAGGAGCACGGGATAGATTTTTGCTGCGGAGGCAAGACAGCACTTTCCCAGACCTGCATGGAAAAGGGGATAGATCTTGCCTCTATAACAGCGAAGCTTGAGGCAGTAACAAGCAAGCCGGTTGAGCAAAGCCAGAATTTTACCTCATGGGAGGTATCATTTCTGATCGACTATATCATAAATGTCCATCATACCTATATTAAGGAAAATACCGGACAGATAGCGGCGTATGCGCATAAAATTGCCGAGGTTCATGGCGCTCATCATCCAGAGGTAATGGAGATCGCCGCCATTTTTAATAAGATGGCAGCCGATTTGGAGGTTCATCTACAAGAAGAGGAGGAAGATTTCTTTCCGGCCGTCAAACGAGTCGATATGGATCGAAAAACTGGTGCAACATCGGATCCAAAAGATATGGAGACAATTAAGAATTCACTTTCAAAGCTCACTTCCGAGCACGAAGAAGTCGGCGACGCGATCCACGCAATTCGTCATCTTGCCAAGGGCTATGCGATACCGGGGGATGTCTGTAATACTTTTATGATTACGTATCAGAGACTGAAAGAATTCGAGGATGATCTCCATAAGCATGTGCACCTTGAAAATAACATCCTTTTTCTGAAAGCAGGGCAGCTATTGAAACAATAATAAGTGAAAGAGCCGAGTTTTTTGATGCAGAGTACAGAACATGTCCTGCTGACTGATAGTTTGACAAAATTAATGCAAGGCAATGAAAATAATCTGATGGCATCAACAGATGCAAGAGGAGAATGAGATGGTACACAATTCACAGGAAAAACCGCTGTCTCCCTGGTGGCGACATGCGGTGATCATCGTCATGATTTTCGGTTTCGGGGCCCTCAGCATCCTGACCGTTCTTACCTACACCAACGCGCCGCCCATTCCCCAAAATGTTGTGGACGAGAAAGGGACAGTCTTGTTTACCAAACAGAACATTGAAGCAGGACAGGATGTGTTTTTAAAATATGCCCTTATGGAGCACGGCAGCCTATGGGGACACGGGGCATACCTGGGACCAGATTATACAGCCGACCATCTGCATAGGGAAGCGGAGATTGTTCAAGATGTCATAGCGCGAAACAAATTCGGCAATTCTTATAACAATCTTTCTTTGGAACAGAAGGCGTTCGTCTCACAGGAATTGGTAACCGAGTTGAAGACAAACCGCTACGATGCTGCCACCGGTAATCTTACTTTCTTTCCCGGTGAAGTAACCGCTTATCAAGAACTATTCACTTATTGGACTGATTTTTTCACCAAAGAAAACAGTGCACCGGGGCTTCCTCCTAATTTTATCAGCGATCCTGAGGAATTAAAGGATCTAACAGCCTACTTTACCTGGGCGACCTGGGCTACAGTGACAAATCGACCAAATAAGGACTACACCTATACCAATAACTGGCCCTACGAGCCACTCGTCGATAATCATCCTTCCAGTGAGGCCTATATCTGGAGCGCCCTCAGCCTTGTCACGTTGTTGAGCGGGCTCGGTTTGGTACTGCTCTTCTTTGGCAAATTTAGCTTTCTGGGGTGGGAAGGGGGAAAAGACGATTTTAAACTGTTGCCGCCACCGCCTCGTTCGTGGACGCTCACCCCCAGTCAATGGGGAACGGGCAAGTACTTTCTTATTGTGGCTCTCTTATTCCTGCTCCAGACCTTAGTCGGCGGCGGCCTGGCTCATTACCGGGTGGAACCGTACGGCTTTTATGGCTTAGATTTTATACTCAATTTATTCCCTTATAATCTACTGAGAACCTTTCACCTGCAACTTGTCATATTCTGGATAGCCACTGCGTGGGTCGCAGGAGGGTTGTTTCTCGCTCCATGGGTTGGAGGGCAAGAGCCCAAAGGGCAGAAACTCGGTGTCAACGTGCTCTTTGTCGGCCTTCTCGTAGTCGTGCTCGGCAGCCTTGGAGGCGAGTGGCTTGGTATCAATGATAAACTGGGTCCGCTGTGGTTCTGGCTGGGCAGCCAAGGTTCGGAGTATCTTGACCTGGGGCGTTTCTGGCAAATTCTTCTTGCAGCTGCGCTGATCTTCTGGCTCTTTCTCATGTTCAGAGCTCTTCGCCCAGCTATTGCCAAGGAAGGCAAATCGGACCTTTCTGCGCTTTTTCTCTATGCAGCAGTAGCCATTCCTTTATTTTACGTTCCCGCCCTTTTCTATGGACCACATAGTAATTTTGCCGTTATCGATAACTGGCGCTTCTGGATTATCCATCTCTGGGTCGAAGGGTTCTTTGAACTTTTCGCCACGGTACTCGTAGCTATTATGTTCCGTTATATGGGTATTGTGAGCGCCCGGACCGCAACTCGTCTTGTTTATCTGGACGCCATTCTTTTTCTCATTGGCGGAATTGTCGGCACCGGACACCACTGGTATTTCACAGGCCAGGGTGTATTGAACATGGGTCTTGCATCATGTTTTTCAGCTCTTGAGGTAGTTCCTCTTACCCTGCTCACATTGGATGCTGCAGGATTCATACGGCTTCGCAAGAGGAATCAGCTGGTTGACGGCGCGGATATGGCCTCTAAACAGAAATGGGCCATCTACTTTTTCATCGCGGTAGGTGTTTGGAACTTCGTCGGAGCCGGGATTTTCGGCTTCCTCATCAATACCCCCATAGTATCTTATTTTGAAATGGGAACAACACTGACTGCCAATCATGGCCATGCGGCTATGTTCGGGGTATTCGGTATGCTGGCCCTTGGAGTGCTGGTCTTCTGCATGCGATCTATGCAAAGCGATGCAGTGTGGGCTAGGACTGAGAACTTCGTAAAGATTGGCTACTGGGGACTCAATATAGGTCTTGCATTAATGGTGCTGCTTGATCTATTCCCTGCCGGTGTGCTCCAGCTTTGGGATGTACTCACAAATGGTTACTGGCATGCCCGAAGTCTTTCTTTCATTATGTCGGGTACGTTCCATACCGTGGAGTGGATTCGGATTGTGGGCGATCTTGTTTTTCTTCTCTGCGGGGTTTTCCCCATTGTACTGGCTGCTGTATTTTCTTTTTTGAAGCGTGATCTCAAGCCTGCCATGGAGTAGAAACGGCACTGAAAGATGACTATCCACCCTCTCATGGTGATCTGCAGCCGGGGAGGAAGAGAAAGGCTCGGCAATTATTGAAATGCAAAACGGAGACGGGCCTTTCTTCTAAGACGAAATTGACCAACGTCTCATTTTCGCCTGTAAAGCCTGCATTAAGGAGATCTCATAAATAAACGTATGTTTTTTTGCAAGAATCTCGGTAATGCGATACCGCCGCAGGCATCATGTAAGTGGGAGACAATTTGTATGGAAACCCAGAAGAAGCATATTGTGGTCATCGGCGCCGGATACGGCGGGATTACGGCTGTTTTGAGGCTAGCAAAGCAGTTTTCCAGACAATCGGAGATTCAAGTTCATCTGGTCGACAAAAACAACTACCATTTACTTAAAACCCAACTGCACGAAGCCGCTACTGGAAAAAAACAGGTCGTTATTCCAATAGACCGCCTGCTTCGACGTCATAATATTATTTTTCATCTCGACGAAGTCACTAGTATTGAGCCTGACAGGAAATTTATTCATACAGAGCATGAGCAACTGCATTTTGATATTCTGGTTCTGGCACTTGGGAGCCAGACCAACTTCTATGGCATTCCCGGTCTTTCAGAGCATGCATTCACCCTCCAATCCCTGAGAGATGTACAGGGCATTCACGACCACATCTCCAAACATTGTGCGCTTGCTTCTTCGGAGCCGAATGAGCAAAATCGTAAAAAAATATTGCGATTTGTCATTGGAGGAGGCGGATTATCCGGAGTGGAGCTCGCTGCCGAGATTGCCGACCTCAGCGTCCGTTGTACCAGCAACCACCGGGTAAATTCGGCCGAGACGGATATCATTATAATTGAGGCAGGAACTAGCCTCTTACCACATCTGGGAGAATCACTCTCTGAAAGGGTCAAAAGAGAGCTATCGGAAAAAGGAGTTACTATTATGACAGATACCAAAATCATCTCCTTATCCGCAGATGCAGTCACCCTGTCTTCGGGAAAAACTCTAAGGACAAAGACATTGATTTGGACTGGAGGAATTCACATTACTGACATGTTTAAAGAGAGCCAGATCAAGACTGGTGGTTTGGGTCGGATACTGGTCGACGAATATCTTCGCGCAGTGGATTATCCTTTTATTTATGCCATTGGTGATAATGCTCTCGCAATGAATCCCATTACCGGCAACCCCGTTCCGACCAGTGCTCAATTTGCATTGCAGGAGGGGAAGTTGGTCGCCGACAATATCCACGCGACTACAGTCGGTGCAAAATGCAAGCCTTATGCCCCCTCGGTCATGGGAGAAGTTGTCGGGTTGGGCAGTCATTTGGCGGCTGGCTGGCTGGCGCTTCCTTTTAAAAAGAAGCTCTCTTTTGCAGGATACATGGCGAGCCTGCTCGGGACTGCTATACAGGAGAAGCACATCTTTCAGTTGCGAAAACTGAGTCGAAACTGGACCATGAGGTAATAGCTGTTTCCGATTCGACATATCAACCGACATGTATATATTTCCTGACCGATTACCACAACCTTTTCAGAGAGTGATTCTCCCAGATGTGGTAAGAGGCTAGTTCCTGCCTCAATTATAACTCCACGCTAGGCCAAAATCTTGTGTTGACGGTCATCTTTGGGTTTTATCAGAGGCACCATCATTGGGATATTGCAATGATTCGTTCAAATATTACAGTAGAAATTATATACAATCAGCTCCTCATCCGCATTTAATTCTCCGCATCCAGGTTATTCCATTTCTTTAAATGCCGTATGGGGAAAAAAGCAGTACGGGCACTCCGCCGGGGCTGTATCATCGTAATGGACATACCCACAGATCCTGCACCGCCATACTTTGCTGCCGGATGCTCCTTTCTTGCCGATACTGGGATCGTGCAGGCGATGGAGCGGCAGGTCCTCCAGGGGCGGCAGGGATGGCTGATACTCTTTGAGCAGATAGTCAGCCAGTATAATGCGCTGGATTTCACTAGTTCCCTCATAGATGCGGAGCAGACGGACATCGCGCAGGATTTTTTCAATGGGAAACATCTTGGTGTATCCGTACCCGCCGAAAATCTGCAAGGCCTCATTAACCACCTCAAGTGCCGTTTCAGTCGCATAAAGTTTGCTGATTGAAGCACTCACTCTACCATCCTGGTGCTGATCCGATTCCCAGGCCGCTTTCCAAGTCAGCAGGCGGGCTGTTTCCACCTTCTGATACATTTCCGCGAGCTTGAACTGAATCGCCTGAAAAGAGCCCAGTTCCATGCCGAACGCGCGCCGTTTTTTCACGTAATCAAGTGCATATTCTAGTGCTGCCCTTGCTGCTCCGACTCCAAAGCTACCGATGATCGGCCGGGTTCGAGCAAAGGTTTTCATCGCCAGGACAAACCCTTTGCCGGGAAGTGCCAGGATATTTTCCTTGGGCACGCGGACATCTTTAAAATTGATGCCCACCGTATTAGAACAGCGCTGGCCCATTTTGGGGATGGCACGTCCGATTGTGACTCCCGGCCATTTGGTTTCCACGAGAAACGCACAGATCCCTTTGTGTCGACTTTTAGGATCGATTGTGGCAAAGACAGAGAGATAGTCAGCAACACCCCCGTTGGTCACCCAGTATTTTGTGCCATTAAGAATATAATCTTCTCCAACAGCTTTGGCCGTGCAGCGAATACCTGCCACGTCCGAGCCCATTGTTGGTTCAGAAGTTGCAAAGGCGGCCAGCTTAAAGTCCTTGGCAATTGCAGTGAGATATTTGTTCTTCGCAACGGTATTATCAGAGAGCAGGATCGGTTCCATGCCAAGCGAACTGTCGAAAATAGATGTCGCCAGTCCCGGACAAGCCGCAGCTATTTCTTCGGTAATCAAAGCTGAATCCACCAGACTCAATCCCTGTCCGCCAAACTCTTTTGGAATATCACCGCCTATCATCCCGGCATCGAAAGCCTTGCGCAACACCTGCATGGGGAGTTCATCTTGCTCGTCATAGTACCATGCAATCGGCAAGACTTCTTTTAGCGCAAAGGTGCGAGCCTTCTGCTGTAGCTTAAGTTGATCAGGGGTCAGGTTGAAATCGAGCATGCTGGTCTCCTCGTCAGGTATAAAAGATTAAACTCTTCGATACAGGATTCTTTGTAAAATAGAAGAGAATCTCTAAGGAAGTGAGAGACGTCATTGTAATATATCGTTTGAGACAGTCAAAGGTATATACGTTCGATTAGAGTGTATCACAAATCGTTAACTGTAGAAATCCCTGAGAGATCTGATCTGACAGATTTTGCAAACCGCTTTAAATCAAAGCTTACATATCATCTTACATTGTGTGTATGTTGAGGGCTTGATAGCGTGGTATCAGTCGTAGTGCCTATCAATCCTTCCGACTTGACCAGCAAACATTCTCTGGAATTATCAATAATTTGGAATGCTTCATTTTGGGCATATTTTTGGTAAAGATCGAGGTGAAAATGATCAGGAAACACCTCCAACCGCCTAATTGTGAACTACCTGTAGATTTGCAGATGCAATCTACATCGTTAGTGTAAACACACTAATATTACACTTAATACGAGGGTGTAGCTTTCAAAAACTCATTAACGCCATGAAATTTTAGAAATTTTTCCGTAAATGCTTATTTCCTTCGTGAGAACTTGTCCCTGTATTCCCTGGGGCTCAAGCTGGTTCTATCTTTAAATAGTCTCCGAAAGGTGCTTGCGTTCTCATATCCTATCTGAAAAGTAATGTCATCGATGCTGTCCAGTGTTGACTCCAATTTTTTCTTTGCTGATTCAATTCTCACCTTTTGTAGGTAGGTTAGTGGAGAATAATCTGTTGCCTGCTTAAAACGGCGTTTGAAATGTCTCGAACCCAGACCGGCATGATATGCGATTTCATCGATCGTTTTTATCGCGGCATAATTTTTGTCCATAAACCGTTGTGCCTTCGCAATAGCCGTGTCTTTATGTTTTTTCCGGTGACGTTCAAAGAAGTAAGGCGCCTGGCTCGTTCGATTTGGATCGACGAGGAGAACTTTGGCGCAGACCTCAGACAGGTCTTCGGTGCCATATCGTTGGATGAGAGACAGTCCCAGATTTAAATAGGCGGTAGCGGCACCTGTACAGACAAGACCATCCTCTTCAGTTAAGATCATATCCGGTCTGAGGTTGACTTTCGGAAACAACAGCTGAAACTGGCGGGCAAACTGCCAGTTTGTGGTTGCCGTTCGGCCATCCAGCAGACCAGTCTCAGCAAGTAGAAATGAGCCGGTGCAAACTGCAGCAATAGGAACGCCCGCTCTCTTGTTTTCAACAAGCCATCCCTTGACTGTCTTTGTTAATTGTCGGCCCAGCTTTGATGATGGAAATACCGGAGGAAGGATAATGTATTCAACATTCCCTGTCTCAGTAATGGATTTGTGAGCCTTAAGTTCAATACAGTCACTGCTCGTGACAGGACTACCATCGACTGAAACCAGTTCTGATGTAAAAAGCTGCTCACCTCTGCCGCTCAACTCCTTATGCCAAAGGTTGGCTATAGCAAACGTGTCGAGCAAACCGACCACTCCGGACGAAAAGCAATCTTCTGTAATAAGAAAAGTGAACTTCATGTAATTCTCTTCACTAAGGTTGAGAGATGGAACGAGCTTAACCGATGTCGTTTTTTGCACGTTAATTGTCATAAATGCCACTTTTCACCAGGTGAAGCAAATGTTATTTTACTTTTACGTTAAAAGTGCTGAAGGGTAAAAAGATGTTTCGAACTGAATATTTCTCAATCATGTTCAAAGGAGTAAACCAATGAAAGAGTGGAAAAAGTCAAGCTGTGTGCTTTGTGCCCAGAACTGCGGTCTGGAGATCCTTGTTGAGAATGGCAGGATGTCCAAAGTGCGGCCGGATCGGGAAAACCCACGAAGCAAGGGATACGTCTGTCGCAAGGGAATGAATGTCATGTATTATCAACACCCAAAAGGCAGGTTGGCGAAGCCTCTAAAAAGAATAGGGGAGCAGTTTGTACCAATATCGTGGGAAACGGCAATTGAGGAAATCAGCAAAAAACTCCTCCAGATTCACGCCAACCACGGTCCTCGCAGTCTCGCGTATATGGGGGCCAGCATGCAGGGCGGACATTTCGAAGCAGGGTTTGGTGTCAGTCTCATGAAAGCTCTTGGGTCGCAATATCTTTACTCTTCTGCAGGGCAGGAATTCAGCGGCGCTTGGTGGGTCAATGGGCGGGTGTTCGGTGGTCAACAGATCCTGACTGTTCCAGACGAGCAGGAAACAGAAATGCTCGTTGCCTGGGGCTGGAACGGTGTGCAGAGCCATCAACTGCCACGAGCCCCGAAGGTACTCAGGGATATTTCAAAGCATCCGCATAAATTACTGGTTGTAGTGGACCCAAGACAGAGCGAGACCGCCCAACTGGCAAACATGCACCTAGCAATCGAACCCGGTACGGATGCGCTGTTGCTCAAGGCCATGATTGCGATCATTCTCGGTAATGAATGGGAGAATAGGCAGTATATAGAGAAGCATGTTGAGGGTTTCGCATCGATACGCGGCTGGTTTGATAATCTGGACGTGGACGCGGCTCTTGACCTCTGCCGGCTGGACAAAGATCAGGTCGTAGACCTTTGTCGTTTAATGACAAGTAAACAGTGGTGCATGCATCCCGACCTCGGCATTTATATGAACAGGCAAAGTGCAGTAGCTTACTATCTGCTCACTATCCTTGCTGCATTGTGCGGAGTTTATGGTGTTCGTGGAGGTAATGTCATACCCGGCATGATCCGCCCGCTGGGTGGACATGTTGATGAAAGAAGTACAAAAGTCTGGCGCACAGTCGCCACGGGGATGTTTCCTGCAGCGGCTGGTTTTTATCCGCCTGCAGTTATGCCGGAAGAAATACTCAATGATCACCCCGAACGATTACGGGCAATCCTGGTCAATGGCTGCAACCCTCTGAGATCTTACCCCGATACTACTGCTTATGAAAAGGCGTTTGCTGCTCTCGATTTATTGGTTGTCACTGATATCGTATTAAATGAAACTGCTCAATTCGCCCATTACGTGTTGCCATCACGTTCCTTGTATGAATGCTGGGATGGAACCTTCTTTCCCTGGACTTATCCCGAGGTTTATTTCCAGATGAGGCAGCCTGTGCTCACACCTTCAAGTGAATGCCTGGAGCCATCACAGATTTTTACCCGTCTTGCAGATAAAATGGGACTGATTCCGGACATCCCGGATGAGGTGCGTCAGGCCGCTGGTGGCAATCGCCAGGTCTTTGGCGCAAAACTGATGCAATGGGCGGCACGGGAGCCATCTGTCCGCCGAGCCATGCCATTTATCCTTGCAAAAACCCTGGGGGAACAGTGGGACAGCGGCAACAAGGCCGCGCTGTGGGGAATGCTAATGACCTTGCCACAAGAGGCCCGGGAGAATGGCGATCGCGTTGGTTTTACCATCGGGCCGGATCAGGGAGAGCGAATGTTTCGCTCGGTTCTGGACAATCCTCAAGGACTTTGGCTGGGAGCAGTGGATACAGCAGAACAACTCGCAGGTATCCGGACTAAATCTCGAAAACTGGAAATATTTATCGAGGAAATGGAGGCAGAAGTCCTCTCGCTTTCTCCACAGCAGGAGCAGGAGGCGTTATCGACAACAGAGGAATACCCATTTATTCTGATGGCAGGGCGTCATATGCAGTATAACGCCAACACACTTCTGAGGAATCCAGAGTGGAATGAAGGAAAAAGAGCCTGTACTATCGCCATGCATCCTGACGACGCGAAGAAGTTAGGGGTTATGGAAGGTCAGCTGGTCGGTGTGACAACGGAAGCCGGCAGCGAAATGGGAGAGCTCGAGATCACCGAACAGGTAAGGAGTGGCACTGTCATGATCCCGCATGGTTTCGGACTTCTGTATGATGGAAAGGTATATGGCATAAATGTGAACCGTCTCACCAAAAACACCAATCGTGATCGTTTCGGTACACCACTGCACAGATATATTCCCTGTCGAATTCAGGTAAATGTCATCCGGGACGGGTTGCAGGTCAGCCGGGCATAGAGCTTGTTCCAGTTTTTGGGAATGTCAGAAAACCGAAAGGATGATTGCAATGAATACAAAGGTATCGCACAGACATGAAATGTTCGAGTTATCTGCCGTTGATGGTTACCGAATAGTCGTATCACGATTCAAGGCTCAAAAACAGCTCCTGGGAAACCTAATTGTGGCAGGGGCAACGGGTGTTCCTCAGGGGTTTTACTACAACTTTGCCCGCTATGCCAGTGCCTGCGGTTTTACAACATTAACCCTGGATTACAGAGGGATCGGAAAATCAAAACCTCAAACTTTAGTTGGTTTTCAAGCGACTTTTCTTGACTGGGCAAGTCTTGACCTAGCTGCAGCCGTAAACTGCATGGCAAGTGGAAAAGTACCGCTTTTCATGGTGGGGCATTCATTCGGTGGACATGCGCTGGGTTTATTGCCTAACCATGATCGTATTGATCGGTTTTATGTTTTTGCAACCGGAGCAGGCTGGCATGGCTGGATGCCGCCGATCGAAAGCCTAAAGGTCCGTCTGCTCTGGAACATAATATTGCCCATTCTTGCCCTTAAAGGATATGCCCCAATGTCTATGCTTGGTATCGGCGAGGATTTACCTTTGGGAGTATATAAACAATGGCGGTACTGGTGCACTTTCCCGCATTATTTTTTTGATGATCCGAAATCGCCTGACGTCAAAGACAAATTTGCCCAGGTAAAAACACCGATAATAGCTGCAAATGCTTTGGACGACCTCTGGGCGCCGCCCCGTTCTCGCGATGCATTTATCAAAGCATATAAACATGCGCCGGTAAAATGCGTTGACCTGGTTCCTAATAAACGGCAAGGAGGTATCGGGCATATGGGTTGCTTTCGTCAACAAGCCAAGCCAATGTGGAATGAGGTGCTGAAATGGTTCAAAGAAGACTCAGCAAAATTTCAGGATGAGGAATAGAGCTCAAACTTGCTTACCACAATAATGACAGTAATTTTCACAAACTATTAAGGTTGCCACATAGAACGTCGCATTTCTTTGGCGGTTCTCATGCAATAGGTTTCTACTGTTGCGATTAACGGACGAGGAACTGTCCTCGCCCGTTGAGACATGTGCCTATCCATAGAGTGTCTCGATCCACCTGATGGCTTCTGTGTCATTTACGGTTCCGAGATACCGTTGAGTGGTTGAAAGGTCTGCATGACGCAGAATCACTTTGCTGACAATTTCTATTGGGGTGCCGGATCTGGACGCAAATGTCGCTGCATGCCGGCGGAGATCATGTGGACGCAATTCGATATTTACCATTCGGCCAGCTTTTCTCACCATTGACCAGGCAGCAACATAGGAAATCGGAAAAATCCGGTCATGCTTGCTGATATCCTTCGATTTTGTGTAGTCGGTTAACCTTACCAATAATTTCCGTGGAACATAAACCGTTTCACCGGTTCTACCACTTTTGGGGTTTTGGATTGCCAGGCTTCTCTCTTGGATATCCGCTGGGGTGAGATTCAGCACTTCGCCGATTCTCATTCCTCCTCTTGCCATTAGTTCCAGCATGAGCCTGTTGCGGGCGTTTGTTGTCCTAAAAATGATCTCATCGACAGTCTCTTTGTCGACGATATTCCACTGAATAGCTTGTGGGCGTTTGAAGATCTTTTTTATGACGGAAGCGTTGCAGGGATTGGTGAGAGATGGAAGGCCGGTATTTATGCTAAAGTTATAAAAGGATGCCAGGACCGAGTATCTATTCCGTTTTGTTGCCTGCTTGTTGTTCTTCGTTATGGCAAGGAGAAACTCCAGGACCTCTTCAGGAGAAATGCCTGCAAGATCGCGTTGCCCGAACCGAGCAGTAAATCGATGGAGGACAAACTCGCATGTCTTGATAGTATTTTTTTTTGGAGTTCGCCCGGTGATACTGAAGATGAAAATCGATTGCTTGGGAAACTTTCATGGTACACCTCCTGTGGTTGGGGATTGTATGAGCGACATGCTCACACTGGAGTATACATGGCATTTTCATCTGGCAGAGGGTGGTGGGCTCATGCTGGCATCAAGAGCTTCCATTCACAGAGATACAGTAGCTTGAAATTGCCAGTACTCATCTATGTCATGATCACTTACGACCTTGTCTCCACATGGCGGAATGCAACTGCATTTCAGTGAGAATGTAACAGGCCCAAAGGCAGTGGCTGAACCGATTGCCAAGAACTGGTTTCGTGTTCAGCCAACCAAAGGTCGTAACTGACCTGAAGATTCATCCAAAGATCAGGAGTCGTGTTGAATGCTCTGGACAACCGCAATGCCATTTCCGGAGTAATAGATCCTCGGCCATTAATTATTTTGGAGAGCGTTTTTCTTGAAATCCCCAGAGTGCTAGCCATATCCTTGATTGAGATAGACAGCGGCAACAGGTAGTCTTCCTTTATGATTTCACCGGGATGTGTTGGTTGCCTTTTCATTATATGCATAGTTTACCTCCTAATGGTAGTCATCGTAGTCTACGATATACGCATCACCATTTATAAATTCAAAAAAGACCCTCCAGTTACCTGAAACCCTCACAGCATATTGCTCTTCTTTATCCCCTTTGAGTTGGTGGAGAAAAGAGCCAGGGTAGTTCATATCTTTTATATCCTTCGCGGCGTTCAGGCGGTCCAAAATCCTTGCGAGACGGCTGGCATGTTCTGGCTTGATACCCTTTTTGCTGCCTGCGTAAAAGAAACTTTCCAGCCCTTTATGCTTGAATGACTTGATCATGAAGGAATCGTAACCCTAAAGGTTACATTTGTCAAGCGACTATAAGTTGAGTCCTCCGTGGGATGAAAAATTGGAAGGCAAGAGACCCGTGGAGCCGCTAAAGCGCCAGCTTAATAGATATGCGGGGAAGGTTAAGAGTTCGATGTCTGTTTTGAGAACTTTTGCATGATAAAACAGCTATCTAATTAGATTCTGAAGCTCAGGAAACATCCTAACCTGAACATTCCTTCGACCTTTTAAGGTTGCCCGCGCCAATTTTTAATTAACAACTCAAGCGAGTCGCCCTTGGTTATGTTCAGTCGCGGATTTCAAGTTTTGGAATTATCTCGGGAGATATAACTCCCTGAACATGATGTTCAGCCCATTGCCGCATTGCCGTCAGTATTTTTCCGAGGTCTGCCCCTTTGGAAGTAAGGTAATACTCGAAGCGTGGGGGGCTGCTCTGGTACAACACTTTCTTGATAATACCTGCAGCCTCAAGTCGCTTGAGCCGGTCAGCCAGGATATTGGTCGGGATCCCTTCAGATGATTGAGTAAACTCCCCATAGCGGTGCTTGTCTAGAAAGAGGTCACGAATGACGAGCAGGGTCCACTTATCCCCGAGGATATCTAGGACGCAGGCAATCGGGCATGTAGAGCGAAATTCTTCTGTGAACGTTGAGTTACTTTTCTTTTTCATGCATTAACTATAACTTCGAGACTTGCATTTTGCAAGTAACTGTTGCATAGTATAGATACTTGCAAATTTAAAGTCACCAAACAAGGAGAAAAATATGTCCAAACTATTTGAAGAAACCCGTATCAAAAGCCTGACTATCCCAAACCGTTTTGTCAGATCTGCCACTTGGGAAGGAATGGCAAATATGGATGGCACATGTACCGAACAACTCATGGATAGCATGGTGGAGCTTGCCAATGGTGGTGCTGGACTCATTATAACGGGTCATGCCTTTGTGAGCCCTGAAGGGAAGGCAGGTCCATGGCAGACAGGAATCTGCAGTGACGATATGGTGCCAGGATTAAGAGACATGACTTCTCGTGTGCACAAGGCTGGCGGCAGAATTGTAGTACAGCTTGCCCACGCCGGGTGTGTAGCCCCCAAGGAATTGACTAGGCAGCAACCTTTAGGTCCCTCCATTCTGAATACGGAACAGGGCCCGCTGGGTCAAGGAATGTCCCATGAAGAGATCAGTCGGGTCGTTGAAGCTTTCGGTAAAGCTGCAGCTCGAGCCGAAAAAGCAGGCTTCGACGGGGTGCAGATTCATGGTGCACATGGCTACTTACTGAGTCAATTTCTTTCGCCTTTTTTCAACAAGAGGTCGGACAAGTATGGAGGAACTCCTGAGAATAGGCTCAGGATTGTGCTCGAAGTGTTCCAGAGTATCAAAAGCAATGTCGCTGCGGATTATCCAGTAATGATCAAGCTGAATTCACAGGATTTTCTTAAAGGCGGTCTGAGTGCAGAAGAAGCGCTTAATGCTGCAGCAATCCTTGCGGACTCAGGAATTGACGCAATAGAACTTAGCGGTGGAACACTACTTTCAGAAAAACTCACGCCAGTCAGAGTTGGGAGTTTCGATTCTAGGGCGGAAGAGGTGTTTTACAAGCAAGAAGCGAAAAGGTATAAAAATACAATTACCACTCCATTGATGCTCGTAGGCGGTGTTCGCTCTTTTGAGGTCGCCGAGCAGCTCGTTAATGACGGAATGACCGACTACATTTCCCTTTCCCGCCCCCTCATCCGTGAGCCTGACCTTATCAAGCGCTGGAAATCCGGAGACTTGCGTAGGTCGACTTGTATTTCCGATAACGGTTGTTTTAAGCCGGGTTTGGCTGGCGAAGGCATATATTGTGCGGTGGAAAAACGAGAAAAGCAGAAAGGGGTGCCGATATGACAGAACGATATCTGGAAGATTTCGAAGAAGGGCAAACTTTTCAATCGAATCGTATTAACATTGGAGCAGATCACATAAAAAGCTTTGCCTCAGAATTTGATCCACAACCATTTCATCTTGACGAAATAGCAGCCACCAACTCGATATTTAAAGGCCTCGTTGCGAGCGGTTGGCACACCGCGGCGATTACGATGAAACTCTTGGTCGAAGGAGATCTCAACATCGCCGGTGGTATTGTCGGTGCCGGTTTTGAGGAATTTCGCTGGCCACGACCGGTTCGGCCGGGCGATGAGCTTCGGGTGGAAAGCGAAGTGCTTAACGTACGGTCCACGAAGTCCCGCCCCAGCCAGGGAATCATTAAAGTGAAAACCACGACACTGAACCAAAATGACGAAATCGTGCAGGTGTATGTGGGCAGTCTGATTGTTCCCCGTCGTCCGGAGCGATCAACACAAAACTTTGATTGAGTTTAGGAGGGTGCAAAGCCACGACCCTCACAGTGGCTCGAATAGCCATGATTTTCGAACGAAATTTTGTCTAGTGCTTTCCAACCGCGTTTGGATTGATTGCGTCGTAGGCGGATTAAACGATGCGAAATCAGAAAGGGAGTTATGAGGTATGCCAAAGAAAGTAGCTATAATCACCGGAGCGTCGTCAGGTATTGGTCTTGCTACAGCGACACTCTTTGCAAAAAAAGGATACATCACTTACGGCTTGTCGCGCCGAAAGATTGGAGTGGAAGACTTCATTGAAATCCAGGCGGATGTGAATGACGACGTTTCCGTTGGGGCCGTTATCGCTGGGATCATGGAGAAACAAGACAGAATAGATGTTCTTTTTAATAACGCAGGCTATGCAATGGTGGGCGCAGCAGAGGAAAGTTCCATTGCTCAGATAAAAGCAATGTTTGAAACTAACTTATTTGGGGCTATTCGCGCCACAAACGCGGTTCTTCCGATAATGAGAAGGCAACGTTCAGGTCGAATCATACACACCAGCTCCATAGTTGGTTTCATTCCCGCTCCTTATATGACCTATTACGGCGTTTCCAAACATGCATTGGAGGGGTATTCCGAATCTCTCGATCACGAAGTTAGAGGTTTTGGAATTCGCAGCATACTGATTGAGCCGAGTTTCATGAAAACATCCATCAATGCCCATTCCATTTTACCCGACAAGCCCATCGATGAGTACTTGAAAAAACGAGAACTCATCGCCAACCTTGTCGAAAGAGGCATAGAGGTTTCCCCATCGCCGGACATTGTCGCTCACAAGGTTTTTGAAGCCGCGGAATCTTCAAGACCCAAATTGCGATACCCTGTTGGCAAAGATGCGGTCATGATTGCGCCGCTTCGGAGGTTTGTCCCCAGTTTGATGTTTGAACGAATCTTTCGCTCCAATTTCAAGCTTGATTAACCTATACCTAAGAAAATAATCTGTAAGGTGCTAATAAGAGAGACATCATGAGAGCATTTTTAGTCGAACAGTATAAAAAGAAAGGCACGTTGAAGCTCACTCAAGTGCCAGACCCTATGCTGGGAGATCATGATATTTTGGTTGAGGTCCGTGCCGCAGGTGTAAACCTGTTAGATTCCAAAATCAGGAATGGAGAGTTCAAACTCCTTTTGCCATATCGTCCGCCATTCATTCTCGGTCATGATGTAGCAGGGGTTGTAAAAGGTGTCGGCTCAAGTGTCACTCGCTTCAAAATCGGAGACGAAGTTTATTCACGCCCACGCGACCATCGTCAGGGAACTTTCGCTGAATTCATTGCTGTTCACGAAGACGATGCCGCGCTTAAGCCAAAAAACTTGAGCATGGAGGAAGCTGCCTCTATCCCCTTGGTTGGACTTACTGCTTGGCAAGTGCTCGTTGATTTAGGAAAGATTAAACCTGGTCAAAAGGTCTTTATTCAAGCAGGATCTGGCGGAGTTGGCACTTTCGCCATACAGCTTGCCAAGCATCTTGGAGCCTATGTGGCAACTACGGCAAGTGGAAAGAACACGGAGCTTGTTAATAGCCTTGGAGCAGATCTTGTTATTGATTACAAGGTCCAAGATTTTGAAAAGATTTTGACAGGATACGATCTGGTATTAAACAGCCAAGACATGGTAACACTCGATAAGTCTCTTCGTGTGCTAAAGTCAGGTGGATTTTTAGTATCCATCTCTGGTCCTCCTGATCCTGCCTTCGCAAAAGAGCAGGAACTCAATCTTTTTCTAAAAATTGTCATGCGTCTTTTGAGCCATAGGACGCGTAGCAAGGCGAAAAAACTCGGTGTTCGTTATTCATTTCTGTTCATGCGAGCAGAAGGCCGGCAACTAAGTGGGATCTCTTCTCTGATAGAGTCGAGTGCGATAACGCCTGTCATAGACAGAGTTTTTCCGTTTGAGAGTACGGGCGATGCACTCACCTATGTTGAAACTGGAAGAGCGAGGGGGAAAGTCGTTATCACTATGGCCGGTTTGCTTCAATCCTGAGCAAAAGTATGGCTACACGTAGAATGATCAGAAATATCGGCCAATAAAGAGAGGAAAAATATGAGTTTTAAGGCAAAAATAACTCATGATATCGAAAATCTGCCAATCCATGAGTACGCTTTTATTCCATCGAATAAGGTGATTTTCTCAGATGAGGTCAGATCCTTATGTGAAAACAATAGCTGCGGTCACTTCGGTACATCCTGGGCGTGCCCACCGGCGGTAGGAACCGTAGCAGCTTGCAAAAAAAAATGTATTGAATATGAGCACGCTTTTATGTTCACCACGGTTAATGGCTTGAAATACCAGCACGATATGGAAGGATGGATTCAGGCACGCAAAAAGCACGAAAAGGTGACCGAGGCTGTGGTGCGTGTATTTCGCAGATTTGATGAGAAGGTGTTGGCTCTTTCCACGGAAGGGTGTCTTTTATGCAAGAACTGCACTTACCCGAATGCCCCATGTAAAGATCCTTCCCGAATGTATCCTGCCACAGAAGGGTACGGCATACTGGTCATAGAGCAAGCCAGAAAAAGCAAAATGCAATATAACAATGGAACAAATACCGTTACCTATTTCAGCATGCTATTTTTCAATTGGAATAGAGTTGACCTGATCTGACATATCACGTGGAAAAAGTGAGATTTTCTCTTAATATTGCCACTTCAAATCTTAACAACCATTCAATAACACAAAAGTTTACATAACTACTGTATCTGGAAACAAGATACTGTATCGAAAGCCTAGCAACATAAAACGGCAGTCTTGGCTTTTTGAAATGTTCGGTTTCCCTGACTTGAAAAAACATTCACAATCCCAAGATAATTCAAGAGAACATCAATTGAGACACTTGCTCCATTTATGACCATCATCAGCGTTGATAGATACTTTCATATCAAAAGTGGTGTTCAGGAAGAAGATCAACTGGCATTGCTGTTCAATTGCTTTAAGTTAGCATGAGACATCTCCTGCCTGTAAATAGTAACCTGCTCCCCCATTGTCTGAAAATATCTCCGGTTCCACTTCTCCCATTTTGTCACCGGATTTCTTGATCATCATCGGTTGATTCTTATAATGAATATATCAGTCGAAATTTTTCTTTGCTCTGATTATTCACATCAAGCCATTTCAGATTGAAGGGATGAAGGTTGCCCAGCAAAATGGCAGTCACCTCCAACGTCTTCCCTAACATTCATAAAAAAAGAGATGGAACCCAATGAGAATACTAATGAATGATAAAGATCCTCACGAGCCCTTAAGACATTGGTCCGAAGAGTAAAGCCGGGTTTAACGAACTGGGTAAAAAATGGAGTTAGTCTCGTTTTACCAGTAGATACCATTTTCATCGAAGCGGGTAAGACAGTTGTATAAAGGTTTGGCTGGCTTCCTTTCGGTATTGAGCCTGCTGGATTTGAGGCGTAGGCTCATTATATATCTTGGAAAAATGTAAAACTTCAAACATTGTTCCAATGTCGAGCTAATCGTGGAAAACGACAATGGCTTCTTTTTTCTCGAAATTACAGGAGGTTTAAAGATGAACGAATTAATGCGTGTTATGAGTGAAAGACCCCTTAATGCTGAGACACCTAAACATTATTTAAAATCATGGATAACCGCAAACAAGGTATTTTTTGATAGAAATCAGGGTGAAATCCCGGCAGGGCCAATTGAACTGTCTGAATGGAAACTCACTATAGATGGAGAGGTTGAAGCTCCTTTGACCATCGATCTTGAAACTCTGCTCTGTATGCCAAAAGCGATTGCTGCCAATACGCTAGAATGCTCAGGTAACAGCCGATCTTTGCTTGCGAAAAAGGCCTCGGGCAACCCATGGACAATTGGCGGTGTTGGGAACGCAGTATGGGGTGGTGTTTGGCTAAAGGATCTTTTGGAGAAAGTTGGTGTTGCTCCAGACGCTCATCATGTTGCCTTTGAAGGATTTGATATGCCATTAGGTAAAGCACAAATAAAGTTTATTCGTAGCATTCCACTGGAAAAAGCTATGTCCTCCACATTACTTGCTTATGAAATGAACGGAGAGCCACTCCCGCTTAAACATGGTTTTCCTCTTCGTGCGCTTGCTCTTGGATGGACAGGAGCAAACTGCGTTAAATGGTTAAGCAAAATAACACTTATGCGCAAACCATTTAAGGGTTTTTACATGGATGATGTTTACCGGATATATGACAAGGGACAGGACCCGAAAACAGGAGCCACCGTAACAGCAATCAAATTAAATTCAATAATTACCCAGCCGGAAATAGGTGAAATTTTGTCAATGGGTAAAATTACGATTTTGGGTGCCGCTTATGCAGGAGAAACAGAGGTAGAAAAAGTTGAAATTTCAATGGATAATGGAAACACCTGGATGCCTGCTACCTTCATAGGTCCAAATGAACCATTTGCCTGGAGGCAATGGCAATATGTGTGTAGTTTGTCTCAACCGGGGAGCTATACTGTGTTGTCCTGCGCCACAGATCGCAACGGGAAAAAACAACCAATGCAAGCGTCCTGGAATATGTTGGGCTACGGCAATAACGGAATTAGAGAACACGGCGTAAGTTTTCGGGTTGAATAGTCCTCAATTTTAGAATACTTGGTAAGTCCCGTCGCCGCAGATTTTATTCTTTTTCAAAATCGTCTTTAGAGGCTCCACAAATCGGGCATAGCCAATCATTCGGCACGTCTTCCCACGCTGTGCCGGGTTCTACGCTATTGTCGGGGTCTCCTTTAGCAGGATCATAAACATAACCGCAAATTGAACATACCCATTTATCCATTAATTCGCTCCTTAGTTTTATCGCACTTTATCGCGTTGGGTTGTGTTAAATTGTGAATTGAACAGTCTTTTTAAAAACCACATACAACATTTTGATATGAAGAATTACTCCTCATAAGGCGATTTAAAAAAGATAGCTCTGCTTCTTTAAGTCACCTTCGTAATCTTTACGGACATAAATCTTTTGATCTTGTTTTTGCAAGATAATTTCAGTCGCGCCGAGATATATCCATGATATTGGAAGTCCAGATCGCCGGGAAAGAATTTGGTTATTGTTAGCCAATGGGTGTGTAACTATAAGGGTACAAGTCCCAACATCTCCTAAATCTGCAATAGCATAGGCTTGTTTTTCAAAACTGCTTTCCTTCAATATTTTTCTTCAGTTGTGCTATCTCGAGGCCAAGCGGGATGCATTGTTTTCCCTCCATGCATTCGTCGGCTTCAGGTATGTCGAGATAATGTTTGAGCTCATGGGAATCTTTTATCAAATCGACTACCCATGCTTTCTTTTCATCATCATAACTAACATCTATATCTATTCCGCATTGCCCTATGTCTGGATAAATATCTGTTATTTTTTTACATAGTTCATCTTTGGTATACATAATTTTCTCCTGTTCTGAGACGCACTGCAATTTTTAACTACACCATCTCTCATAAGTTGAACCGTCAAATAGTACCTCCCTTTAAATACCAGCAAGAATTCGGTCTAGAACCAACAAGTTTATACTTATTATTCGCGCTAGGGAATGCACAAGCAATGTTGGAGTGAAACCATTATTAATGGTTTTTTCAGAACCTTGTCTGCTGCCGGATATTTCTTTATATGTCTCATCTATGACAGTACCAGTACATTTACTTTCACCATTATTTGGGTTTTTACAATGTTGATGGCGTTGTAAAAACTCTTTATGTGCAAAATTAACTTCCATCTGACGTGATGTGGATCCAAAAGTGTCTGCTTGAAATAGCAGATACCAAAGTAATCGCCGATTAGCGTAACGATTATTCTGTTATTTGTTGCATTTTGCGCTTACTTCTAGCCACATTGACAGCATTTTGGTCAAGCCTTATTTTTAAAGGACGAAAGGGAAATAATTGGGCTGTGTTGAAGATAATTAGAAAGAGCCGTTATTTTTCTGAACTGAAAATGGGAAGACACCCTAGATGAACAAGTATCAATTGGAATCGGTTCCCCGATCGATAATAACCGTATGATATAAGAATGCAGCGAGGTGAAAAGTATGCCTGAACTGAGATGCCCCGAATGTGGAAATGAGCTGTTGCCTTTAAAACCTCAAGACGTGGCAAATGCTTGTATATGTCAAAAATGTGGGAGAAATGTTTATCCGTGGTCAAAAACAGAGGCGAGGATCAAGTGTCCGAAATGCGGCGAGGATAACAAAACAACCGTAACGAGGTAGCAGCCTTCACCAAATATCCGTCTGGCTTATGGTAATCAAATAGAGAAACTATCTGCAATAAAAAGCAGACTTTTGGGAGGTACTATGACAAAAATGGACACATTCTTAAAGACGGATTAAACCTCAACAAAGAGGTATCAAATGATATTTAATGATACTTTGCAAAACCATGAGGACTGCCTCAAGCAATGCGAGCTGGAGCGCAACGTCTGTGCGCTTGAACAAGAAGATGACAAAAAGTGCGACACTGAATTGAAAACCTGTGAGTGCGTTTGTGACTTCGACTACGGTCCCTAAACCCAAAGCCAACAATTTCTGTCAGGGTTCACGAGACGATCTCCCAATGATTGATGTACTCGGGATAATGTGTACATTAATCATTAACCTGCTCGACAGAATCAAGAAATGTGTTCTCGAATGCCGATTGGTGAATTCCTGCGTTTTCTGCAGGATAAAGTTACGTCTCTATCCTTCAATGTCGTATGGATGAAAAAAAACCAGACAATGACTCAACCTAGGTAGGATACCGATGATTATCGGTGCGTTTCATCGGATGCGCCACCCTCATAGGTACACTGGACGAAATCAATTGGTTGCTGGCATTTTTTACAGACGTGTTCACGGTTGAACTCATCGGAAAAAATTTCCTTTTCTGCACCACAGTTAGGACATTTACAGAGAAACGATTTAAGGTTTCTAAAGGATTCAAACCCCGGGCAGTGGCTACTTGGTGTATTCATGCCATTCACCTCCAAAGTGTGCTTGATTGATGTATGAGAAGAACAAGGCTTGCTTAATAAAGGATTTTATCTACCTGCATCCCCCTTTTTTCAAAGAGCGTAAATCACCAAAGTCAAGGGGAACGTCAATAAATTTTCAGAACACTAGCCTGGTATAAAATATTTTCTGTGCAAACGACAACGACGATCTTAGCCTGATGCTCACGAGTAAAAGCCAGAGTATACCGAACGAAATACGTATGGTGCTCCTGGGTCAAGGCCGATTGGGTAGACAATGGTTTGAATTTTGGGCACCATTTGTTCTCTCCTCTAAATCTGAAAAATATATTTTATCTTCGCCAATCTCAATTAGTGTTGAGATTGGCGAAGACAGTCCAGGTATTAAGGAAGCTGCTGTGGCTTGCAGACGTTTTCAGCTTTTGCTGCACTCCGGCCACAGCCTTGGCAATAATGGGTTGCTGGTTGAATTAGAGAAATATAAGCTTTGGGGTCCTTGACGTGCAATTCTTCCTCAACATGAGCACACAAGGTTTTGTTTTTGTCATCGCTCATATGATACCTCCATGCATAAAAAATCGATTATTCTGATTAAAGGTCGACGTGCGAGTGTTGATGGCATTCGTTTTGCCCGAAGAAAACTTTAGACATAGTGTTTTACATGTCAAGGATATGGCACTAAGTATTTATGAAAAATTCAAGGAATTACGACAAATTAATACTGAGAATCTGAAAAGCATTTGGAGAGAAAAAATTCAATAGTTTAAGAATAGCAAACAGAGAATAAAAAACACAACATAACTGATCTCGCACCATAACTACTGTGAATCGAATCAACCAGCTGCCTCCAAAACCTAGCAACACAAAAAGGTGTTTTAGCCTTTCACATTCAGAACATTGCTATGAAAGGCCTGGCAAGAAAAAAGAATTTTTATGTCCCAGATTATCAAACGAGACAACTGCTCTATTATACCAGCACCGGATGATTGATGCTACTTTCCGATTATTAATCATAGATGTCCAAATGTCGTGCTGATTGTCAGATTTGGTCGAGTCTGAGTCTTTGGGTATGTCAGACCAAATCTCATTTTCTACAGTTAAACCGAAAACCAGGGTGAGCCGACACCTGCAGTATTTGAATTTTACAAGAGAGGAAAAGCCAAATCTGGTTGCCTCTGCCAGGATATACTCATCTTAAATTAGCTCCAGTTTGACATTAATTTCCTCTAACCAAATGGTACGTTATACCCAAAAGAGTGGATCTTGATCTAGATCAATGTTTAATTCAATTAGATTCGTTAATGTTCAAGACAACAGCATATAACCTTGAATCAGGAGAATGTGAATGCTTCGTGTTTTCAGTGACCAATTGATGGACCCGGAAAACTTTGTGGTCACCATTGAGCTGGTGCCGGGACGTGAATCCTTTGGTGCCAGCACCGATGCCCTGGTGGGCATCGCAAAAGATGCCTTTGCCGATGGCAGGGTTTCTGCCGTATCCATAACCGATAATCCCGGTGGCAACCCTTCATTGTCCCCAGATGTTTTGGGATATGAAATCTTCAAGCATGGACTAGATGTGATTGTTCATTTTACCTGCCGGGACATGAACCGGGTCGGTATGGAAAGCCGTGCCCTGCAGCTGGCCCGTATGGGCATGAAGAACATTTTATGTCTAACCGGAGACTACAGCGGAAAGGGCTTTGGCGGGCGAGGCACCCCGGTGTTTGATCTGGATTCTGTCTTGTTGACCAGTATGATGAAGGGATTGAACAACCGCATGATGGCTTCGGGCGATCCAGAGCCATTCTTTACCGGGTGCGGAGTTTCTCCTTTCAAAACATTGAAATCGGAATGCGTTGCACAATATAAAAAACTGGACAAGAAAATTGATGCGGGTTCTGCTTTTGTCATTACCCAGCTGGGCTATGATATCAACAAATTTAATGAACTGATCCGATACCATAATGAAAAAAATGCATTAATACCAGTTATAGCTTCGGTATATCTTCTCAGCCCAAAAGCAGCCCGAGCCATGAACCGAGGCAGGGTTCCTGGCGCCTATGTGTCTGACACCCTGTATGAAACAGTTATTCGGGAGTGGAAAACCCCACAGGAAGGTCTCAACGCAGCCATTGAACGAGCGGCCCGTCTGGGCGTTATTCTCAAGGCATTCGGCTACCGGGGAATTCACATTGGCGGCGTACATCGGAGTTTCAAGGCCATTGGTCGTATCCTGGACCGCATGAAAGAAATTGAAGATGCCTGGCCCAATTATTTAAATGAATTTTCGAGCAAGGAAAAAAGCGCCTATTATGTTTACGATCAGGTCATCAAAAATGAAACCGTTCCTGCTTCAAAGCCCAGCGTGAGGAAGATGTTGCTGGAGTACTGGCCGTATAAAATGCTATCTTTTGCCCACAGTCTTTTTTTTGATAAAACAGTTCGAATGGCACCAGTTTACCAAAGATTTGCTGCCTTTTTGGATTCCCATAATAAATCATGGATATTAAAACACGGTCTGGAAGACCCCATTAAAATCCCCCTCCTTTCCTGCCAAAGTTGCGGAGATTGCGGCATCCAGCATGCCGGCTTCTTGTGTCCAGAATCTGAGTGCCCCAAGCATACGCGCAACGGCCCCTGTGGAGGCAGCCGGAATGGTGCCTGTGAGGTTTATCCGGAGAAAGACTGCATATGGATCAGAGCGTATAACCGTCTGGATCACGCTGGCAAACTGCCCATTTTTCTAATAGACAAGGTGCCCCCCAGAAACTGGGAGTTGAACAAGACCTCTTCTTGGATCAATTTTCACTTGAAACGCGACCATCAGAAATGAAGGTTGTATAGGTAGTTGATCACCTCCCACAGATTCGCGGCATAGATCACTGGCTACCTTAATGCGCTCTAAGAAAATTTCGGGTTCAATAAATTTGCCGTAAAAGGGGTCCAGGCCTTTTTAAGGCAGTCTATATATCTATATATTTTGATTCAACTAATATTTCAGAAGAGGTTAAGGTTTACCTCAAGTCAGACATAGATCAAAGCGTTGAGGGTGAGATAATTTGCAAGAATATGACGCAAGTCAATTACCTTGTATGAAATATTAGTTTAACTGCATATACAGGTGCAGCCTTACAGGAGGCAACCTTATAAGCAAACCAACTGTATTTGTTGATCAGCAAAAGCCGAACCATCTATCCGAAGAGCATATATGACTACCATCATTACCATCCTACCCATAGTGATCAGTGCTCTATTAAGTGCTGCCCACTTTTATCGGTCAGGTTCATTAGTTTTCACTATACTTTGTATCCTGTTACCGTTTTTGCTTATGAGTAAAGATCAGTGGGTTCCGAAAATTATCACGGCATTTTTATTACTCACAGCTGGTGAATGGATACGAACACTCTTCGTTTTTATTGAACATTATCAAGCGGTAGGTGTTTCATGGGCACGTATGGCAATTATTCTTGGCACCGTTGCATCATTTACCGCATCTTCTGCTCTGGTATTTAAAACATCGACTATGAAAAAAAGATATGCATCAAAAGATGCGATGATGTGAAATCAGTCTACAATTTTTGCCGTCTATTCTTTGATGTTCCCTATCCCCGCCTGAGTCTGTAGTATTCGATCTCATCCACACATCTCAGGCACTGGTAAACGTTTACAGTTCTGAATTTATGCGGCCTTGGTTTGTTTTCTGGAGAACGGATACTACTCATTTACTCACAATACCAATCTTGACAAAGAGAGATATTCGCCGTACATTAAAGTGAGTAATTGATTACTATCTTTAATGGAGGTTTTATGAATATCATTGTTAAGCATCTTCCGGCCGACGAACGTAGGGAAGTAACAATTGCAGCGGTGATCGAGCTGGCGGCGGAACAGAACCCAACCGATATCACTACAGCTGCCATTGCCACCCGAATGGGTCTGACCCAGGGTGCCCTGTTTCGACATTTCCCCAACAAAGCTGCCATACTCCAGGCAGTGATGGCCTGGGTGTCGACAAAGCTGATGGCCAAATTGAACACGGTTACACAGGGGGTGACATCACCTCTTGCCGCACTTGAGGCCATGTTTCTGGCCCATATAGAATTTGTTGTCAAACATCCGGGCGTTCCTCGTCTCCTGTTTGGTGAGCTCCAGCGTGCTGAAAAGACAGCATCTAAGGACATTGTACAGGAAATGATCAAGCGATATAGCGAACAATTGCAGCGGTTGATCGAAGAAGGAAAGGCGATCAACGAACTGGATCCCGACCTCGACACCGAGGGAGCGGCCATCCTGTTCATCGGCACCATCCAAGGGCTGGTTATGCAATCACTTTTGGCCGGTAATGTTGATCACATCCGTGAACATGCGCCAAGGGTGTTTACTATCTACCGCCGGGGTATCAGGAGATCGCAATGAAATTTTTACCTGTTAAGGGACGTACCCTGGCTCTGCTGGTGGTGCTTTTGCCCCTTTTGGCGCTCTTTTTCTATGTCGCGTTACGTTCTGGGCCGCTCGCACCAGTCCCGGTAACTGTGGCTACTGTTGAGAATCGCTCTATATCCCCTGCTCTATTTGGTATCGGCACTGTCGAGTCCAGGTACACGTACAAGATTGGTCCAACCTTTGCCGGGCGTATCGAAAGATTGACAGTGCAGGTAGGCGATAGTGTCGAGGCCGGGCAGGTTCTCGGTAAAATGGATCCGGTTGATCTTAATGAAAAAATAAGAGCTCAGGATGCCGCGATACAACGTTCCGAGGCACAATTAATTGAGTCCCAGGCACGTCAGATTTTCGCAAAATCCCAGGCAAAAAGGTATGAACAATTGCTGGCAGTACGATCAACAAGTGAGGAGATTGCTGCTACTAAAAAACAAGAACACCAGATCGCTGAGGCGAGCCTGAAAGCTGCCCGGCAGGAAGCTGTTCGAGTTCAAGCTGAAGGTGCAGCATTACAAACACAATTGAAGAATTTAGATTTTGTTGCCCCGGCAACAGGTCTGGTAACCGTGCGTAACGCTGATCCCGGAACCACTGTCGTTGCCGGGCAGGCGGTCGTGGAGCTGATCGACCCGAGGAATTTATGGGTTAATGTACGTTTCGATCAAATCCATGCACGCGGACTGGCTGCTGAATTGCCCGCGCAAATTGTATTACGCAGCCAAGCTGTTGCATTAACAGGTCACGTACTGCGGGTGGAGCCATTGGCTGACGTAGTAACTGAAGAAATGCTCGCCAAGGTGGTGTTTGACCTGGTTCCCAAACCATTGCCACCCGTCGGCGAACTGGCCGAGGTAACGGTCACTTTGGCACCACTTCCCTCTGGACCGGCTATCCCTAATGCCGCCATCCAGCGCATTGATGGCAAAATCGGTGTCTGGCGAATCATCGATGACCATCCGCACTTCACTCCGGTTACTTTGGGTACTGCAGATCTGGACGGTCATGTGCAGGTTACAAAGGGGATCAAAGTAGGGGACAAAATTGTGGTCTATAGTGCCAAGGCATTGACTGCACACAGCAGTGTCGATGTTGTCGAGCACATTTCCGGAGTAGCGCCATGATCAGCCTGGCAGGTCGTGACATCATGCATGCCTGGGGTAAATTCGTCTTTACTGGTATGGGCCTTGGCCTGCTGATCGGGGTGACGTTGTCCATGGCGGGTATCTATCGAGGTATGGTAGATGACGGTAAGGCATTGCTCGATAACAGCGGAGCAGATCTCTGGGTAGTGCAAAAGGAGACCCTCGGCCCTTATGCAGAACCGTCGAGCATCTATGACGACGTCTGGCGAGCTATTCGTGGCATACCGGGAGTCGTTCGAACGGCTAACGTCACTTATCTCACCATGCAGGTACGCCATGGTGAACAAGATGTACGCACGTTGGTCACTGGAATCACCGCCGGCGCACCAGGTACTCCCGGCTGGCCGCCATATCTTGTTGCCGGACGACAGATCACTCGTGGCCATTATGAGGCGGTGGCAGATATCGCAACCCACTTCAAGCTCGGCGATAAGCTCCAGATTCGGCGCAATCATTATAAAGTAGTTGGCCTGACTCGACGAATGGTCTCTTCCGGCGGCGATCCGATGATATTTATTCCATTAAAGGATGCCCAGGAAGCGCAATTTATTAAAGACAACGACGCCATCCGGCAGCAGCGCCGCCGCACCGCTGAGAATCCGGCGTTCAATCGGCCGCAGGTACCGGGCCTACTCGATTCCGTCATTGCTTCGCAAAGTACCAATCCTTATGTCAACGCGGTTCTGGTGCAACTTGAAGCCGGTTATAACGCGGAGAATGTGGCAGATTCGATCCGCCGCTGGAAGCGTCTAACTGTCTACACACGGGACCAGATGGAGGAAATTCTCATCGGTAAGTTAATTGCCACCTCGGCCAAACAAATCGGCATGTTTCTTGTGATCCTTTCCGCTGTCAGCGCGGCCATTGTTGCCTTTATCATCTATACCCTGACACTGGGTAAAATCCGCGAAATTGCGGTGCTTAAACTGATCGGCACCCGGAACCGGACCATTGCCGGACTGATCATGCAACAGGCCATCGCCCTTGGGATTATAGGCTTTGTTGTGGGCAAGATCTCCGCCACCTTGCTGATGGCACCGATTTTTCCTAAACATGTTTTGCTTGAGCCGCTCGATTCAGTAATGGGATTTGGAGCCGTAGTCTTGATATGCATCCTGGCAAGTCTTATCGCCATTCGTGCTGCCCTCAAGGTCGATCCGGCTGAGGCCATTGGAGGTTGAGATGACTGGCAAAGGTATTCATATTGAAGGATTAAAAAAACGTTATGGCAAGGGCGACACCGCAGTCGATGCCTTAAAAGGCGTGAACATGCAGGTGGCACCCGGCGAGGTGGTGGGCCTGGTCGGGCCATCAGGATCTGGGAAGAGCACCTTGCTTAAATGTTTAGGTGCGGTGATCGAACCGACCGCCGGAAAGATGATTCTTGGCGACGAGACAATTTATAACGATGGATGGAAGGTGCGTGATTTGCGCGCCCTCCGCCGCGATAAAATCGGTTTTGTCTTCCAGGCCCCTTATCTCATCCCTTTTCTTGATGTAACCGATAATGTCGCTTTGCTGCCGATGCTGGCCGGTGTATCAAACAGTGAATCGCGTAAGCGGGCACTAGAACTGCTAAAATCCCTCGATGTCGAGTCGCGGGCGAAGGCCATGCCCGCACAACTTTCGGGTGGAGAGCAGCAGCGAGTGGCCATTGCCAGAGGACTGGTCAATCGCCCTCCGGTGATCCTTGCCGATGAGCCCACTGCACCACTCGACAGCGAACGAGCGTTGGCGGTGATTCGGATGCTCAACGACATGGCACGAAGATTCGAAACCGCGATCATTGTGGTCACCCATGACGAAAAGATCATCCCAACTTTTAAGCGAATCTATCATATCCGCGATGGCGTGACCTACGAGGAAGCAGGCGAAGGCCGAGAATTTGTATAAGAATCTATAGATACCGAGAGACACCGATGAAGCATGCACCATTTTATGCTCTTATTACCTTAATTGTAACAATCAGCCTGCTGACGGGATGCACCGTCGGTCCTGATTTCACCAGTCCTGCCAAACCCAACGTGGCGGACTACACCACAACGCCGATACCGGTAAATACGGCTAATGCCCCGACAACCCTGGGAGAAGCACAGCATTTCACCAAGGCTAGTGGGATAAACCCACGATGGTGGCAGGAACTTGGTTCAGTCAGACTGGACGAGCTGGTGCAGGCTGCACTTAAGGCCAGCCCCACCCTGGCGCAAGCGCAGGCAACCTTGAATCAGGCTGAAGAACTTTACGCCGCAAGGACCGGTTCAAGTCTCTATCCTCAGGTTGCTGCCAATCTTGGTGCACAGCAACAGCGATTCAGCCCCAGCTCATCAGGCTTGCCCGGCGACGCCCGAGAATTCAGTCTTTACAATACCGGGGTGGGCGTCAATTACACCCTTGATCTTACCGGTGGCAATAGGCGAGCCCTGGAAGCACTGGCCGCACGCATCGATTATCAACGCTACCAGCTCGCCGGTGCCCGTTTGAACCTGGTGGCCAAGATCGTCACCACCGCCATCACCCAGGCCACTATTTACGGACAAATGCAGGCGACAAAGGACATCTTCCACGCACAGGCGGAACAGCTGGAACTGACCAAAGAGCGAGTCCGTCTAGGCCAGGCCGCTGCCGACGAAGTGTCGGCCCTGCAAACCCAGGTGGAACAGACTCGAGCCACCATTCCACTCCTGCGGACACAACTGCAGCAAAACGAACACCTTCTGTCCGTCCTTGCCGGCCGGGCACCAGGCGCTGGTGGTTTGCCATCTTTCACCTTGGAGGAATTCACTCTGCCCACGGATCTGCCGCTCATCATCCCCTCCGAGTTGGTACACAGTCGTCCGGATATTCAGGCAGCGGAGGCCTTGCTGCACGTGGCTAATGCAGAGTACGGCGTGGCAATCGCCAGGCTCTATCCACAAGTCAACCTCAGCGCCGACTTTGGTTTGCTGAGCCTGACTACCGACACACTGTTTAGCGGCAGTTCGACGGTGTGGGCCCTAATCGGACAAGTAACCCAACCTCTCTTTAATCCCGGCTTACCGGCGGAAAAACGTGCGGCCTTAGCTGGGTTTGAAGCAGCAGCAGCAAATTACCAAAATGTAGTCCTCGAGGCCCTGCGTAATGTCGCCGATGTGCTCAGGGCTCTGGATAATAATGCGCAGAGGCTGGGGGCACTGGCTGCCGCCGATGTTGCCGCACAGGAATCCTTTCATTCCGTGCAGCGTCGGTACGAACTGGGAGCAGGCGGTTATGTTCAGCTGCTCATCGCCCAACAGCAGGTGCAACAGACCCAGCTCAACTTAATCGAAGGCCAGGCACGGCGCCTTGCCGATAGTGCAGCATTGTATCAGGCAATGGGTGGGAATATTTAATCATTGCACCAATTAAAGGTATCAAATCAATGTTAGAGAATTTTATATTTCTCCCGAAGCATCTTTGACAGATGATTGACCATTGAAAATGCGTTTTCTACGGTTTGTCCCTTGTCTGGATTAACCAGGCAGCATGTAGCCGGTGACAGCATACTCTGGGCGATTAGTTGTTCCAGATCTACACCTTTTTTGCCCAGATGCTGCCAGATGCCTTCCAGTTTCATGATGAGAAAGCCGAGGCTTTCCTTGGCAAATATTTCATAACCGGTTGGCACGATACCCCAGACCAGCACCCCGCCCCGGTTAAGAAATTTTTTGATTGAACCGGCGCAGGCGGCAAATATTTCTGCGTTGGTATAGACATCCAACGAGAGAATATCCATATCCAGATTGAGGAGAAAATCCCAATCCGGATTGCCGCAAAGATGAATGCCCCGTGGACCGTCAACCGTGGCAAAGAAATTATCCAGATCGGTTTTGGCTTTTTGTTCGCCGTAACCGGACATTGCCGAAAAAATAAATTGCAGTCCCGGTTCGTCTATGAACATAAAGGCGTTAGCATTACGCTCCTTTAATCGGGTGAGTTGAATATTTATCCTTTTGGCCATAAATTCAAGCAAAAAAGGCCTTATAGTATCGTCAAAAAGTATAGGTCGTTCATCCTGGTCAAGAATATTGAAGCCAAAACTGATTGGACCTTCAAGCTGGCCGCGAATAGCCGGACGACCGGCAAGATCTCTTGTTAGAAAATCATGATAGACAACAGAATATTTTTCGCTGGTATCAAAGTATGTCGGATCGTCAAACCGGCTCATGGTTTCTTCAAATTCTTCAACGAATTTTTCCATTGAAAAGCGCAGCGTCTTCTTTTCCATGTCCAGCACGATACCGGGAAAATGTTCGGCTGCCTGAACGTACATATCTTCGTAATAGCTAAAGTTCGGCAATTGCGGCCAAAAGGGAACATCCAGCGAAAGCGCAAGATCAAGAGCCTGCTGGACATCTGTCTGCGGCATGACGGCCATGGCCGTAGTCAAGAGATCTCCGGGGATCGGCATAAAAATGTTCTCCTGTTTATTGTTTTGTAACCAGCGACATACGCTATTGGTTGTATGAAATGACAGAGAATCAGATAATTTCCGATTATATGACACAAGTCAATTACCTGGTGCAAAATATTGTTATAACTGCATACTACGATACCATTTATTGAGGTATGGATGAAAGAGGATAGTTGACATCATCAACGAAGGAGGAACATATGCAAGAGACACCTGACGGAGAATTTATTCCTGTGGAAATTTCCGAGCTCGATGTGGTCAAGGCGATGAAATCCATTGACGGCTATATTGACATCACTCCCGGTGACTTCAAAGAAGTGTATCAAGTAGCCTATTCACTCGCGATAAAACGGCTCCTAGACAGCTTGACTGCCAGCAGCATTATGAGCAAACCAGTACTCTTTATTGATCAGGAAACGGCCCTTGTTTCAGCCGCCCACCTGCTTGCCGAAAAGCAGATTTCCGGTGGACCTGTGGTCGATAAGGACGGACGTGTGGTCGGCGTTGTTTCTGAAAAAGATTTCCTCAAGGAGATGGGCTTTGGTACAACCCCTTCTTTTATGCAGATTGCCACCCATTGCCTGAACAGCAAAAGCTGCATGATTGGCAATTTACGCAACAGGACAGTCAGCGACATCATGACCAGCCCGTCGATAACAGGCGATCCAGAGATGACCATCGGTGCCATTTCCACTCTCTTTGCCGAACGGAAAATCAATCGTTTGCCGATTATTGATGCTGATGGACGACCAGTCGGCATCGTCACCCGTACCGATCTGGCTCACTCCTTTCATGACTTATTAACGGGACCGAAATCATGAACTACCTGCAAAAAATGAAGGGCGGTGGACAAAGTCCTCCAAGGGTTGGCATGACGGAAGTCCTCTGGTCCTGGATCGGTAGTTTCTTAGGCCTGGCTGCCGTTTCTCTCATCCACTTCAAAATCCTCGACCAGACCGGATTGATGCTGATTATTGGCTCGTTCGGTGCATCGGCAGTACTCATCTACGGCGCCATTCGCAGCCCTTTGGCCCAGCCTAGGAATCTGCTCGGAGGCCATATTCTTTCTGCTATCATCGGGGTGACAACCTTTAAATTGCTTGGTGGTCAACCCTGGCTGGCAGCTGCCGTTGCCGTCTCCATTTCAATTGCCGTGATGCACCTCACCGGGACTCTGCATCCTCCAGGTGGAGCCACCGCTTTAATCGCAGTTATCGGCGGAGAAAGTGTCCACAATCTTGGCTACCTTTATGTCTTGATGCCTACCGCCCTAGGGGCGTTTGTCATGCTCGTTATTGCCCTTATAATTAATAATATTCCAAAGAACCGGAAATATCCGGAATTTTGGTATTAACAAGCCAATTTTTCCAATTGAGGACGTAAAAATGAAAGAATCAAATAAAACTATCGGCGAGATTGTCGCTGAAGATTACCGGACTGCGAAGGTTTTTGAAGCACATGGGATCGACTTCTGCTGCGGAGGTAATGTTGCACTCCGGACAACCTGTAAAGAAAAAGGATTTAACCTTAATCTTCTCACTGAGGAACTGGTGAGAGTAAAGAACGAACCAGTCGAGCGCAGTCAGGATTTTTCTGCATGGGAGCTATCATTTCTGGCGGACTATATCGTAAACGTTCACCATGGCTATCTTAATGAAAATATAGATAAAATAAACGGATACGTACGAAAAATCGCGAATGTGCACGGCACCAATCATCCAGAGGTGATCGAGATTGCTGCAATCTTCGACAAAATTGTAGCCGACCTGATGGTCCACCTCAAAGAAGAGGAAGAAGATTTTTTTCCAGCTCTCAAACGAGTTGACTCAAATAAAAAGACCGGCGTAGTACCGACAGCACAAGATGTTGCAACGATTGAGAAGTCACTGAAAAAACTTACCGAAGAACATGAAGAAATCGGTGATGCCATTCACAAAGTTCGCCATCTATCCGGAGGATATGCAATACCAGACAATGTCTGTAATACTTTTGTGCTTACTTATCGGAAACTTAAGGAGTTTGAGGACGATCTCCACAAGCATGTACATCTGGAAAATAATATCCTCTTTCCAAAAGCGGTAAAACTTCAGAAATAATTGAAAAAATCTCCCAAAAGAATAGGACACGAAGTAGATGAGAAAAGAGCGCATCCACTTCGTGTTTTAGTTTTTAATGCCCTACCCCATTTTTAAGCGATGGGTTTCTTCTCTGATAAATATCTGAATAGCCAAATCACCAAAACAATTTTTCCCATTATAAGGCCCTAGGTAGGGGTACGGAAAGTTGAATACTCGTTAGAATGATTATGTACTTGACCTGATCGCAAGAATTGAAGTAAAAATAGCCAGTTGATCATATCTGTACATTGTGGTTTTGCATCTCCACTCCGTTCTTCTCTAAGGAGGTCCATGAAGAAGATTTTTTTTCTGATATGTTGTGGCATTATTTTAGGTCTTGTCTTGTCATTAGGGGCTGCCGAAATGATCGAACGTACATCCGGGCGCGAATTTTGTTCCTCGTGTCATTCCATGAAGGGTGTCGCACGCTCTAATGCAGGGGATATCCATGGAGGAATGAATAAGCTTGGTTTCATTGCCAAATGTGCAGATTGCCATCTTCCTCATGATAATGTTTTTCATTATGTGACGGCAAAAGCATATACTGGAGCCAAAGATGTATTGGGTGAACTATTCTGGGCCGATTCGTTTGACTGGATTGACAATCTTCAGCATAGAGAAGGTTTTACTTATACCTCTGGCTGCCTCAAATGCCATGATCTGAATGTCATCCGCTACGAAATCCCAAAAGCTTATCTCGCACATAAGGATTTCCTGTCAGGGAAAGTACCCTCCTGTGTGAAGTGCCATGAGAATGTCGGCCATAAGAATATAAAAGATTTTCTGGTTAAACAAATTTAGGGAGAGGAAGAATGAGACGATTACTACTGCTGATGTTGGCCCTTACTGTCGGGTCTATGTCATCTGCCTTTGCAATGGACAGTGATGTAAAAACCTTAAAGGTTGAGCGCGGATTAACGGCTGAGGGGAAAAAATGTATTGAGTGCCATGCAGAAAAACAGCCGGGTATAGTTGCTGACTGGAAAAACAGCCGACATGGGCATGTCAATGTTTCCTGTATTGATTGTCATGGTGTGGACAAGGGATATGAAATGGCCTCCCAGAGTTGTCCCGGAGTTAAGGGCACTGAGACCTATATCTCTGTTGTGGTTACCCCGAAGACCTGTGGCAGATGCCATTCGGCTGAGGTTGACCAGTTTAGCAAGAGTGGTCATGCCCGTGCCAGTATGCAGTATCATTCCCCTGATGGTAGAAACTTCAAAAGTATGACGGCGCTGATTGCAACACATGAAGGCCAGGGTGTTGAAAAGTTTAAAGATGCCTCGGATATGGCTGGCTGTATGCAATGTCATGGTTCAGAGCTCAAGCTTGGTGCAGATGGCAGGCCAACCAAAGAAACATGGCCTGCAGCCGGTGTTGGTACAACCTACCCCGACGGATCTGTAGGCAACTGTGTTGTTTGTCATACAAGGCACCGTTTTAGTATTGCTGAAGCAAGAAAGCCTGCGGCTTGTGCCTCTTGTCATCTCGGTCCGGATCATCCGGATATCGAAATTTTTAATAACAGCAAGCACGGACACATCTATAATTCAGAAGCAAGTACCTGGAATTTCACCAGTGCTCCTGACGCCTGGGAACCTGGTGACTACCGCGCTCCTACCTGCGCTGTTTGTCATATGAGTGGGATCGGTGCCCTGACGACGACCCACAATATCTCCGAGAGGCTCAAGTGGAATCTATGGTCACCGGAATCCCTCGTTCGTAACTCTCCGGATCCGTTGAGCCCACTGACTGGGGAAGGAATTGAGGGCAGGCAAAAAATGAAATCCGTCTGTAGTAATTGCCACAGCTCACTGCACACTGACAATTTCTTTGAGTCAGTAGATTTAAATATCGAACTGTACAATGAAGCCTACTGGAGACCAGCGTTAGCCATGCAAAAGGAACTTGCCGAGAAGAAGCTGCTGAAAGAGAATCCCTGGGATGATGAATTCCAGAAGATTTACTACCACCTCTGGCATCATGAGGGGAGAAGAATGCGGCAGGGAGCTGCAATGGGTGGTCCTGACTATGCCCATTGGCATGGTGTCTTTGAACTTCAGCAGGATCTTTATAAATTGCAAAGCATTTCTGAGAATCGTCTTAAAAATGGTAAAATAGAAGATTAAATTCAGGAGATGGGAGTTTCAGAGTAGGGAAAGGGATAGATTTTATTACCATAAAATGCAATGAAATCTATCCCTTAAGTATCACTTTCAATCAAACCTGTTGAGTCATTTCTTCTTTTCGGCACAAAACTACAGATTTTCATGTTTCTTAGACTCGGCAAGCATGCAGTTAACATGTTATGCCATGGTCAGTCTGCTGGAAATATCGTACAGAAAGTCTGCCTCATATTCTTTTACTGCTCTACTCTTTCGCTCCGCATCATGCTGATTTTTCTTATGCCAAAAATACTGCAAACCTCATATTGCCTGGCAAAGCCGTTTGGCCTGGAGCCGTTCTTCTTTTCATTACCGAAACCTGCATATTGAAGTTGCGATATGGACTGGTAGTAAGTTGCCCCAAATAGATAACGAGGTGGAGAAAAAGAGCGTATCCACCTCATTGTTTTTTAGCTTTCAATGCCCAGCCATCATGGCTGCCACATCTTCTTCAGGGGTAGCAATACTCTTGATATCAAATTTTTCGACCAGGATTTTTGCAACATTAGGTGACAAAAACCCCGGAAGAGTTGGTCCGAGACGAATTCCTTTAACCCCTAAGGAAAGTAATGCCAACAGAACCAAAACCGCCTTCTGTTCATACCAAGCAATATCAAATGAAAGAGGGAGTTCATTGATATCTTTGAGCCCAAAGGCTTTCTGGAGTTCTAAAGCTATTATTGCTAAAGAATAGGAATCGTTGCACTGACCAGCATCGAGTATTCGGGGAATACCGCCAATATCGCCGAGGTCAAGTTTCAGGTATTTATATTTTGCACATCCAGCCGTTAGGATAACGGCGTCTTTGGGGAATAGTTTCGCAACTTGTGTGTAATAGTCTCGGGTCTTATGACGGCCATCGCAACCGGCCATGACCACAAAACGCTTTATCGCCCCAGATTTTACCGCATCAATTATCTTGTCTTTCAAGGCCATCACTTGGCTATGGCCGAATCCACCAACAATAGCCCCAGACTCGATCTGTTCGGGAGGTTTGCATTTTTTGGCTGTTTCGATAATTTTCGAGAAATCTTTTGCTTTACCATCCTTGCGGTCGGGGATATGGGCACAACCTTCGAACCCGACAGCGCCGGTAGTAAAGATTCGGTCCATGTGCTCTGGTTTAGGAGGAACAATGCAGTTAGAAGTGAAAAGAATTGGGCCATTAAATGAGTCGAGCTCTTTTTTCTGCAGCCACCAGGCATTGCCATAATTACCAACTAAATGACTGTATTGTTGAAGTTTAGGATAATAATGGGCTGGTAACATTTCACTATGGGTGTATATATCGATCCCTTTATCTTTGGTCTGCTCCAATAATTCATGGAGATCAACCAAATCATGACCTGTCACAAGAATACCTGGATTATTACTAACTCCAAGATTAACAGTAGTCATTTGACACGTGCCGTAACCATCATTATTCGCCTGATCAAGCAAGGCCATTGTCTCTACACCCATTTCTCCTGTCTTTACAACCAAGGCAAGAAGGTCATCTTTAGTCAAGGTCGGGTCAACCAGAGCAGCAAGACCTTCCATCAAAAATTCAAAGATCTTGCGGCTATGTTTTTTCAATTGATAGGCATGTTCAGCATAGGCACAGAGCCCTTTCAAACCATACTGGATAGTAGCTTTAAGAGAACGCTCATCCTCATCAACTATTTCCAGCCACCCTCCGCTCCCACTTGCAGCTCTGGCAAGAAGATCTGTTTCATCGGTAAAGGTCCATGTTGCACATTCGGGAACTGTCTGCGCAAAGTCTTTGCCATGAGTTTCACGGTGGGCCTTTAAAACCCTATTCTTCAATTGCTCCCGAAGGGCAACACCCTGTTTGATAAAATCGATAAAATCACTCTTGCTAAAGTTTGCATTTGTTATTGTGGCAAACATACCTTTGTCGATAAAGAAAGCGATTTCTTCATCGTAAATATCAAACTCTTTCCCTTTCACTCCCCATACCGAGATCCCCTTGAGCGTCCAAATAAAGAGATCCTGAAGGTTGGCAACTTCTTCCTTTTTGCCGCAAACACCTTGAATAGTACAACCGGTGTTTTTGGCGGTTTCCTGACACTGATGACAGAACATAGACATATTTTCCCCCTAAATGGCAATAAAACGATTGTTTGATAACTGCGCTGAATGATAAAAGAATCAGATAGAAATTGACAGTCTCATTCTATACCCTTCGACGACGAATTCAAGTCTTGAATCTAAAATGGAGCGAGATGGTATAATCGAGCCTACTTCTTTGAAGGTTATGAGCAGCCCCTCATTCTATATGCACCGAACTTATTTAACAAATTTGACATATATCAATTTATCTTATTTTTTATACGTTAAGATGTGATTTATCTAGATACGATGGCAACAAAATGCAACAAGTGGATTTTGAAAAAGTTAAACTGATACGAGGAATTCTGAGAAGCATGTCCGCCAGAAAGTATCCTGAGGTACAGAAAGGGGGGTGGCATCCTGGTAGAACTTTCCACAGTGATGACTGCCTTAAAACAAGACCCCGTACCTCTTGAGGGACGCAATTGTGCAAATAAAAACATCAAATACAATTTTGTACTGCAAAAAATGGAAGGAGACAGTTGCTTTCTATAAAGATGTGCTCAAACTCGATGTTCACTTTTCAAATGACTGGTTTGTTGAGTTTTCTTTAAATAATTGTGCAAGATTAAGTATTGTAAACGAAGAAAATGCATCAATCAAGAGCTGTAGTGGCAAAGGTATTACTGTTTGTTTTCAGGTTGACGATATTCAAACTATGCACACTTGCCTGACAGGATCTAAGGTCAATCCAACACCGATAAAGGTGATTTGGAGATCCAGAGTATTTTATGCTTACGATCCTGAAGGAAATAGAATTGAATTTTGGTCTTAAAGAATAAATACTCCTTCGTTATAAGTCGCTTACAGTCTCGCTTGTGATTTAGAACTGATCTAAAACCAATTTAGCCTGACTGGATGAGTTGGAAAAAATATTGATGTCCAGTAAGATAGTATTAGATCAATTATATTGATCTAATACTATAAATATTCTATTAACAAAGGTAACCGACTCAATCAAGATCGTTAACCGTGGAACACAGACACGGACTGCTCTTTAAAAAAACGAACATGGCTCTTTAGTACCTAGAAATTCAATTCTTGTTTTTTTATAATTGCGTGAAGGTACTTACACCCCTCAAGAGGATACTGAAAAGAGTCCCGCCTTACTTTCCAGTTTAGCAGGGTGAGTTTTTCGTGTCTGAATGTTCCCATTCCCTTTGGAGGTTGTGATGTCCGGTAGAGATTTCATGAAACGGTTTCGTTTTTTTCGCCCCCGCAGTACCGAAGATGGCTGCCAGGAAGAGAAATTCTCAGACGGTTGGGGAGAAGATCGCTGCGGCCAAAGGGAATGGGAACATTTCTATCGCGATCGATGGCAGTATGACAAAAAGGTGCGGTCCACCCACGGCGTTAACTGTACCGGCTCCTGCTCCTGGGACGTTTACGTTAAAAACGGCATAATCGTCTGGGAAACCCAGGCCACCGATTATCCCGCCTGCGGCGAGGGTTTTCCTAATCATGAGCCCAGAGGTTGTCCTCGTGGTTCCACATTTTCCTGGTACACCTACAGCCCTGTCCGCATCAAATATCCCCTTGTTCGCTCGTCGCTACTGGAACTCTGGCGGGAATCCTTAGTCACCCATGGCGATCCCATCAAGGCCTGGCGGGATATTGCAAACAATCCCGAAAAGCGCAGCCGGTTCCACCAAGACCGTGGCAAAGGTGGGCTGGTTCGCCTGTCATGGGATGAAGCCGCGACAATCACTGCCGCCTCCCTGGTTCATACCATCCAGCGATACGGTCCCGACCGGATCTTCGGTTTCACCCCCATTCCAGCCATGTCCATGGTAGCCTACGCGGCAGGGACCAGGTTTCTCTCATTGATAGGCGGATCCGTTATCAGTTTTTACGACTGGTACGCTGACCTTCCCCCGGCCTCACCACAGATCTGGGGTGAGCAGACGGACGTGCCTGAGAGCGCCGACTGGTATGAATCAACGTATATGATCGTCTGGGGGACCAACCTGCCTATGACCAGGACTCCGGACGCCCATTTCTTCACCGAGGCCAGATACCGTGGTGCGAAAGTGACGGCGGTGGCCCCGGATTACGCCGAATATGTCAAATTCGCCGACACCTGGCTACCCGCCCGGGCAGGCTCCGACGCGGCCCTGGCCATGGCCATGACCCATGTGATCGTCAAGGAATTCTATATCGATCACCCAACCCCCTACTTTGTTGATTACGCCAAACGCTTTACTGATCTGCCGTTTGCGGTCGTGCTTAATCCCGCGGACGACACCTTCGTCTCAGGCCGCTTCCTTACCGCCGCCGATCTGGGTACAGAGATAACCAACCCACGCTGGAAAACGGTCTTCTACGATAGCACGACCACAAGCTGGGTAGTCCCAAACGGCAGTATCGGTTTTCGCTGGGACGAGGTCGCCGGTCACTGGAATCTCCACCTGCAGGATTCTCAAAATAATGCCACCGTAGATCCGCTTATCAGCTATGCCAGCGATGCTGATAGTTGGCAGACGGTCACCCTGCCCTATTTTAGCGATAAAGGCCCTGGATCCAAAAATGGCCGAGTGCCGGTCAAAACTATCAAAACAGCAGCAGGCGATCTACTCGTGACCACGGTATTTGACCTGATGACTGCTCAATTAGGGATTGCCCGCTCCGAGGACGATGGCCGCGAGCAAGACACATCTGTGCATTACCCAACAGGCTATGACGATCCTCAGCCATTCACCCCGGCCTGGCAGCAGGCAATAACCGGCGTGCCTCAGCAAGACGTGATCCATGTGGCACGAGAGTTTGCCGTGAATGCCAACAAGACCCACGGCAAGTCCATGATTTTTCTGGGTGCAGGGACCAATCACTGGTATCACAGTGACATGATCTACCGGGCGATTGTCAACCTGACAACACTTTGCGGCTGCCAGGGCGTCAACGGTGGAGGGTGGGCTCATTATGTGGGACAGGAAAAGGTCCGACCCCAGGCCGGTTGGTCCCAACTTGCCTTCGGTCTTGATTGGACGCGCCCGCCAAGGCAACAAAACGGTACATCGTTTTTCTACTTTGCCACCGACCAGTGGCGCTATGATGACCTGAACGCCGAAAGTCTTCTCTGGCCCATGGCCGGTAAAGACTCCCCTCGACATATGGCTGATTATAACGCCGTCGCTGTTCGACTCGGCTGGTTGCCGTCTTATCCCCAGTTCAATCGCAACTCCTTGGATATCTGCCGGGAGGCCGTTGCAAAAGGCGCGGCCACCGATGCGGATATTATCGCCCAGGCAGTCGAACAACTAAAAAACGGCTCTCTGCAGTTTGCCGTTGAAGACCCAGATCACCCGGATAATTTTCCCCGAATACTCTTTCTCTGGCGGGCTAATCTGCTCGGAGCCAGCAGCAAGGGTCATGAATATTTCCTCAAACATCTCCTGGGCGTTGACAACGCGGTGCAAAACGCCGAGAGCAAACTCCGTCCTGAGGAGATCAAATTACGTGAACCGGCTCCCGAAGGAAAACTCGATCTTCTCGTCACCCTAGAACTTCGCATGTCAACCAGCGCCATGTACTCCGACATAGTCCTGCCGGCAGCTGGCTGGTACGAGATGCACGACCTGAGTACCACCGATATGCACCCCTTTATCCATCCGTTCAACCCGGCGGTGGACCCACCTTGGGAGGCGAAAACCAGTTGGGACCAGTTCAGCGCCATCGCCGAGAAATTCTCCGAGTTGGCTGCGATTCATCTGGGGGAAATGAAGGATCTAGTCGCAACTCCACTGTTACACGACAGTCCAGGTGAGATCGCCCAGTCCGAAATGCTTGACTGGCGCAAGGGCGAGACTGAGCCGGTGCCAGGGCGGACCATGCCGCAACTATCCGTAATAACCAGGGACTTTCCCAACGCCTATAAAATGATGACGGCGCTGGGGCCTTTGGTCCATAAGGTGGGAGTGGGCTCCAAAGGAGTCGCCTGGTCTGGTCAAGAAGAGTATACCGAGCTTGCCAACGAACTCGGTACGGTGACGGCACTAGGTAAGAGCTTTGGCATGCCGTCAATTACCACAGGTAAGCAAGCTGCCCAGGTCATCCTAAAACTCGCGCCCGAGACCAATGGCGAAACAGCATTCAAATCCTGGGCCGGAGTTGAGAAAAAAACCGGACTGGCTCTTAGCCATCTCAGTGCAGGTCGCCGTGATGAAAAAATGTCCTTCAACGATATCACGGCCCAGCCCCGAAAGATCATCACCTCACCGGTCTGGAGCGGGATCGAATCTGAAACTCGGCGGTATTCACCCTTTGTGATTAATATCGAGGAAAAGGTTCCTTTCAGAACATTGACTGGTCGAGCTCAGTTCTACCTCGACCACCCCTGGATGCTCGATTTTGGCGAGGGACTTCCCTTATACCGGCCACCTCTTAATCTGCCGGTCGATAATAATCCCTACAGCGTTTCGGAATCTTTAGCCAAAATACAGACGAATGGAGCACAGGACGGACGAAAGAGTCTGGCCCTTAACTACCTGACGCCTCATTCCAAGTGGTCAATCCACAGCACCTATTCCGATACCCTGATTATGCTCACCTTGTTTCGTGGCGGCGAGGCCATCTGGATCAGCGATGTCGACGCCAAGACTCTGGAAATAAAAGACAGTGACTGGCTCGAGTGCTTCAATGAAAATGGTGTGGTTATGGCCAAGGCCGTGGTCAGCCACCGGATTCCTCCTGGTGCCGCTTTCATGTACCATGCCCAGGAACGTCTCATCAATACTCCGGGCTCCTCGCTCTCAGGTCAGCGAGGCGGTACCCACAACAGCGTAACCCGTATTATGGTAAAACCGACCCATATGATCGGCGGCTACGCCCAACTCAGTTACGGTTTCAACTATTATGGTCCGGTCGGGTCCCAGCGGGATGAAGTGATCGTGGTACGTAAAGCCGGGGAGGTGGATTGGTATGAAGATTAAAGTCCAAATGTCTATGGTGCTCAACCTGGACAAATGTATCGGCTGTCATACCTGCAGTATTCCATGCAAAAATGTCTGGACCACCCGCCCAGGTGCCGAATATATGTGGTTCAACAATGTAGAGACCAAGCCCGGCATCGGCTATCCCAAAGAGTGGGAGAATCAGTCGCTGCATAAGGGCGGCTGGATCATGGACAAAGGCGAGCTTCGTCTCAAGGCCGGCGGACGCCTGCATAAGGCTTCCCGTATTTTTCATAACCCAGACCTGCCCGTCATTGATGACTATTATGAACCATGGGACTATGATTACGAAAGTCTTATCACTGCGCCAAGGAAAAAACACCAACCATCCATCCGCCCGAGATCTCAGCTTACCGGTGACCCCATGCAGATAAAATGGGGACCCAACTGGGAGGATGACCTGGCTGGTGTCTGCGAGACCGGGGATCGAGACGTTAATTTCAGCGGCCTTGATCACGCTATCTATCTTTCCTTCAAGCAGGTCTTTATGTTTTATCTGCCCCGCTTGTGTGAGCATTGCCTCAACCCAGCTTGTGTAGCCTCATGTCCCTCCGGGGCGATGTATAAGAGAGACGAGGACGGCATTGTTCTGGTCGATCAGGAGCGCTGCCGAGGATGGCGCTACTGCGTATCGGGCTGCCCCTATAAGAAGGTCTATTTTAACTGGAAGACCGGTCGGTCGGAGAAGTGCATCTTTTGTTACCCGCGACTCGAGGCTGGTCTTACAACGCTTTGTGCCCATAGCTGTGTTGGCCGCATCCGCTATGTCGGCGTAGTTCTTTACGACGCCGACCGCATCCATGAAGCCGCATCGGCTAAAACCGACAAGGAAGTCTATCCGGCCCACCTGGATCTGTTTCTCGATCCGTTGGATCCCAAAACAATCGCGGCAGCGCGTAGCCAGGGCATCCCTGATCATGTGATGGCTGCGGCCCGGCGGTCGCCGATTTATCCTCTGGCCAAGACCTGGCAGCTGGCCCTGCCGCTGCACCCGGAATTTCGAACCTTACCGATGGTCTGGTACATTCCACCGCTCAGCCCAGTCGAGGCGCTGGCCAAAGACGAAGACATTAGAACAGCTGTGGACAACCTCAGGATTCCGGTAAAGTACCTGGCCAACCTGCTGACAGCCGGAGATGAACAACCGGTTCGCATGGCCCTGAAAAGGCTGGCCGCAGTCCGGGCGTATATGCGATCGGTACGAGTGGAAAACAAACCGGATGAAACCATTGCCCCCTCTGTCGGCCTTGATTCAGACACTTTGAAAAAGATGTACGATCTTCTCGCTATTGCCAAGCTCGAAGATCGGTTTGTCATCCCCACTGCCTCACACCCAGATAAAAGCCCGCTGCAGAGTATCAAGGGATGTGCGGGATTCCCCGACTACCGCTGACCTGGGGAAAAGAAAATGGAGAACCTCATGACCGAAAACGATCGTGTACAATGTAAACTGCTGGCGTATCTACTCGAGTACCCAGCCTCTTCATGGAATGCAGATCTCACAGACTTAACCGAAGTCGTGGAGACGGTAATCGACAGCCAGCGGCGGGAATTACTGCAGAGTTTTTTGACCTATGCCGAAAGCACCCCACTCATAAAGCTGCAGGAGACCTATACTTCCGCTTTTGACCTCGACCCGACCACCAGCCTGCATCTGACGTATCACCTTCTTGGCGACAGCGAGGACCGCGGCAAGGCCCTGGCAAAGATCCTCTGGGTGTACCACTGCGAGGGGTTTGATGCCGCCATCGGTGAACTCCCGGATTATCTACCAATGATTCTAGAATTTTTGGCTTTGTGCCCGGAACCCGAGGAAGCCACCCTGCTCTGGTCTTGCCTCGGCACCGTCGCCACTTTGGCTGAACGGCTGAAAAAAATTCACCACCCCTATACGGGCCTGATGGAGCTGGCAGCCGATATTGTGCAACCTTGTATTAGCACTCACCTAGGCAGTATAAGCAAGGAGGTCTGACATGGATTTAGGTAATACTCTGGGATTTCTTGTATTCCCATATATAGCGCTGACAATTTTTACCATAGGCCATATCTCACGGTATCTTACTGATCGGTATAAATGGAACGCAAAATCCAGCGAGTTCCTGGAAAAAAAGAGTCTGTTTTTCGGAGTGACGATCTTTCATTGGGGCATGCTCCTGGTCCTTTTCGGACACGCCAGCGGACTTCTGATCCCCCAGCGTCTTCTCGATATGGTGGGTATCTATGGCACAACCCACTCTTTCATCGCCCATTACAATGGAATGGCAACTGGTATAGCCGCATTTATTGGCCTCGGGCTGCTGCTTTATCGCCGCATCTCAATACCGCGGATACAACTCAGCACCAGTCAGAACGACTTCATCACCCTGGCCGGTCTGATCTTTGTTTCCGGGGCGGGTCTCTACAATGTAATCTTCGGCCACTATTACATTCTCGACACGATTGCCCCCTGGATTCGCGGTATCATCACCTTTTCGCCGGACCCAGCGCTGATGCTTGATGTTCCGCTCAGCTACAAAGTTCACATTATAAGCGCTTTAGCCTTGTTGGCATTTTCTCCCTTCAGCCGCCTTGTGCACATCTGGAGTGCGCCTGTTGGGTATTTTTTTCGGGGCTGGATACTGTTTAGGCGTAAAGTAGTGGAATAAAGTTATCTCACGGCTTTGATTCGATTGTGGAGGCGACAGGCGTCAATCTATCCCGAAAAAAGACTAATATTTCAGTAAGCAACAACAACAGTACAACCCAAGAGAAATAGTGAAGAACCCCGTTGTGGAGCGACTGCAAAAATGAATCTGCGGCGACACTCTTGGCAAGATCAAAATTCAGGGTAAAAGCATACAGCATACCAAAGGTAAAGTTTCTCGACCACTGAGTAGGATCATAAACGAGAAGAGCATCGGCGAATCCGTATAACTTGATTCGTTTAACAGCGCGGATAATTTCGATAATCTCGATAATGATAAACCATGATATAACCCAGAGCCAGATGAGGAGAATGAGATTAACTGAGACCACCCCACAGACAGCGCTTGCCAGGCCGGTGATGGACATTGCCCCATGTATGATGCAATTGGTATTGAACCAGCCTTTGTCCAGATCAATCCTTTTACCTTCAAAAACGTAACGCCGCATAATAAGATAAAAACAGACAAGGTAAAAGAACACGCCAAGCAAGATCATCCAGGGAGCAGCCAGTCGATAGAAACCGCTAGTACCAAAGGCTGCCTTCCACACAATAACAAGCGATTGAGTACTGACCGTCGAGAGTAACAAAACGCCGTGCACTTTCTGCCAGGCTTCACCACTGAAGAGGTGTAAAAAGTTCCTGAGCATTCGATATACAAAGTAGATCCACAGGCCAATGTTGCCGATTACCAGTATTTGTACCAACGGTTTCCAGTCCGGCAGTCTCTGGCAGAGCGCAATACCGCAGACAGAGGTTCCGGCAATCCAGGTACCGACAGCGAAACTTCCAATAGGGTTGGAAAAGTGCACCTTGAAAATCCTTCTCTTCACCACATCCCTAATGTAAGAAGCGGCGATAAAGACCAGAAAAATAAAGAGGATCAGCGCAAAAGGCCGTGCGAGCTCTTTGTTAAGGGAAAAAAACTGAATAATAGCTCCATTTATGAAAATGCCAATTCCCATGACAATAGCACCGGAACCGGTCGGTGAGGGGATGTTTTTCATAAAAAGCAACCTGATGAGAAGAAACAGCGCGGCGAGCAGAGATATCCGAAGCAGCTCATAGGAAGTGGAAAGGACACCGGCCAGGGCGACCCACGCGACTATTCCCACACAAACGGCAAAATTCGTCGCACCTTTCAATCGCCTGATATTCAAGGTCATCTTCATTGCACTCCTTGATCTAATAAATCTGAATCCAGAATAACTTTTGGCACAATTTTGCGAAATGTCATCTTTTCAGCAAACAGGAATCAAATAGAGCGAAGAACGTCTTCCGGCAGCCATCAGCAAAAAAATCATGTTTCACGGACTGTTGGTAAGCTGCATGAGAATATCAATTCACATGCAGGATTCTACAAGATCTGGTTAGAATCCTCCACCCAAAATTGGTTGCAGAACAGGCTATAAGATTCTGGAGATTCAAAATCAAAGACCAAACCATCACCTGAGGGCGTACGACAGTTCCTGGATCATCCTTGTCTTCAGCTCATATTTATGTTTCTGTAACAATAAGAAAAAAATATTTTCATGTAGCTGGCTAATATTCCATGATTTTACGCAATTTTCTAGCGAACCTGATACATTCAGTGGATATCCAACTCACGCTGCCATTTTAGATATGTGGAGGTAGAGAATAAATGAACTGTTGGTTTACAAGCAATCTCGGTGATGCCATGTTGGCAGGAGAATCACTAGAGCATATTAAACAACTTTTCCTGTCAGAATATGAGACAGTTAACGGCTCAAAAGAACGAGCTTTATTCGTTCGCCACGAATCTGAAGGGCGGCTTCACTGTGAAGTCATAGTCTACTTTTCTCCTGCGACGGTTATTGTGGCAACAGCAGTTCATGCCACCCCTTGTAATAAGCCCTGTTCAGACGGTTTAGGTTTGTTGGCCGGCTCGGAGGACTCGTGGTCGGTTCTCTTTCCAGAAAAAGGTTGTAAGAGTAAGTAACATCATCCTGGTAAGCTACCTCTAAATACACAGGAGAATCCAAATTAGTCCATCGTCGCTTATCAGCATATATAACATCCGGTAACATGGAAATTTTCTAGAAAGCTGCACAGAATGACGATGTCATATTCCTCTCCAGGACCTATGTCATGCAGGTCAACAAAACAGGTGGTGATTCCCTGACAGCAGACCTTGTCTTCCGATTTGGTTGGTCGAATGGTACCGAAACACGACAGGCTAATTCTTGCTTACTGTTTACAATTATTGATCAACATCGAGTCAGATCTATTATCGTTTAACATGGAAAGAACAACGGAAACGGTATGAAAAATCAATTTTATGAGCATATTATCGATTCGATTTCGGAAGCCCTGATAACTATTAATCAGGACAGAAAGATTATCATCTGGAACAGGGCTGCCACGTTTATGTTCGGCTATGACAAACATGAAGTTCAGAATGCAAGTCTTGACCTGATCATACCAACAGCCTACCGGGAGAGGCATAGGTCGGGCTATGAAGGTTTTTTTAGAAACATAACGAAACATTCTAACTATATATCCGAAACAAAAGACTTTGAAGGGTTACGTAAAAACGGTGAAATTTTTCCTGTTCAATTGACACATTCACTATTTAAAATCAGCAATGAAGAATTCTACATTACAGCGACTATACGGGATGCTACCATCACCAAGCGCTACGAACTCATGAAAGAAAGGATGGATCATGTAGCCCGCCACGATCTCAAAAACAAACTCGTAGTTATCAGCCTGACTGCGAATCGACTCGAAAAGATCTTGAAAAAGCACCAGGTGCCTAAGAGCTTGGATTATATGAAAATCATCCAAGCAGAATCTGAAGAAGTACTGACCTTGATAGAGTCTTCTCGAGAGCTCATGCTGCTTGAATCCGGGCAATACCTGCGGCAAGATGCGGCCGTAGATATGGTGAAGTTGATGCTGACAATGCAAGCGCGGATGCAGTCGTTAGCCGTATCCAAAAATGTCGTAATAAAATTCGAAAACCGGACACAAAAGCAAACTATAAATGTTATGGCTGATCAGGCATTAGTGAAACGATCCTTGGAAAATTTAGTCAAGAATGCAATTGAGGCAGAGAATCCATTTGGTGAAGTTCAACTGGTACTATTACAAAACGAGTCAGGATTAGCTGTTTTGGAGATTCATAATGGTGGCAGTCCAATTCCGGAAGCAATACAAAAGATTCTCTTTCAGCCCTATGTTACTCATGGCAAAAAATCGGGGAATGGGCTGGGACTCTATATCGCCAAACTCATCATAGAAAAGATTCATGGCTGGCAACTTACCTTTGAATCAAATAGTGAAAAAGGCACTGTTTTCAAAATTGCGATCAAAACATTAACCTTAGACAAAACCGATGAACACGCCTAACACATTCGAGACAAGAATAGGCGAAAACTAACCAAGGCCTGATGGATATTCAAACGAAGCGAGTGTATAGCCCAGTTGATACAGAAGATGGAATTCGCGTTCTTGTGGACCGAGTGTGGCCGCAAGGAATGACGAAGGAGCAAGTACATGCTGACCTGTGGTTGAAAGACGCCGCACCGAGTACCCCCTTGCGAAAGTGGTTTGATCATGACCGGTCAAAATGGGAGGTATTCAGAAACCGTTATTATTCAGAGCTTGATGCTAAATCAGAAGTTGTGGCAAGGCTTCTTGATGAAACTGCGCAAGGACGACTAACGCTCTTATTCTCGGCTCGAGACGTTGAATACAACCAAGCGTTCGCACTGAGAGAATATCTTCTTTCGCGGCCGAAGAGAAGCTTCCGTTGCAAGCACCAGGTGATATGACGATACTTCAATGATCTTTCTCTCTATCTCGACAAATCCCATACGTTCGGCCCGCCGCAACACCTGAACAACCAGCCCCATGCCGCCGATCGCCACCCAGAACTTGTGTTACAGTTTCTATTTCAATCAATTGTATTTTTTGCAAAGCCACTTACCCGGTACTTCTCGAAACACATTGCCGTAGTCCTGTAAACGATATGAGCAAACTTGGTGTATGGCATATACAGAAAGAGCATCAAAACTGAGACGAGATGCATAAAGTAGACAAGGTACCCTACAATTGGCATTCCAGCCCAGCGCAGCAATTCGGCACCGAGCCCTGTAATTCCTACGGCAGTTATTTCCCAAATAAGAAACCAATCATAAAATGTCCAGCTCGCCTTCCCCCTCTGCTCAAGTTTTAGGCGATTACTCCAGAGAACCCAGACACCATAAATTAAAGCAATTGCAGAAATATTTGCCAGAGTTTTGAAAGGATCCGTCAACGGCAACGGAGCATGAAAAGATGGCCAGATAAGGCCCAAAAGATCCTGCCTGAACGCCGACCAACAAGTGAGGATAAAAGCACCGATAAACCCCAGGACCAGTGGTAGATGTCCCTTAACTCTGTCTGTGTTAGCAGTGCACTCACGGAACCGAGTATGCTTCATTATTTCAACGAGTGAAGGCCAGATAAATTCATTGAAAAACATGAAAACAGAGGGCCTGTATTCAGTTTTCATATTGGCCCTTTTGCTCATTCGCCGCCACATTGCATGAATGCCTCTATAAACCGAATACACAGCTAAGCCTGCAGCGGGCACCATAATTGACACAATAAAAAAGGTGTTCTTGGGGTACCACTTGAAATCCCAGTGCCCAAAAAATTGGGTATAACCGTTACGGGCAAAAACATCAACAGATGGAATATGCATTGCGCCTGACAGCAGCCAAAGGACCAAAATGATGACTGCAGGGACACCAATTAAAACCGGCAGATTCTTTACGCACGTTGCCAGCCGTGCAAGCCCAGCGGGCCAGCCATAAGACGTGTACAAATAAGCGCGAATCGCACCGAGAACTTCAGCAGGTTTTGCGCCGCGCGGACATATCTCTGTGCAATCCCCACATTGATGACATAAAAAAACCTCTGGATCATCAAACAGGCGCTCTTTCATTCCCCACTGTGCCCAAATCATTTCTTTTCTTGGGAAAGGATGCTGATCTGATGACAGAGGACAGGCTACAGAACATGAGGCACATTGATAACATTTCTTCGATGTGTCGCCTCCCGTCTCTTTCAGAAATTTTATTAATCCCATATCTGGTTCAACGCTCATGATAGCCTCCAATAAAATCATCTATAATAAGTTACCTTGCAATCATATGTTGATTCAACGTCAATAAAGAACGCAAACAGGGTGCTGCCACTATCTTCCATCACCCTGTTTCTCGACCCTTTTCACGCCTTATTCTTTAGAAATACACTGAACGGGACATGAAGCTATTGCCTCATCAACACAATCTTCCCCGGCATCTGCATCGTCAAGGACATAAGCTTTTACTGCATCGTCATCAAAGGCAAATACTGAGGGACAACATTCGACACAAGCCTCACAGCCGATACATTCTTCTTGATCAATTTTAACTTTCTCAGACATGGCATTCTCCTTATGGTGTTTTGATAATTATTCTGTCACATGGTTCAATTCAAATGATTTGTACTACCTCCTGATCTATTCATCAGATTAGTGATGTTAATTTCACCTATTGTTTGTCCCTCCCGACAATGGGCCCTGGTCCACTACCAGAACGCTATCTTTTAGGTCGATGGCTTGAGGGTCACACTTCACAAAGGATAAAACCACAGCCAGTAAAGATTCATATTCATTTCCATTTATCTTGAAGTTCTGCACCCTCGGCTACTTCATTTTCCGCCAACCTTCACTGGTAAATCGTTTTTCCCGTGAGATGCCCCATTCCTTCATGGCATTTAAGTAGGCCAGCAGGTTGGTTTTAGCCAGAACCTGAATTTCTTCACGTTCCAGATTGCGTCTTTCTGTGTCATCAGGGGTAATACCTGCCCAGGTGACATAGCCTCTATCGAAGACCCAATTCGCAGTCAATTCATCTGCATCCATTCCGAAAGTGGATGCATAGGTCCTGATGAGATCCATATTCAATTCCAAGACCCAGTCGTTGTCCCAGACCCTTTCCGGTCGGGTATTGCCATGCCCCTCGCTACATTCAGGACAAAACAGGATGTTGACGGACTTCTTGTCCAGAAGCATCTTGCCAAAAAAGATTTCTGCGCTTTTCCTGCCACATTGACAGGTTAAATGATAACTTTCGCACATTGTATGTCTCCTTCTATTTGTGATATATGCCTTCCCATGTATTTGTAAGTATGAGGCAATTGGTGTTAATTGAGCTGCTGTTCCAGTCCTTCGATAAAGATCTGGTATTTCCGGTTGTCAATCGAAATGTTTCTGTTTGACTGTTCAAATTGGACAACAAGTTTTTCTTTTTCTTCTTTTGTAAGTCTGCTATCTAACCAGGGAAAGAGCACTTCATCCTCCTTGTGAATGTGCTTTTCCAGCAGAACTACATATAACTCTGCGATGATATCTTTAATTCCTCTGGTTACATACGCTTGCACGGTAGCCCTCTTTCACTGTTGAGTCACTGCTGATTGTTGATCTTCTAACATCATGCTAGCGAAAAAAGGGCACCCGTGCCTTGACCTAGATCAAGACCTGGAATTTTTATTGTATGATCTATATCTGACACGGGAATGGGTCAATCGTATTTTTTTCATTCAAAAAAGAGAGTGACCTCAAATTTAAGACAGCAGTTTGAACTGTGCGCAATCAAAAGGTAAAAATAACGTATGTCTATCAGATTGACACAGGTTAGTAACCGGCGATACTGGTCAGTGGTGGGTTTTGGCAGTGTGCTGAGGGCCGCCGCTCGTGTTTAATCGCGGATCCACATGGATTTTCACAAAAGGACTCTGGCAAAGTCCAATCCTGCTGAACCTGACGAACCTGCGCTGATCGGATAGGCACGAAACACACCATTATTGGCTCAATCCATTTTTCAGCAGACATGGGTTTGCTATGCCAATCTTCGATTTCTGGCACATCTCGAAGGTTAAGCTTCTTTTTGAACATTTTGACCTTGATCAGGACCGAATATCACGACCCAAATGGAGCACCCTGTCACTTCGGAAAATTCGATAATATTTCCGAAAAGATGGCTCAAAAAGGAGGTTTTAAATTATTGATTATATTCCAGAGAATCAACAGAGACAATTGCTACATTTCTGAACATCGCCGGCGTTGATATTACTTTCTTTTCATGCATGATGGATGGACAGATATCCTGCTCAGTCACATCAGACGTGGTTGAGTCTGAGCCTGAGAGGCTGTCAGATCAGAAGATCTTGGTTTCTACATCTAAACCACGCTGCAAATTAGAAATACAAAACCCTACTGCAATATTTGAACGAATCGTTGCCATAACCCAACTCAGAGCGGATGTGAATATTTTGATCTTCGATATGGCAATACTCGGTGCTAACGGGAATAATGATAGGGAAAGGGTTGCCTCTGGAAATATCATACATAATCGCTGTGATTGAAGAGCCAATGACGTTAGTTAATAATGCCCTCTAACAAACACAAAAAAATCAACTTCTTTTGCATCTCAAACTTATCACTTGTACTGCAGACATATCATTGTAATGTCATCGGCTTGTTGTGCCGTTCCCTTGAATTGCTCGACATCTTCGGCCACGGCTGTGACAATAGTTGCTGGCGAAGCCGACTGAAAACCCGTCAGAAAATCCCTTAACCTTTCAACCGTATACCATTCGCCATTTTGTCCAATAGCTTCTGTCACCCCATCAGTATAAATAATGACCGTATCTCCAGGTTGCATCTGGATTTTCTCTTCACTATATACAATCCCACCGTACGCGCCTATGACAGGACCATGCTTACCTTTCATGACCTCCAGAGAACCATCATTATTCATTAAGAACGGCGGATTATGACCAGCGTTGGTGTATATCAGAGAGCCTGATTTGATATCCAGAATGGCGATGAATAGAGAACAGAACATATTGGCGGGATTATGAGCGCTGATTCTCTGGTTGGCATCTCGAACAATATCAGCCGTGCTAATTTTCCGGCCATAGGCATAATTCCGAATCATTGTCTTGGCAACCGACATGAAAAGCGCCGCCGGCACACCTTTTCCTGAGACATCCCCAATACAGAAACAAAGCTGATTTTTTTTAACAAAGTAATGGTCGTAAAAGTCGCCCCCGACTTCAAAGGCTGGTTGACAGAGGGCAAAAACCGAGAATTCGGGTTCTTCGGGTAAGGTGGCCGGCAGAAGGCTCATCTGTATTTCGCGACCTATTTGCAGCTCTTGTTCCATTCTTTTCCTGGAGGCTGCGAGTGCATCAGCCATTCTGCGTTGCCGGGTAACTACCCTTAGGGCAAGGATGACATATTTCTGGGAATCCTTCAGTGAAAACCCAGAACAACTGATTTCCAATATTTCTATCTTGCCCTGGATTTCCGCCTCGAATTCTCCCCGATTATGTTTACTTGCAAGTAATTGAAGGATCGGATACTCGTCATCATCTTCTGCATTTCCTTGAGTTTTTAGAGGGAGAAGCTCAGATAGGTCAGAACCTAAAATTGATAGATGTTTTTTGCCGATAAGCTGATCAAAGGCCTTGTTACACCAACGGACTTCACCTATTCCATCAATCCATACAATCGAATCCTCGATCTCGCTCAGCGCCACTTCCATCTTGCCGATGGTTTCCCGCAGTTCATCGATAACCAGAGAGTTAGGTACCTGTGGTTTGCTCCCAGAAGTTGGTGCAAAAGCCAGATCCAGAGGAATCAACTTAGCTGCAATTAAAAAATTGTCTCCCGTCTTTTCAATCGAAATTAGATGTTTGGACCAACGTTTTCGACCATTTCCCATTACAACTGCCGCTTCAACGACGTGATCGGAAATTCTTGAATTCCCCGTGACCAGGAACCTGGAGAAACCCATATTGTGGGAGTCATGGAAGGCGGTAGGGATAATTCGATTGAGACTGGAGCCAATGAGCTCTTCTGTCCATTGGTAGGTTTTCAAGAAGCATGAGTTGGCATATATAACCAGGCCGCTGCGATCAGAAATGATCACAGGCACATCCTTGACCTTTTTCAATTCAGCGATTTGGTTCATTGTTTATTCTGTATTAATCATTGCATCAATCCCACCAGATAATGGAATATTGGCGTTTGAAGGCGAACGCCGGGGCATCAGGTTGGATATGGTTCTTTAGGAAACATTGAAACCCAGCCTGAGCAATTCCCCATGAATCCTGGGCGCGCCTCAGCTCGGATCGGCTTCAGCCATTTTCCTGATAAGGTGACGTATTTTATGATCGTTTTTTTTGTCTTCCTGGGCCTTTGGATTTGCAATGGCGAGAGCGTCTCGCCATTGCAAATCCAAAGGCGGGAAAGCAAAACCCAGAAGAGTCGATCCGCCGTTGGAATTTCCAGCTTCGTTCTTTTCATTACGGCCAATTGTTGGTGAAGTGCAAGGTTCTCGGCAGCAAGATTCGAGGAAATTTTGGTCTTCGACCATATGACCAAAAAAAGATTTCGTAACGTTTTTTATCATGATCTTAGATTGGCAGGAACACGAAGTTTTGTCAATTATTTCCGAACGTACGAATATCTGCGACGGGCAGGGTAGAATTTGTCTGACGAGCTTCGTTAATTAATTACAGACCGGAAATATCAATTTTTCAAACCGGTTTCGATGTTTTGGATTTGTTCTGTTCAGCCAATCAAGTTTAACGTGTCCCTTCTCGACTGCCTCAGATATCTGCCCAAAGAATTTGAAGGTGGCTGTAACTTTATTCGTCTGCTTATCGTAGATATATATAATTGTTTTCCATGATATCCTCACATTTTAATTTTCACCTAAAAAGGGTTTTCGCCTTAATTATCCATGTGCCAGGCGCCGGAAGGCATCAACCGACATTCGCCCGTGGTCAACATATACACACCACGGACAGCACATCCCAAGGCTTCCGGTCCTCATTAGCGTGTCTGTGCGGGCCGCGCTCTTCTATTTTGGTCGACCGCTCTTCCAATTGCTTCAACCTTTAGGGGTACGAATATCTGAATCGTCGGCAGGGATTCACCTCGGCTGGGGGAAATAGCGATCTCTGCCCAGGAAACTCTGGGACAGAGATCGCTTTCTACTGGTCACCATATTTTTCTCGAGAGCTCTTCTCCTCTGGTAGAAATGGTTATTTGCTCCACAGGGACTGATTTTCCAGCTTTTTCGATTGCTTTGCGAACGATAACATTCATTGCTGAACAACAGGGAACTTCCATGATCAAAATTGTCAGACTCTTCAGGTTGCAGGTGCTGATAATTTCAGCAAATCTCTGGACATAGCTCTCTGCATCGTCAAATTTGGGGCAACCCATCATCACCGTTTTGCCTTCCAGGTATTTTTCCTGAAAATTCCGAACCGCTACTGCCGTACAGTCTGCCGCGACCAACAGGTTAGCATTTTGCAAGAATGGGGCATGGGCAGGGATGAGACGAATCTGCACCGGCCAGTGGGTAAGTGCTGAATTTCCAGAATTGGTTACGGGGATCTGGGTTGGCTTATTGGCAGACTGACAGGATGAACCACCAACTGATGGAGCTGGTTTAAACGATTGGATATGCGTCGAAGCGCATCCGCAATCCATCATTGCTGGTTTATTGGAGGGAGCTTTTTTCTTTTCCTCCTCCAGATAAACCTCAACTGCTTCTTCATCAAATTCGTCAGCCTCCCGCTTGATAACCTTCAACGCTCCGGTCGGGCAGGAACCGAGACAGGCTCCCAAGCCGTCGCAAAGTTTGTCGGCAACCAATCTGGCTTTGCCGTCAATAATCTTTAAAGAACCTTCGGCGCAATCGGGGACACATTGTCCGCAACCGTTACATAATTCTTCGTCAATTTGAATAATATTTCTTACTTCTTTCATATTGTTACCCTCTCAGTCAGGTGATGTACAAGCTTGTTTCTAACTGTTGCATTTTCAGGATCACTCGGATTTCTGTCCTTAGCCCAACGCAATCAGCTGTGTTTATGTCTATATATTAGCACCGACGGCACAGAAATCCTTGATTTGGGTCAAGTCGCACTATTTATTAAATGAGTTCTCCTGATTTTTACCCCAATAAAAAGAGGGGGCCTCAGATGATGCGTGATGAAAAAAAAAGGCGTGATATCGAATTAGATACCACGCCTTTACCTTCAATAAGAGGGAGAAACTCTAGCCGAGTATGGTCTCCAGGTCTTCTTCAGGAGTTGCAGCAATTGGCTTACAGTCAAAGTTTTCAACCAGAACGTTGAGCACGTTTGGTGAAATAAAAGCAGGCAAGGAGGGTCCGAGGCGGATGTCTTTGATGCCGAGACTAAAAAGAGTCAACAGGATAACCACTGCCTTCTGTTCATACCAACTAAGAACCATTGAAAGCGGCAAATCATTGACACCACATTCGAATGCGCCGGCAAGTGCTACCGCAATCTGGATCGCAGAATAGGCATCGTTACATTGCCCAACATCGAGTAGACGGGGGATGCCACCGATATCACCGAGTTTCTTGTCAAAGAATCGGAATTTACCGCAGGCCAGTGTCAGAATCATGCAGTCTTTAGGCACTTTCTCCACAAATTCTGTGTAGTAGTTGCGGCCGGGCTTGGCTCCGTCACAACCGCCCACCAGAAAGAAGTGGCGAATTGCTTTACTCTTTACTGCTTCAATCACTTTGTCGGCAACGCCAAGGACAGTATTGCGGGCAAAGCCTACCATAACACTACCTTTGTCGGTATCAGCAGCAAAGCCGGGAAGTGCCAGTGCACGATCGATTACCGGAGTGAAATCCTTGTTCTCGCCTATATGAACCAGACCCGGCCAGCCTACCAGGCCGGTGGTAAAGACTTTATCTTTGTAACCGTCAGCCGGTTTTTGAATGCAGTTGGTGGTGAAAAGAATTGCACCCGGAAATTCAGGAAATTCTTTGTGCTGATTCTGCCAGGCAGTTCCAAAATGTCCATAAAAATGGCTGTATTTTTTCAATTCAGGATAGCCATGGCAAGGAAGCATTTCACCATGGGTGTAAATGTTTATGCCTTTCCCTTCAGTCTGTTTTAACAATAATTCGAGATCTCTCAGATCATGACCCGTAATTAAAATTGCTTTACCAGCTTTGGCACCCAGAGGTACTTCGGTGGGCGTCGGATGACCGTAGGTGCCTGTATTCCCGGCATCAAGCAGTTCCATAGCTTTGAGGTTGACTTCACCGCATTTCAGCGCCAAAGCAACTAATTGTTCGAGGCTTTGGCCACTTTTGGTGAATTCAGCCATGGTTTCATAAACATAAGTATAAATAGATTCGTCTTCCTGTCCAAGAATGGCAGCGTGATCCCCATAGGCTGCAAGACCGCGAAGACCATAGACGGTAATTTGTTTCAGTGATCGGAGATCTTCGTTTTCATCGAGTTTGTTTATGAAATCGAGATCTTCACCTTGAGCAACAAGGCCTTCAAGAGTCGAAGCCGGGGTAAATGAAGCCGCTGGGGCTGCAAAGTCGACGGTACCGCCGGCAGCTATTACTTTTATTTTAAGTGCATCGCGTAATTCGACTGTTTTTTTGATCCAGTTTTGAAAACGGAGTGGGTCAAAGTCTACGTTGGTGAGGCAGGCGAAAATCGCTTCAAGGCTGAAACGGTCTATCGCATTGTCGATCAGACCAACTTTTCTCCCTGCCACTGCCACCAGTGATAAGCCTTGAACTGCGTAGGTGAGAAGGTCTTGAAGTACTGCAACATCACCTGGTTTTCCACATACACCAATTTTAGTACATCCGGTTCCTTTGGCAGTTTGCTCGCATTGATTACAAAACATATTATCCTCCTGAGACAAGTTTTAGTATTCACAGTTCGAATACCGTTGTTCGAATAGTTCAGCTAAGTCGTGAGTTGTTGAACGGCGTGTTCATTTGAGGAGCAAACACTCGCAAGCCTCAACTGATGGTCAGATGAGAGTACATAACAAATCTTTCAGTATCTTTGATTTAGGTCAAAAAGGTAGTTATTTTAAAAATAATTACAATGTGAGGGACGCAAGGAGAGAGTGGAACAAACCGAGGGCTCGACTTCTATGCCACCGCCTTTAGTTGACTATTTCCATTTATTTTAATGTGATGTGTAAATCAAATATTTTAATATTGTATGATCAAATGAGAGGAAGAAACGATTAATTCAATAAGCATAATAGGAAGTGGGTGGCTCGGTCTGCCATTAGCTCAGCATCTTAATCTAAAGGGATACGCGGTAAAAGCTTCAACAACATCAGAAACCAGACTGGAAGCCTTGAAAGCAATCAATGTTGAATCTTTTATCCTCGATATTGAGAAGATGCCTGATTATGTGCAAAACTTTCTTCAATCGGATGTTTTAATTATCAATATTCCTTCAAAGAATATTAATGCTTTTCGCATTTTGATTCATGAAATAGAAAAATCACCGATAAAACAAATGATCTTTGTAAGCTCCACTTCTGTTTACATGGACAACAATAACATCGTATCAGAGTCAGACAGTGTAGAGCTGTTGCAAGGGTCCCTGCATGAAATTGAAGAAATTTTCGGTAGTTGTGGAAAAATCAAAACTACAATCGTTAGATTTGGCGGCCTGATAGGTTACAGTAGAAATCCAGGAAGATTTTTCAGCCATGAGAAGATTGTTCAGAATCCTGACTCCAAAGTAAACCTTATTCATCGTGACGACTGTATTGGTATTATCACTAAAATTATTGAGAATGAAGTTTGGGGTGAGGTTTTTAATTGTAGTGCTGATACCCACCCAACAAAAAGAGAATTCTATGCGCAAGCAGCTCAGTCGATCGGGGAGAAAACTCCGGAGTTTGCAAACTCGAGTGAAGTATCATTCAAGATAATGAGTAATCAAAAAGTGAAGAAAATGTTAAAATACAAGTTCTTGTACCCTGATTTAATGAAAATCACGTTTACATAACCAGGGAGTAACACCGTTCGCTTTGCTCTTTGGGCTCGCTGAAGTTCGCGGGTTAATTTAACATTAAGATTGACAGGGCCAAGTTCTTAATATTTCAGTAGGTCCACAATGAAATATTCCTACTGTTTCTTTTTCTAGATGGAGTCTTGAGTCTTATTCTCACTTAATGTGGGTCCGGCCCTGTTCTCATTATCATTTATTGTGGGCCCAGATTAATCATTATTGCGGGTCCGGGCGTTTATCATTGCGGGCCGCTACACCTATCGGTTAATTCTACCTTTCGTCTAAAATACGCTTCAGTTCATCGTTGGTTATTCGGGAATACTGCAGAGAAAATGAGGCATTCTTATGCCCCAGCTGCCGTTGCACCGCCGCCACATTGCCGGTTTTTTCCATGATGAACACCCCCATACCGTGCCGGGCCGAGTGGGGAGTTTTATCTTTATCTACCCCGGCAAAATCCCGGACCTGATTCCACACGGTGTTGATCACCCTGGGAGTTAAGCGACCGTCGCCATGGGGATTGCACAGTGTCGAGAGAAACAGGGCATGGGCCTGCCACTTCTCCTGATCCCCTGCCCTCTCATGTTCCAGGTAGTCGCTGATTGCAGCCAAACCCTGCCGGCTGATCGGGTAAGGCTGGACGCTACCGCCCTTCTCCACCATGGAGAGAATTCGCCGGTCAAAATCGATGTCCACCAGGTTGAGGCTGGTTATCGCCGTCCTGCGCATCCCGGTTTCAATAAGGGTGTAGATGATGGCCCGATTACGGTATGGTCGAAAGTTCTTTCTTTGGGGTGGGGTTGCTCCCCCATTACGATGACGATCCCGGGAGCGACCGCCAACAAGCAGGAGCTGATCGGCAGCATCGAGGATCCGGTTGCGCTCCTGTTTGGTCAAGGCGCGTTCGATCTCCAGCTGATTGCCGACCGAGAGCATCTTTATTTTCGCCATCGGCTGGCCCAAAGGAAACGGCCGGTGATGGTGGATCCACTTGGCAAAGGTTTTCAAATGGGCACTCATCCGGTTGATGGTCCGGTCGGACCACTTTCTCGACCCGTCCTCCTTGAAGGTGTTCTGGAGGGCGGTGAGAAAATCTCTGCTGACCCTGGGCGACCAGCTCGAACGAAGGGTGTTGCCAGATTCCTGCTCCATGAAGGTCAGGAACAAAGACAAATCCCGCCTTTGCTCTTTTTGTGAGCGAGGCGAAGTGGTCACCTGGGTTTCAAAATAGATGGCCGACCAGCGGTGCAAATCGTCCTCTGTTTCGGTGATCACCACCGGTATATTCTTAGGTGTAGCTATTTGTACCGATTTTTGATGCATGATTGGTATCTCCAGCTTAGGTTTCACCACAAAACACTACACCTAAGATACCTTTTGTGTAGTGTTTTGTGAAGAACAAAAATATAGGGCAAATAAAAAATCTGAGTTTTTTTTGGGCCCGACTGGATGCTTATGAATTGCATCTCGAGAAGTGGCTTCCGTCGAGGGCAGGTTGCACCTCATTTCCAATTGGTAGGAATGTAGGGGTTACCTCTGAAGCCTACTTGAAAAAGAGAGAACCGGCTGTAGGAAAAGAGATGGAGAGCAACCAGTCCGGTTCGTGTTAAGTCTGGTTGTCGCCCCTACCGTTCTCTCCATCATGACTCAGCCGTTGTTAACTTCATCACTTAATGTCTTGCCAACTTTGAACTTAACCACAGTCTTGGCAGGAATTTCAATTGATTTGCCTGTCTGAGGATTTCTCCCTTCTCTGGCTTCTCTCTCTACAGTAGAGAAAGTACCAAAACCAATCAGAGTCACATTTTCTTTTTCTTTGAGAGCTTTTGTAATGCCCTCCAAAGTGGCTTGCAGTGCTTTATCGGCTTGAATTTTTGTAATTCCCGTGGAGTCTGAGATATAATCGACCAGCTCTTTCTTGTTCATGTTTTTTCCTTTTGGGTGTTGTTCAAGTTTATGGATATTTTTAGATTGGTGTCAAAAATAGCCGCTGCAGTTTCTTCACCTATTCCACAATAATATGCAGCATCTCGCCCAGCATCTGTAATCACTCTTTTGATTCAACTCAACCGCTCAGCCATTTTTTCCAAACACTCCGGTCCGTTGTTTTTCACACTATTAACTCTGCGGCTCACCGGATAAGTTTCTATCCATGAGTCCGGGCACGGCTTGAGCATCGACAGCACTCTCTCTTGATCTGTACCTGGATCCAGCCAGGCCACCAGGTCATTCTTATCCAGGATCGCCGGCATCCGGTCATGGATCTCCAGCATCAACTTATTGGCCTCAGCGGTGATAATCGAACATGACTCGATCTCCTGTCCATCCTCACCTTGCCAGTGATCCCAGACACCGGCCATCGCCATGTAGCCCCGATCGATCCGCCGGATGAAATAGGGCTGCTTCTGTGCTCCTTTTCGCAGCCACTCATAGAAACCGCTTGCGGGGATGATACAGCGCCGACGTTTCAATGGTTCACGGAAGGCTTTTTCTCAATTCCTTCGGCCCTGGCGTTGTTAAGGATATATTTAGTTTTTGGAGTTTTAGACCAGAACGGCACCAGGCCCCAATGGAGCATGGCATAGGAAGGATTGCCGGTCTCAGGAGAGTTGCGGATCGTCAGGATGTTTCGGGACGGAGGAATGTTGTAGTCCTCTATGGGAGGAGGATCCGGCAGGAGAAGCGTCTCGTAGCCGAAGATACCATTACCAAAATAGGCGAAACGTCCACACATTATTCTATACATCCTCTCTGTTTGGTTCAAAATGCCCGAAATATCAGTCAAAACTTTACTGGGCTAAATCCTGTTTCGCTACCCATGAAGCTGATGCTTTCTCACGGCAAACATTGACAGCTATATATTATTTATTGGAGAGTTCTTCGCGGATCGCGTCGGCCTCACCGCCTTGGTCGACCTCATTGTTTTGATTCAGACGGTTTCTTTTTTTCAACCATTTGATTTTCAAGCTCAGCAATCCTCTGTGCCTGAAAATCGATTTTAGTTGTCAAGCTACCATGTTTTTCGGTGTGTTTTTGAGTGAGAGCAACCAATTCAGTGATCTTTTCCGCCTGAAACTCAATTTGAGCCGTTAATTTCCCTTTTTCTTCAGCATGTTTTTGAGTGAGGACAACCAATTCTTTGTTGGCTCTATCTTTAGCCGACTCATGGTCAATTCTGGATTTATCGAGTAATTTTTCTACTTTCTCTAGCCGAATTTTGAGATCCTCAAGGGCTTTTTGGTCAGTGGTAGCCTTTTGTTCTGCCAGTGCCACAAGATTTTTCTGTTGCATTACTTCGGCTGCAGCCTCGGCCAGTTCGGTTTTTAGTTTTCGTGCTTCCTTGGCTTCTGCGTCGAGATCCGCAAGGCGAGAGTTGAGAGATGTTTCTTTTTCCGTCCAGGCGTCCTGAAGAGCTGAAAGGCTTTTGGCTTGACTCTCCAGGGCTGAGACTTTTTCTTCCAGTTCTTTTTTTGCCTGAAAAACCTCCTGTACCTCGGTTTTCGCGGTTTTCAGTTGGTCCTTCAGCTCGGAGGCCTCAACCTGAGCCGCAGTAACTTTTTCCGCCGCCTGTGCAACTGCAATAGCTTTGTCGTTGTGAGCTATTTCTAAAAATCCGACAACAACCCGCTGCACCTGGGATAAAGATTGATCTACTTTGGCTCGCTCCCGGAAAACCGGAGAATTTGTGTCAGTCTCAGTTTGACGCTCTTTAAATGCTGCAATAAGCGTTGCTATGAAATCCTCTTGTTTCATGCCGCTCTGATCTGACAGCGTTTTAAACTCGTCTCTTACTTCGTCGCTTAGTCTGATGCTGATTGGTGTACTCATTTTCTGCCCTCGATTTTTATGTAAACATTAAATCCTTTATTTATAGGTTGTTTACATTGTATTACATGTATTACATAATGTAAACATATATGCCGGGCTTAACCATCTAAGCCATATATGGTTTTTAGTCCTACAAGCACCTGTTTAACGGTGTCACCCCGATAGCCGAGGACCTTTAAATCAGTATGCTCAGTTTCCATGACAGAGAGGAAACGTGACATGTCTACTTCGACTTGTTTTGGCATCTCCACCCGGGTATCCGGCGATATCACCCGATACAGCCTAAATACATCGTTTTTATGCTTTTTAATATCTCTTGAATCGACAGCATGACCCTGCTCCTTTCTTTTTGTCAGGTCCAGCCAGGCACGGGCCTTGAGTGGGATTATTCTTTCAGGGTCCACAACAGACAAACCATCTATATCACACTTGCCGGTATGCAGGAATTTGTAGTAGGACTCATCCAGCAATATAGCAGAGAGGCTCGAGACCTCCTCCTTCATCGGTATGGGAGTCAAATCTCCTTCGCCTTCGTAGGCGAGCGCATCCGGGATTCTAGAAAATAATTCCAACATCTCAGGAAAGTTTTTATCTTCCGGCTCATAGAATCGATAAAACCTTTTTTCTCCGGTGCTTTTTTGTTTGTTCTGATACCGGCCGGCCCGGATGAAATCCCAAAACACTCTTACGAAATCTGCATCGAGGACTTCGATACAGAGAACAATATCGAGATCCATAGTTACCCTGAATTCCAAACCCGCTTTCTCCATCGCCAGCGAGCTGGCAGAACCACCAATCAAGACATAATTTTCTTCATACCCTCGAAAATGGTCTCTAAATTTATCAAGTCCTCTTACCATTGGAATTTCTCCAGGAGGGTATCAAGTGCCATCTCAACTCGTTCATCTTTTGTATTTTTCAGGCTCAAGAAAAGTGATAGTGGGTCGACAACTCCTTCTCGGGCAAACAGTTTGGGATCATATTTCCAGATTTCAATCTCCATAGAACCGGGTTCGTGAATTATCAACTCAGTTACTTCTTTGTTCAATTGTAATACCTTCCATTCTTGAGCACTCACAGCATAGGTCGAGCGAGACGGCTGTGCCAACATACTGTGGTGTGACAGTGCCGACTCTCCAGCAAGCAACAGCGGTAAAGTATCGTGAGGCTCAGAGATCTTGACTCGCTTTCGCACCGGAGAACGCAGCAAATCAAGTGATTTTTCCCAAAAAGACTTTCTATCCATCTGAAAATGCAATATACGCTCACGCCTTTCCATGTCGACATTCCCGAGACCTGTGGTCTCAATTTCATCAAAAGCTCTGCTCAATGTCATCGATGTATAGTTTAACAGCTGTGCGAGTCGGGAAGGGGTTAAACTCTCTCGTGGCCAATTGTAGAGGATAAATAAGATAACAGCCTGGGTAGAGGGGCTGATTTTCTTCTTTACTGAGCGCATTCCTTTAATATGTTCTCGCAAATCTATACCAAGCAATGGCAAATACATTTGGTTGCCTGGAACGATAAAGGAAATCTTATGTTCGATAAGTCTCTTGCGGTTGTAGCTGGAAATTGAAGGGCGGAGGTAAATAATCTCATGCCGCCACATCTCTTCTATTTGTTGTATATGTTTGCGGATAGTAGCAGGAGTAATCTCTTCTTCATCCAGTGCTTCCATTACAAGATAGGGATGGTGGAACAGTTGACACTCATAAAAGCTATATAAATCGCGTAAAAAAAGTGGGAGGCTCTTCTCTTTCTGCCATTTTTCTACGGCTATCGAGACACTCAGATTTTCAAAAAGATACTTTTCAAATTTTTGTACAAGATTCAGCATACATCTCTCCTTAGTAACATTTTTTTGCACAATAACACAACAGATGTTATTGTGCATTTTTTATGTTACTTACCAGCTTTTACGACTCTTTTATCCCAATGTATCAAGTGGTGGTTGCTGGTTTTGTTCCTGCTGCCCTTGGTGGCAGCAATCAGCCGTTCAACCTCAGCAGAAACAAGGTGTTTGAGTAATCGCTTTTGTCTGATGTTTTGGTGCGATAGCAGAGCTGCAAACCCGTATAAAAATTAGAAAGCTTTTCCCATTAGACCATGGGGATTCCTTTATCTTATTTTTGATAATCAATGACTCTCTGGCTTTTGGCATGACATAAAAAAAATACATTCTGTCCCGATAGTCATACTGCAACCTATCACCATAAAAACTCGTAATATATCAGATATCCCGATGAGCGGTTCGTTGGGTAACCCCAAACTCTCCCATCAAATATGTTGAGTTAAATGGTTGGCCTGTTTCCAGCCTAGATCTGGCCCAATCTATCCGATGAGTGAAAAATAAGGGTCATTGGGTTTCATTTTGGCTCATTTTTATGATAACAGCCCCGGTTACAACCAACATCAGCGACCTTGATTCATTTTTTATCCACAAAGAGTTATAGATGCGGAAGATGGACGTTTTTTTTACGGTTTCAAGAACCGTTTACCTTATCCCTTAAAAGTCCGGATGGCTTAAATGTTACAACCCGTCTGGCATCAAGCGTAAGGTCCTCACCGGTCTGAGGATTTCGTCCCCGGCGGGGGTTTTTATTCCTGACATTAAACTTTCCGAATCCGCTCAAAAGGAGATCTGATCCACTAATAAGAGTGTCTTTGGACAAACGAAGAAACGATTCTACCGCTTCGGTTGCCTGAGTTTTGGTCAGATTATCGTGTTTTTTATAAATCTGCTGAACTAGATCTGCTTTGGTAAGTGTCATTCATGCCTCTTTAAGTTGCTGAGATATCTTTCTATACCGTCTACGACGATCATATTCTAAAAATAGGAAAAGTAAAAGAAATCTGGTTAGTTCGGCTCAACCCACATACTCTCCTCTGTGTTTTACTAAAATAGACCAATGGTGTACTAATTTTTCAACTTATAAGGCTTTAGAGTTGGAGTGTTTAAACGAAATCTCCATTGCACATATTTTTCTAGCAGCCCCATCTCGAACAAGAAAGCTACCAGGCTGACCGACTCTGTATGTATGGCGGTTTCTCGCCGGTGTCCGTTCTCAATCCTGGAAACTGCGTCTTTACTCATACCCAAAATCATGCCGAAAAAAGTCTGTTTTAAGCCTGTTCTTTGCCTGACATTTTTTAGAGTGTGTGTTGATCCATATTCCTTATCTTCCATCAATAGCCTCTTCTTGTTTAGGAATGGAACAAAATCTCGTTAACCATGTCTCGGCTTCCAGCTTTTGACGAATCGCATTTTTTACGGCAATAAGCTCCTTTGCTTGGCTGTTCATTGTTTGAAAATAATTATCCCGGTCTTTTTTCACAGGATGATAGTTTTCAATCAGCCAAAGCAAGGCTTTGCTCTTGGAGTTCATTTCAAGTTCAACGCAAAGTTCTTCAAGAATTTTTTCGTGCTTCTCTTCGGGCCGAAAGGTGAAAGCCATAAATATCTCCCCAAAAACATGATATTAAAATATATCAATTGTTATTATAAATTATTTTTTAATATCAATATTGTTTCTTTCGAAATAATCCCGAAAAACCTGTTCAGTGAAATAGGATAGATTTCCGGCCGAATTTTCTCTTATTGTTTCAAGGAGATCGAAAGGTAATCTAACAGGCAACGCCCCTTTTTTGGGCCCAGCTGGCCGTCCCCTCCCCTGTCCCTTCACTTCGGTTTCTGCTTTTGTAGCCGCAGCACCTTTTATAAAATCATCGGCTGATTTTTTTGGTTTTGGTATAGCCATGGTTAAAAATCTCCTAATTGCATTATCTCGTGGTAACAGGCTGCAAGCTCTTGGGCTGCCTTAGATTTGGGGTCGTGTTCAATAACTCCCTGCCCGGATATCAAACCATTCTTGAAAGAGCTTCTTGCGCCTAACTGATTTTTTAAAATAGGTATGTCCTTTTTTTCCTCCAAAGCCTGAAGCGCTTCACGCGCCATAATGGTGTTTGGCATAACCATGTTAAGTAAAAACCTAGCTATCAATTTCTCATTAAAAACCTTTGCTTCTTGTACAATATCAAGAGTGTCTGAGGTTGCCCAAATATCATATACCGAGGGTAAAACCGGAATAATGAGTATGTCTGCAGCCAAAATAGCCGACCTGAAAATAACCGAATCCCGTCCCCCAGAATCAATTATTATCAAATCAAAATTGGTGAATTCCTTCAGGTCTTTATGAAGAGTGGGAGTTGTAATCGCTGTTGCTTTTATGTCATCGGCTTCTCGAATCGACCTGAAATTCAGACTCGATGCTTGAGGATCAGCGTCAACCAACAAAACTTTCTTATTTTCTTTTGCGGCCATACACGCAAGATTACAAGCAATAGTGCTTTTACCAACGCCGCCCTTACTGTTCCCTATGGTGATGATCATATCGCCCCTTTTGGTTTTATTAATAAAATATATCAATGTATTAAATGATATTAATTAATATATAATGTTATAACATTATTATCAACATACAAATTACTTTATTTAATTTTTTATTATATTTTTTGCGCTCATTTAATCACATGAAACATGTTCATGTTCACAGGTTAAGATATGGACAAAAAGACATGAGAGAGATATTGTTTCCTCACCTTTAATTCCTTGGTAGGTTTAGAGGTTGCCCCTCCGGTAGCTTTGGCGAGTTCAGGAGGGGCTTTTTTTGCCTTTTATTTATTCTTTGCAAGCGCGCTTTGCTTGCCACACTAAAACGTTTTTTGGTATCAAACCATTTTTGGCTAGGTCGCCCAGGAGCGACATTATGATACCAAAAAACTTTCGCCGTTCCACCGGGGCGAACAGATCGCGCCCGGTGTCCTCTCCTTCCTGGTATCAATCAACATCAAATCGATCTTGTTTTCTTTGAATTGCGGCAATTTTCTTTTTTGGACCTTCTTTTAATATCGTTACGTGTCCAGAATACCAATGTTTCAAATTCCCATAATAATTGATAGGATCTCTTTCAATGGCACCTATCGCGGCTTCGCAACCATCGAAGGATTCAAGATCTGACAATCGAATTTTTTTTGCTTCCATTTTCTGCTCCGGCCGTTTTTTGAAATTATAAGAAATCCGGCGATTGCCAGACCTCTTGAGGCTTTTTAATTCTGCTCGGTAAAGCTACGATTGAGAATATAATCGGCGGCTCTTTGGGCGGCGGCTGCTGCACAAACAACCATTTTGGAATCTTCTTTAAATTTGGCTGCCCAGCTTTGCAGATAGGCAACTGAATTTTCAACGGTGGCGGGAAGTATGCCGGACTCTCCACATAAAAAAGCGGCTGTCATTTCTGCAATGAGTTCTTCTTTGCTGTAATCGTCTGAGCCGAAACGGTTCCCTTTTTGCATTTCTGGCCTGGAGACCCGGCTTTGGTGTCCTGTGCTATGTGCTATCTCATGAAAAAGAACAGAGTAATATTTTTCTGATTCATCAAAAGCTTGAAAGAAAGGCATCTGCACCTCATCCCTGCTGAGGTAGTAACAAGCTTTATTTCCAGCGGCTTCGATAATCACTGGCTTGTTTTGCATTTCAAAAACAATTTTTTCAGCTGCAGCTATAGACTCAAGCTTTGCAGTTTCTGGTTCGATGGGGGTTTCTATGCCGTCCACCTGTTCGAGGTTGAAAATGGTGTAATATCGCAGCATGAATATTTTTTTCTTTTCAGTTTTGCCGGTCGCTTGGTTTTCCTCGTTGATTAAAAGGGGCTTCCAGAAAACAACTTTTCGGCCTTTTTCACCCTTACGAATCTTCCCGCCTTTCTCGGCTGCTTGTTTGAATGTCAACCACCAAGGGGAGGAAAAATGAGAACAGGACAATAGAAAAACGTTTATGCCTCTGTATTGTTTACCGCTTACAAGATTTCTGTGTGATCCGCGAGCGCTCCACGGTTTTTTCCAAGGGATTACACCCTGCGCCATAATTTCTAAAATTTGCTCGGTCACTATTTCGTAAATGTTGATTTTTTCCATTTTTGTTTCTCCTTGATAGGTTTTTTATTGTGAACTTTGGCGAGTTCCAGTCGTTTAAAACATGTGATTTTTTAAAATATTAAATAATATTTTACGATCTCATTAAATGTAATTTAATATAAAAATGTATCGACAAAATGGGTCTCAGGTTGTTGATTATTTGTTTACAAGCTTTCTAAAAGCTTGCCCCCGGAGGGAGCTGTTAAGCCTTTAAAAGTTTTAAGAAGGCTTCAAAAAAACGTAACCATCGGGCGCGTTTCTTTGAGCTGCAAGAAGAGAACGTAGTGAACAGGGAGGCGTTAAAAGGCAGTATCAAGGGCGGGATTTAAGCTTTTTTTTCAGCGCTTTTCTGAAAAAATCTAAATCCCCTCGCTCTCGGCCCTTGTGCTGTCTTAGCCCCCGCAGCCTATTCAGCAAGCGACTTTGCTTGCCACTCTAGCAGTCAATGCGGTTGCTTTTTCCTTCTTGCTGCTTTTGTGAGCTATAACCGCCCGTATGAAGGGCATCGCGTACCTAGCTCAAAATGACAGTTATACAAACAGATTTTGCTGCATGGGGTATGCACCCTCCGGAACTGTTGTGCGGTTCCGGAGGGTAAATTCCACAACGCAATTTTGAAAGATAGAAGAGGCAGTAGGAAAAGAAGAGATTTAAGGACAGGTGATATTTCGCAGTTACAACGATGGAGGATCGGGTTGGTCACCGCCCCCTTTGTAATTTGTTGGCAGTGGTTGCAGTGCAGCGGAAAACGCCGGGAACAAAATCAGAAAAGAGGGTGGTGGCAGAGGTAGCCAGAAACCGATCTAGCCCCATATAATAAAAATGAAATATTGTCCGGAAGAATTTTTTGATATAAGACTTAAAGACAAAGTTAGGATATAGTGGAAATATGTGAACTTTTTGGAAGCGTTTTATAAAACCAGAGTCAAATGCCTTTCAGGAGGATTCGTTATGTATTTAGTAGGGAGGCCTTGTTAGGTGGCATTTTACCTTGGGAATGATAGCCTTTTGTGAATGAACTATCGAGCGACTATGAAGAAGAGGAGAGAGTTGTTATCTATAAACTCATAGCCGTCAGGATGAGTCTTTTATCTTCTAGAATAATTTTTCCAGCATTTTTAAGAGCGGTCATTGCCCTGGTAATACTGACTCGGTGAGCTCCTGTTAAAAAGCCTAAATCCTCATGGGTCAGAGGAAATTGAATCACAACTCCTCGTGAGTTGGTCGAGCCATGCTTTTGGGCCACATTGCACAGGACTCTGTAGAGTCGTTCCTCAATATTGGTAACGGCCATGCTCCCTACTTGGCTAGTGAGCCAGGTAATTCTATCACTCAAATTTCTTATGACCTGAAGCCCGATATGAGGATGTTTAAGCACAAGCTGTTCAAACTGACCTCTACTAAACCCACATGTCATTGTATCTTCGAGACAAATAGCACTTACCGGATATTGCCCTTTTTCTGAAAATACGTTCTCACCGAGAAAATCTCCATCTTTTCGAATATCTAAAGTTAGTTCGCTGCCATCTTCAAAGATTTTTATGAGTTTAACGCGCCCACCCTTTATGAGAAACAGCTCGTCGGCAGGATCAGACTGTATGAACAGTGTCTCCCCCTTCTTTAGTTTTTTACGTGCTGCTTCACGAATCAACTCCGTTACATCAGCCTGTGGAAGATTCTCAAACATCCACAGCTGCCCGAGACAGATTGGTGATAGTTCCATATCAGGTCCAGCGATTTCTTGACAGAGACAACCCATGGTTCCTCCTCCTGCCGCATCATTGTATCATCAGCGGCTCATACTTTTGGACTAAGATTTGAAGCTAAAGATTTGGTTCATTGGAACAAGCGGCACTTTCCCAACTAAAAATATATCTTGTTCAGTATATTGTAAGCAGGTTTTTACACTTCGTTGAGAAGTTGCGCAGCATGGGTTTCACATATATCCTGTTTATCATCAAAATTATCTTTAACCTGAATTTCTTTGGACGATACAATGGCGGCAGAAGTTGCCCCAAGTTTTTTTGCTTCCTGGGTTAACTGTTCAAGCTGCTGTTTTGATATCAATAAGTTTTCCATTTCATCTTTTAATTTAGACGTTCACCCATGAGACGACCAATTCGCAGTGCTTCTTCCCATACTTCTTGCTGATCCTCCACCCTGGGGTACTTATAATCGCTTACCCTTGTTCCGGGGTCAATGAGACGACTTTTGAATCCACTCATCTCGCAATCATCCCCCTTACCACAAAACGCACAGACAATGCTTCCCGGTATCGTTAATTGCCCGAGAAGATCCATGTTTTCATAGTCACGGAACTCAGCAGCCAATGATTGATTGACGGCGGCCAATGCTTCAGGAGCAACACGGTGAGGACGGTCGCAACCATTTTGCCTTTTAAAAGATTTTTCTGATGTCTAAAAGACCAGAATCTTTCGAGAAGTGCCTTAGTAAAGCCGTCTATTTGTGAATAGGGGGTATATCCGCCGATAATCAGAGCCTGAGCAGATTTAATCTTTTCTGCCAGTTCAGGGAAATCATCGTTCACTTTGCAAATGTTATCCGGGACACATTTTTTACAGGCAAGGCAGGGTCTGACATTCATTGTGCTGAGCTTTACGAATTCGGATTCCACGCCGGTTGCATCCAAGACAGCTTTTACAAGGCGATCTGTATTACTGTCATTTATAGGACTTCCGGAAATACCCAATACTTTAATACCCATTAGTATTCTCCTTCCAACCACCACTGGGCTGGTGATTTGATTTACAAATAATCTAGCTCTGTGCAATCATTAAGCTATTGCTTTTACAATTTATATTTATAACGTTTAACCCCGGTAAACGGGAAATAAGCAGGGATTGTGTTCAATACCCTCTTGTGGGGATAAGTGGCTTGGCGTTAACTTCAAACTATTGATATTAAAAGAGCTCTCAGTTTTCTTGTTTTTTATTGCAGTTTTTTTGGAGTAACGCTCTAACAACTCGTTATCGAAGCACTTCACTCAGCTTTGCCCTGAAATGATCAAGGCCTATCTGCTGTATCTCGACCGGTACTTGTGTCAGGTCATAAAAATCAAGTATTTCTTCTTCTGAGAGGGGGTTTATATCAGTATCCATCAACAAAAACCGATCATAACGACCGAAATTTTGGCGAATATCCACTTCATCCCACCCCGCCGCCGCCATCATATTTGGAAAAAAACGGACCCAACCCGGGGTTATAACCATTGTGCGATTTTGCTCTAAGGCATCAATACTTTTGTCGCAGAATGCTTCAAGACAATTTTTGGCCCCAATAATTTTTCCACAATGGTTGTTGATAATCTGGCATATATCCGGATGGCAACCATTGCCAAAAAGAACTCTTGCATCTGTCCCTTCTGCTACGGAATCCTTTAGGGCCTGTTTCAAGGTAAATTCGAGTTTATCAAAATTCCAGTGCAGCCCGGCATCCAGCCAGGTAATGTCAATATCTTTATACTCTTCTGGTAAGACGGCTAAAAGTTCATCGGTGAAAATTTGGCTGGCAATTATTTTTTTCTTCATCAAGACCAATTCCTCGCCATAATTTTATTTTTATAAAGACATCTAAAAAATTTCCCAATCCAGTTTACCTGGGAATCTTGCTATACTCTGACCGAATCGATTAATCCAGGAAGACTTCATCCCTGTCGAAATCGATTCGAGAACATCAAAAGAATTACCTGGAATTAACCCAAAACCGCTTTTGCACATGCTTTGGCATTTGCTATGTCTTCTTCGTTTGGATGGCCAGTCATCTGTTCAACCATACCTGCCCATGCCTCATCAGACAAATCAAGCTTCTTCTGTACCGGCGCGTGCATTGATTCCGCCAGAGCTCCCTGGCAGTCGAAACAGCCTACGTATTCAATGCCTTTTTCTTTGCATGCTGCCTTTATGGGTTCTGCAAATCCATCCATGTCTTGATTCGGATAGGCCGGGGCGAAATGGGTGATGAAACCAGCCATTTTTTGGCCCGAACTTGCCTGAAGAACACCCAAACATTCTTTTACCGGTGCTGCTAGACTACCTGAGTGTAACGGCGAGCCAATGAAAATGACGTCGTATCCAGCCACATCACCGGGAGTGATATCGTCAAGCTTTTTACAGTCTGCCTTATGCGCCAGTGATGCTTCTTCCCAGATAGCTTTAGCGATCTTTTCGGTATTTCCACTCTGACTAAAAAATGTAATTAAAACTTTCATGATGTAACCTCCGGTTATTGAACGTACGATTAATAATAGACTACTGTATTAGTACCTTACCGATTGTTTCCTTGTTTTTTGCAGGATAACAATCTGTCCCAAGGTACTAACCCCGGCTTTTTTACCGTCTACCGGGGTTAGAAAAGAGCTTTAATCAAGCAGTCCGTTTTGTTGGTTTCAAAAATGCTTAAGCCGTCCTACACCTATCCACTTATTTTCAAAAGAGATCTACACCTTAAAAGAAATTACATAAGATATCTGTAGCAGCTGCTACATTGCAAAATAAAAAATCAAATGGTAGGACGGACGCTTTGGCATAATGTTGATGCGGTTATGAAATCCTAATCGCTGACGTTCAACTTCAGTAAAATGAAACAAAATATCATTATTGAGATCAATAAACTGCCGTAATCGTTGTTTTGAAGGATCAAGCTTGACGGCCTTCCGGATAGAGTAAACTCATTGCTGAGGCAGAGATGCCTGCCTGTTTTACAGGGCGTGTGGCAAATTTCTTTGCGCGAGGTAAGTAAGAACCGGCATATGTTGCATACTTAAGCAGTCCTTTGGTTAGGTGAAGTAACTGTCGTGTACGACCAGCTTCGAAAGGAATAATTACCCCATCTAATGCAATATTATCCAAGCCGTCTATGGGCTACATGGCAAAACTTGTTTTTTGTCTGGTTCCCCATCGGTCACACCGGGAGAACCTGTCGCTTCAAATTTTGCTATAGTTTCACAGACGATCTGTCAAACAGAGCCTCCATCTCTTCCCAGGTAATATTTCCCTGTGAATGAGACACCAATGCATCCTGTAACTCACGAGGATGTGGGATGCTCCCAACCGCTTCAGTGCGAATTCCCATCAAAGGCGATCATTTCCAGTGATTGGGTTGTGCATAGTTATTTGCAAGCTTGCTTCCCCTCAGTCAAACCCGCACCATGTGGTGAGGCTATCCTATCACCCAGCTCTAAAAGATTTTTAACCGTAATTGTGGGATCTATTCCCCATGGATCGAATACAGCCTCTGGTGAACGACGAAGCCAAGCAGACTTCATTCCAGCCGAGATTGCGCCAATGACATCAAAGGGATTACTTGAAATCAGCCACGCACTGCAGCCTGTGGCCCCAGCCTGCCGTAAAAAGTGACAATATGTTCCAGGGGAGGGCTTGAACGTCCTAATATCGTCGACACTCACAACACCGAGAAACAAATCCTTGATGCCAGCATTGGCCAACAGCATCTCAAGAGCATCAGCCTTACCATTGGAAAATGCATAAAGGCGGAAACCGGCTGTCTTGAGCTCGGCTAACCCCTCTTTAACGTCGCTAAATGCGGGAAGCACGCGGTAAATGCCCAGAAGTTCAGCTTTCTGGGCATCAGTGAGCGTTACTTTGTGATAACAACAGGTGTAATCGAGCGCCTGAGCTGTACAAACAGCAAAGCTCTGGTAATTTTGCATAAGAGCTCGCCGAAAAGAGTATTCTAACTGCTTTTCACGCCAGGTTTGAGAGAATTTCTGTGCATCATCATTTACAATATTTTGCAATGCTGCAACTACCCCATTGGTATCGATCAGGGTTCCATATACATCAAAAGCCAGGGTCGTTTGCATGATATTATCCTCCTGAAATTCGGCTTTGTGTGCTCTAATATTTTGAAAAATACTCCCTTGCAATATGCGTACGCTACATCATGTGTACTTTTTTCAGTCTTTCAGCTATTTCTTTGCCTAAGTTTTCGGCTTGCAACCATGTTTCTTTTTGCTCTTCAACCTGACAAAATTTTTCAGGGGTAATTTCAGTATCGTCACCAAAAACCCATGGCAAAGCACTCATAGGACAGCTCTGGCCATAGCCGCAAACCATACATTCCGGATTACCAGTTACTTTAAGCTGGCCCAATACTTCCATCCCTTCCATCGTCAGTGCCTGAGTGATTTGATTGCTCGCCTCATCTATTCCAGGCGCACCCCGGCCGATGCCGGTAACTACCGTCACCGCCAGTTTGCCACGATTGAGGGCATTCTGATGCCGGAGGGAAAAGAGTCTTTCGAGAAAAGCCTTGGTGAAAGCATCGATGCTCGCATAGGGTGGATATCCACCAACCACGATTGCACCCGCATGTTTTACCTTTTCAGCTATCTCCTGGAAGTCATCTTTCACCTTACATATATTATCTTTAGTACAGCCAAGACATGCAATACACGGTTGAACCTTGCGCTTAGACAGCTTGATGAATTCTGTTTCAAGACCTGTGCCTTTTAGAACTGCTTGAATCGCCCTGTCTGTGTTTGAGTATTTGATGGGACTGCCGGAAATTCCAATAACCTGTGGTTGCATTGTCTACTCCATTGTTTGAATGTGATTGTTAATACTTCGATGAGTATAATGAACCATCAATATGTATGATGTAGCAGCTGCTACAATCTTTGAAAAATAATTAATATTGCAAAATCGAACGTCTGGTTAAATGCGCTTTTCCCCAAGTTAAGATTACTTCTCATCTCTCCTCGGGCCATGAGTTCAAGCATTATCCTATTACGGATATTAATCGTTCTGAAGATAGCTTCATCTATTGTATCTTTATCAAAAATTGCCCATTGGCAAATCTTGGGCTTGTTGAAAAGATTCTTGGCAGCAGGTGACTGACATGGATTCTGCATTTCAGGGATGAGGGCATTGATAATCAGGTTTAAAAATGCTGATAGGGTTGTGTCTCTGCTCGCTTGGTATTTTGCTTTCACCCCTCAGACAAATCAGCCCCAAAAGAGATATTTTTTTCAGTTGTTATCGACTCCAGTTCCCTCTCCAAGTAAAGGTCCCCAAATTTCCCAAGAAGAAACTCGTAATTCTTAATCGTATTGGGCCTTGAATTAATTTTATGGTACTGCAGGTAAAAACTGATAGCAGCTAATACTTTCACGGTGTACCTCCTTTTGAAGATAGTATAGTAGTCTTTAAAAGAAAGTTTAGGACGACCACCTAGAATGTGCGACTTGTTTGACCGGCATATGGAAGTTAAAATCCTATGTTATCCTCGATATCAAAAAGTCCATATAGCTATATTGGAGTTTGACCATGGCGATAGTCAATATCTCTTTTATTTTTTGACAATATTAAATAATATTTTATTATCTCATTTAATGTAATTTAATGTAATAATATATCATTATAATATGTTTATAATCTTTCTAAAGACTTGCCCCCGCTACCATCCAGCAAACACTTTTGCTCGCCACTCTATCAGTCAATGCAGTTGTATTTCAGTTCAGATCGGTAGCCGGTTGTTCCTACTCCTGGTATCAATCTTTTTTTCTGGCTGTTGGCGAAGCCCAAATCAAAACGGTCGGGGCCATCGAGGGCTAGGTTTGGACAGGAGACTATTCGTCTTCAAGTTTTCAATCAACAACCAAACATCAACTATTTTATGACTGTCGATTAATGGCTCGATGGCCCCGACCGGCCCTAAGCTCTTTTCTTGGTTTCCCAAACAACAGGCTGCAACTCACAAAAAGACGTAGCTGCAACCTGTTGTTGCTTTTCAAGCAGCCAGTTTCAACATTGTATTGCTGACAGGAAAAAGGGGAACATTGAGATTTTTTTCGTATATTTTTGCCCCCTCGAAACTATCAATGACATCTCGTTGTTCCGGCAACATTTTGACATATGATTCCGTGCCGTAATTCTCCGGCAACCAACCCTTGCCTTTGCAGGCTGCAATATTGAATCGCCTCAAAATATCATCATTTAGAAAGGTTAAATGTAACGTCCCTTTTTTGTACGCTGTGATCTTGAAGTGAGTGCTAAAAAGTCCGCTGTTCTCATTTTGGCCAAAACCTTCCTTGAGTGCGTCACATATTGTTTTACAGCTATGCATACCGTCAAAATAGCTTATCACCATATCTATGTCCCGTCTAGACCGCTCGGCCTGATAATCTAAGGACCAGCCATCAGACCAGCTCTGAAAGGGTCCGCCATAACTTCCGTGAATGGGGATTATGAGACGTTTTCCGAGTTTAAAAGCATTGTTCGTTTTCCAGCCGTTGAAGTAGTGAATATTTTTTTCATTCAAGGTGTCCCGATAACAGCTCTCAATGGTAAATCTATCAAAGAGACTCAAAATTGAATCCATGATCGTTTGTTCATAGGACCCGATAATATTCAAAATAAATGAACGGATATTACTCTCTGTAAAATCCATACTTGAACGCTGAGAAAGCTGGTGTTCAAATTCCTTTTGTTTTGCTTCAGTGAGTCTGCTTCGAACTTCGGCAATATCTAATGTTCTTCTCCAAAAATTTTTCCGTATTGAGACCACCGTGATATTTAATGTGTTTTGAAGCTTTTCGGTCAAATCCTTGGCGTTGTAATTGGAAGAAGTGGCTTCTTTGTTCAATCCAAGATAGGAAGAAACTTTGTTGTGGTGTCGATAATAAGAGATAATTGTTTCGGTACAGGCCGTTACCACCTGGTTGTAACTGGCAACCAATTCTTGAATAGTGCGGCCAGTGGAAAGCGCGTTCTCTTCTTTGATCTCGTCCTTGCTTTCCTGGGCCTCGTCCCTGGCTCCAGCAAACAAATCATCTTCAACCTTACGCTCAACTGTTATATTGATCAGCGCTATTTCAACGCCCGTAGGCCGTTCAGCGTCAATAAAAGCATTCTGAATATATTCAATTTCTGCCCCTAACTCGTCAAGTTTTCGGACGAGTTCTTTTTTGGTGTTGGTGTTTGGATTTTTAAGGGTTTCCGCGTTCAACAAATAGATTATCTGCCCCCGGTAAAGAACATCAATTGCTTTTAACAGGTGTTTTTCTCCATGGTCAAAAGGTGGATTACCTATGATTAAATCGAATTTATCCGGTCCCTGAAAATTGAGGAAATCGCTGTCAATCACCTTGATATTTTTTCCACGTAGAATCGACTGAAGGTCTTCGTCAATCTCAATAGCCACAACTTCATAACGGGCATGGCTAAATTTCCACGACTTGTTAAGGCACTCTATCAAGTCCCCCTTACCGGCCTGTGATTCTAAAATATTTTTAGGATGTCCCTTAATCAAACAAATCATTTTCAAGGCCAAGCTGGAAGGTGTAGGGTAAAAATTCTTGTAATCTGAGAACATTTTCAAATCTCCTTGGTAGGTTTTTCTTATGAACTTTGGCGAGTTCCAGGCGCTTAAAACATGATATATTATATAACATTATTTGATATTTTTTGCAGCCATTTAATGTCATATAATATATTAATAGAGCAGGGCGTTGCGGTTATATATCTTGCTGAATTTTAATGCTTTCAAACCACTGATTAGCAAAGTCAGCGTGATGTTTTTGCAATCTAGGATCAAGCGTCCAGCCTCCCTTGATCCTCCAAATGATTGACTCCTCATATAGTCCTAAATTGTGTTGAGTAAAACTGGCAGGGTAAACAAGATCATCAAAAACGACGAACGTCATTTCGGGATCGGCCATTAAATCACCGTTCTGTTTGTAGTAGTGTGCAACACTATAAAGAAAATTAATTTTCTCGACCTGGACAGCCATAAATCCCCCGGAACAATCCGGCCAGTAATTATGTTTATCAAAACGTCTTGAAGGGTTTTCATCGTCAATGCCCTTGATCAATTTCAGGAAAACAAGTGTCGCATCAAAATCGAGCGAGTGCATTTTTACCGGTTTGCTTTCTTTTTCACTTTTGATTAAATCCATTTTTACAATCTCCTTGGTAGGGTTTATTCTTGTGAACTTTGGCGAGTTCCATACACTCAATGCATATGACATTTTATAATATTATTTGATATATTTTAACTTCTTTTAATGTTTTAATATATCAACACGCGTTAACAAGACTAATCTCAAAATCGTCTGCCGGACAGTCATCTAATTGCTCGGTCGCCCATTCATCCGCCTGCGAATATGCTTTGCCACGATCCTCTTCTTGGTCCTCCGTCGCGGTTATCTGGATGTCGGTGTATGTAGTATCTAAGCAATTTCCATCTTCGTCTAAAAACAAAATCTTAAAAGAGAATCCACTGATCATTTTCAATCTCCTTGGTAGGGTTCACCCGGTAACATTGGCGAGTTTCGGGTTGTAAAATATTTATTTACAAGCTTTCTAAAAGCTTGCCCCCGGAGGGAGCTGTTAAGCCTTTAAAAGTTTAAAGAGGGCTTCAAAAAAACGGAACCAACGGGCGCGTTTCATTGAAGCTGCAAAAAGAGAACGTAGTGAACAGGGAGGCGTTAAGGGGCAGTATCAAGGGCGGGATTTAAGCTTTTTTTCAGCGCTTTTCTGAAAAAAACTAAATCCCCTTGCTCTCGGCCCTTGTGCTGTCTTAGCCCCCGCAGCACATTCAGCAAGCGTTTTTGCTTGCCACTCTATCAGTCAATGCAGTTGCCTTTTCCCTCTTGCTGCTTTTGTGAGCTATAACCGCCCGCAGGAAGGGCATCGCGCACCTATATTAAAATGACAGCCATACAAACAGAATTTGCTGCATGAGGTATGCACCTTCCGGAACTGTTGTGCGGTTCCGGAAGGTAAATTCCACAATGCAATTTTGAAAGATAGAAAAGGGCAGTAGGAAAAGAAGAAATTTAAGGACAGGTGATATTTCGAAGTTCAAAGGTGGAGGATCGCGCCGGTCAACGCGTCCTTTGTAATTTATTGTCGGTGGTTGTAGCGCAGCGGAAAACGCCGGGAACAAAATCAGAAAAGAGGGTGGTGGCGGGGGAAGCCGATAAGCCGATCTATCCCCTAGTAATCAACCTTAAGCTGTTGCATTTATTAATGTTGTTGTGAAAGTGGTACCAAAAACCTTTGCTGCAGCTGATCCTGGTCTTACTTTTTGATACCATTTTTTGCTCGATGCCGACCGGCGCCGGTGGGATCTGCCGCTGGTCGTCCTGGGGGATGGTATCAATCCGCCCTGGATCATATGTTTTGATTCAAGATGGATTTTATAACCTGGTATCATTTTATCCCGGCCCGGGTTGACCAGGTTAATAGATCTGGTATCAAAAGTAGAGATCCGGAGCAGCTGCCGGCAACGTTTTTGATACCATTATTCCCTCGATGCCGACCGGTACCGATGGGATCTGCTACCGGTAGCCTTGGGGCCGGTATCATTTCGTTCTGGATTATCTGTTTTGATTCAAAAAGGGATTGCTATTGGCGGAGCCATACGCACGGATTACTGCCGGACTTCCAGGGCAATGGTATCAAATTGCTTTGGACCTCGCTATTTTGGTCAGGAGGCCCGCGCCAAGCTCTCGCTAACCAATCGGTTCAGGCTTACTTTCTTTTCCGCCGCTTTGATTGCTAAAGCCCGATGAGTATCGGCAGTTACCCTAACCTGAAACTTTCCGCTATATTTCTTGGTTGCCAGTGGTTCGGGCACATTCTCGCCATTGCTTACAAGGTCGGTCACTGCATCGGCCACAACCTGCCGGATTCCTTTTAATGCCTCTTCCGGAGTCTGGTCAAGCCAGCTCAAACTGGAAAACTCAGCGCACAGACCGACATACTCCTGATCCTCTTCGGACCAGGTAACTCGATAGGTATAATGATCATATTGTAACATTGTCGTACCTCCTTACTTCTTCAACTTATCGATAGCCTTCAACACTTGTCGGACCTGATAAGCCTTTGCCTTACCTTTGCTGTCCTGAATGTTTACCCGTGGATCGCCCAACCATGGCGTTTTATAAATTCGGTGACTCGTGCCCTCTTGTCTTGCCTTGCCGAAATAATACTCGCAGACTTTGCATAAATCGGAAAACTTGACGTTACAGGAATTTCCCTGCATGGCCTTTATGAGTTCGCTTATCTTATCCATGATAATATAGTATCAATAGTAATACTACTTGTAAAGGGGGAGATAAATTATTTTTGCTCATGTTTCCCACGCATCAACAACCATTTGCCGGTTTTCGTTGCCGGTTATTTGAAGGTATACTTTCATCAGTTTTGATTCAATTTTCGGATTTCGTTTCAACCAATGTCTCACTACCCGTTATTCACTTCATCACCCAAGGTTTTACCAACCTTGAATTTAACATATGTTTTTGCAGGAAGTTCTATTGATTTTCCAGTTTGAGGATTTCTGCCGGTCCTTGCCTCTCTCCTGGACGTAGAAAAAGACCCGAAACCAATGAGGGATATTTTATCACCTTTCTTGAGCGATTCACTGATTCCTGCAAGAGTACCGTTCAAAGCTTTTTCGGCCTGGACCGTGGTAATACCTGCGGTTTTTGAAATGTATTCGACCAGCTCTTTTTTGTTCATATCTTCCCCTTTGTTTTCTCTGTTTTGGTGCTTTTATCGATTTTGGCCTGACAGTGTAGCACTCATATGTTTTGCTTCAATTAATTAGGGTTCTAGGGTGTTCTACGCCCTTTACCGATACCTCGGATTAAGTTCTAATCGATGCTCAGTTAAGTTTAAATAATCTGGATTATCCCGGCACACCCATTCCATAACCTGGCCTGGTGGGTCTGGGTTCTTCGAAAAGGCGTTGAAAGCTTTTTCGTATTGCTCAGTGGTGCAGTCTGCTTTCTTGAATTTTTTCTGGTTTGTTTCAATCCCTGCCAAATCTAAATGTTCCAGTTTTGAACGAAAGGCTGTGACAGTCTGATCGGGATTGATGGCAAAAAAGAAATAATCCTTAGTTTCAATCATTGTAGTTAACACTGATTGAACAATAGGATTCTCAGGATTTACTAAACTGTTATAGGTAGCATGGCCATAAAATTCAAAGGCAAAATGTAGTATTTGACTGTTACCAATCCCAAGCATTGAATGTCCAAAGCAGAAACCTTGCTGCGTAGAGTCCTGTGGAATGTTTTCATCGGGACGCATGGCTAAAAAACCGCTAATCGAGCCTCTTTCCTCAACATATCCCATCGCAAAACAAGGCGGATTTGCTGCCATTAAATCACGCACAAACAATTTATTGAGCGTTAGTTTAGGTAAAAAGGGGTGGATGTTGCCCATATTGACATTCTCATATGTTTTGATTCAAATTTAACTATCCGTATCTTTTTCTTCTACAATGTGCCATTCGTCATCAATCGGACCATAGGAAATTGATTTTACATAAACCCTTTGATACTCATCTTCGAACAAGGTGCGGGAGTGTCAAAGGTAATATCCTTCCCAATAAATACCTATTGAATCTCTTTTTTTGTAAATGGGCTTAAAAACCCGGAAAGATTAGAAAGTATCAGTCGCAGGGATGTTGGGAAAATGGAGCAATTACATTGGTTGAGACTCTGTGATAATCTTCTGAAAGATAGCCATTTCTGACCTCACAGCATACGTCCCGTTTCATTCGTCATTTATAAGGAAGACTTGGGTTCGACTCCTGCTGCCTACACCAGTTAAATGGCCTATATTAGTGAGAATATTTCCATTTGGTTTCGGCCATTTCTTTCCCAGTTCTTTTCCATTTAAGAAAGCGAAATAACGATGAAGCCGCCTGCAATTGATTGCAATTAGTGCCAGCTTCATCGCATAGTTCAACTACCGCTGTAGTTAATTTTTCTTGTGCTTTGTCGGATCAACTAAAACGTATCGTTGACCAGATTTTGGAGTAGGTGGTAATGGTTCATTTTTGGTGCTAGTTACTTCGGTACCGGTCGATGTATTTTTGTATTGACCTGAAACTGGTACTTTTGTGCCTGGGGTAAATCTTTTCTTTCCTGCCATAATATTATACCTCGTATAGTGAATGAATTCTTGCCACTGAGCAGACCAGGAAGCCCAGCGACATGAAAGGGACGAAGAGCTAGTTAAACAACTTTAATTGTTTGCTCTTCTTTTTACGAACTCGGAGTCGAATCACGCCGCCATTTTTAGCTCTGACGATTTTCTTCGTACGCCAATGTCTAAACCATTTAACGTAGATATATTCGTAGTTTGAATCACTATTCATCCAGTACCTCCTTTTACCAGCCGATAGTAAAGGACTTGACGGAGGACCATAATGTCGGTACAATATTTCATCGTATTTTTTTGCACCCTGGTCTAACATACATGGCCATGGTCACGAGAAGCTCCCGAACTGGTTAGATAGAGCATCTCATCCTAAAAGCTAACTGGTGGTGACACACCGTTAGCTTTTTTTTATTTCTTTTATTCACTTGTGGGTTTGTTCAAATCCAAAATGAATAATTGTTCTTCTTCGTTGAATTCTAAATCGTACTGTGTTGTCTTCTCGTATATGATGTTGTAAAAGTCGAGAAATGACTTTGCTCCAACCATTATTCCAGTTTTTCTCTTGCTGAGTTTGCAGGCCCCTTCTGTTTCTTCTTCATTGGTAAACTTCAATCCAATTCTTTTTGTCTCGCCATCGTAAAAGAATACCACGTAGTCGAAGTTGCGTAGTTTGAATCTATTTGTTGCCCCGTTGGAAAATCCAAATTGGCCCCTGCTCCAAATTGATACCTTTGGAGTGTAGCTTTTCCCATGTTGTGTGAATTTCTCGAAAGCCATTTTCAGCACCTCCTATTTGCCAAATTTATCGTGATTCTAAAATAAACTAAAATTCAACACCTGTCAATAATAAATTGCGCGTGTAGTGTTTACCTGTTGCTTGTGTCGCTTTAACTTTTGCATTGTCTTTGACTTCTGTAACATCTTTAACGTTTGTAACATCTTTAACGTTTGTAACATCTTTAATGTTTGCAACTCCCTTAACTTTTGCAACATCTTTAACGTTTGTAATCCCTTTAACGTTTGTAACTCCTTTAACGTTTGCAATATCTTTAACGTTTGTAATTCCTTTAACGACTTTAAGGTTCGTATCTTCTTTGGAAGACAAAATACTTTTTGTGTTTGCACCTACCATTAAGTGAGTCATGTTTCGATGTGATTCGTCAATCATTGTCACATTACGACGTTCTTGTCCGTGCCTAAATGCGCTTATTAACGTTCGACGCACCCGGCATGTTTCATTGCCCCTGTTGCGCCAGTTGCGATTGTTACTCCCGTTGGAGCCCACACATACTACCTTGTGACGTGTTGTCTTTTGGGATCTGTTATTTGGTTGCGCTTGTTGTTTTTCTGGTGTGAGTATTACGAACAGTTGTTCGTAATACTTTTTAGGATATTGCTGAAGTGTTTGGCTCTGAACGCTTTCTCTTCGTCGTCATGTTGTTCGTATCGCCGAACAAGGTATTAGCTGGACGGAATTCTCCTAGCCATTAAGCTTAATTGTGGTGTTAACAAAATACCGAAAAACCATGCCTATCTTGCCATTGTTTTTATACATTTGTTTCCATTCAAAGTTATTCCTTCCAAGCATCGAGAACGAGCGTTCTTTTTTCATCTCCTACCGCTTGCAGGTAAATTTCAGTAGTCTTGGTGGTACTATGGCCCATCAATTGAGCTAAAATGTGGATAGGTAGAGGTTTCGATCCACTAAGCATCGTCAGGCCGAAGGAGTGACGAAGACCTTTCCCTGTAGCCTGTTTTCCTTTAATGTTCGCTCGATCCATAACCCGTTTAACAAGACGATAAGCCGTTGGTCTACTCATTATCCAGAAAGGCGTGTTAAGTTCCTTGCCTTTGCGGTGAATCTTTCTAATGTCGAAGACATAATCTAAACTATCAATCAGATTTTTAGGAACCGGCACAGCTCTAAATTCAGGTAACTTCACCCTCCCCCTGTTGTCTTTTTTCCTCTTTTTTAGAGTACGGAAAACAATAGCGTTTTCATCAATTGAAATCCGTCCAGGGGAAAGTTCAAGTGCTTCTGACGGTCGGCAACCTGTGTAATGGAGAATGTGACAGAATATACGGTTTTCTCGGTCCTCTTCTTCCGCTGCTGTTAAAAATAGTTTCCGCTCCTGGGCGGTGAGATAAAGTCTCTCACCGTCAGGGCTAAACAATCTCATTTCTGGTGATTTTTCAGTTATCATAGTCTGTGAATCAAAAGTTATATGTTTTGATTCAAAATAGCCTAAAAAGAAGCCCGAAGCAAGTTTGAATCACATCGGTAAATGAGCCGCATTTAACAACGCTATTTGAGCCAGTTAACTTTGATTCGATTGGTTCAATTGTAAAAACTTGCTACGGGGTCCTATGGCCATTTTTGCATCAGTTTGGGCTATACTGTTGCAGAGATCAAATCAGCTTTCTGCCTGCTTTTTTTTCGTATAAATCTAATATCTAATTACCTCTATCTACAAGATAGCTTATCAAGGGTTGATAATTATTCCGATCTGCCTGTCTCAATGAATTTATATATTCCCTTCGCTCCTCACTTTGTCGATCTATATTTCCTGTTGCCCAAATTATTGGCTCAAGGCCAAGGCCTTTTTCTCTAAGACAGTTCGTAAATATACGGGCGTGTCGTCCATTGCCATTGGGAAAAGGATGTATTTTGACAAGTTGGTGATGAATTCTTGCTGAAAGTTCCAGTAATCCATAATGCTCAAATTCAATCCAGCACTTTATATCTTCAAACAAGTTATGAAGGTTCACCCGGATCTGATCGGGAGCACAACCAATATTTTTCTCAGTAGTACGAAAGCCACCAGCCCAGGCCCAAACCCTGCTGAACATTTTTTTGTGCAAGGCTCTAGCAAAATCAAGAGATAATATCTCTTCTAATGATAAGGTAGACTGATTTGACAACCATACCAAACAATCTGCGATATTGGCATTTTCAAGAGCGTTTAATTCATCACGGGTTTCAATATGGGTATAAATCAAGCCCTCGATTTCATCTGGATCTAACGGAGTAGCCCCTTCTGGTTCTGTAAAAATAGGCATAACAACTTTATCCCCACAGGGATTTACCTCCCTCTCGCTTAATTTCATTTGCCAGAAATCTTATCTGCTCTTCCATGGCCTCATTACTTATATGTTGTGACTCAAGATACATATTCTGATGAGTTTTTTGGATCATTTCAGTCGCTTTTTTTCGGGCCTGATCATCAATAAATTGTTCCGGATCTTTTCTAGGAACAACACAGTATACTACTTCAGCGTCTAAACCTTTTGCCAGTTCCTTTAACTGATTTATAGTGATATCCCCACTCGCTTCCTTTCTTTCAAGTATGGAAATTTTATTGCGCGTATAGCCCAATTTTTGGGCAAACTGAGCCCCGGACATTCCTAATGTCTGACGGATTGTTCGAATCCAGCCATCCTTTGGTGGTTTTGGTGCAAGAGCATTACGTGCTGATTTTACTTTATTAATTAACTGCTGTTGCACTACATGCCTTGTAGAGTCAATGCGATTTGATTTTGTTCTTCTGCTAAACATACGGCACCTCAATGTATCTAAATATCAATACGAGCCCACCATCAATGTATCATCATATCGATACACTGTAAAGATGTGTGTATTATTATTTAAATACATATCTAAGGAGTTTGTATCAATATTTAGATATTCGAGGTTATGATAATGTTTGCAGGAGAGCAATATTTAAGAAGGTTCTCGACCTTGATATGAATTATGCCTATATCACGATATCGGGCATGATTAAAGGTAATGTGTGATTGTTTTTCGATCCAGTCAACCTAGAACTGGACGGGGCTATACCGTTTCAAAGAGAAAGCCGCGACCATGCTGATAGCATTTTATCTAACCTAGGGTCCCACCCAAATTCGTGCAAAAATGCTCGCCAAGCATTCGCCGCAGTTTTGATTCAATGCTCCTGGGGGTATCTGGATGTTGATTAGAAAACCCAAGGGTGCCATGTGTGCAAGCCGTATTGCCTGAAATACGTTTTTACTTATTAACGGTTTTACGGCTACGTATTTGCCGGGCGTTTCGGCTGGTTATAAATGCTTTACGGGCAGTAGGGAAAAAGATTGAGAACAACCGGCCCGATTCCCATTTCAGTGATATTTGTGGTCATGCCCTTGCTGCTGTTTTAATGCAACCCTCCTGGGCGATCTGGAGAGCTGCTCCTGGTGGAGTATAAATTTCGCGTACACGAAATTTTACCGCTCCGGATGGGCTATACGTTTTCAATCCTCTTCCGTCGATGTTTTGGGATTTTTCAACTGGAAGAGAGGAAAGTAATATCAACGTCGACGATGGACGGAAATGGAGCAATTATCCCTGTTGGCTTTCTGGAAGAATCTCGGATTACAGGATGAGATTGTCTTGTTAGGCGATCTTGCTTTCAAAAAGATCAATACGACCTTGTTACGTTGTTGAGTTTTTTGAGGCACCTTCCTGATTTCCTTCAACATAACAGTAGTAGTTTAAAGTTTTGGGGTGGCTTAATTTTCAATACATTTGGCTTGGCAGTCTAAATTCATCAACAGTTACCATATTCTTAACCCGCATATCCGTTACCTTTGTTGAAGAAGGTTGAGGTTGAAGGAAACACAACGAGGTTTTCCACTTCCGGCACTATTCCAATCATCTCTCCAATTTTGTGGTTATGATGACTTGAGACGAGTGCCAGACAAATCTCTTTGGTGGGTAATTCAAGCTTGTACAAGATGTTTGGTCCCCGAAAAGATTTGTGCATTACCCTTGCTTTTACTGAAGAATGGTCGTCGTGTAAGACATCTTCAGGTCTAACCAGTAGATCGACGTGACACCCGGAATCACATGGTAGTGAAAGATTCCCGGTTAATTCGCCAAGACCGCAGGAAACCGTATCATTAGCTATAACTTTACCCCTTACTATAGCCCCATCCCCTACAAAGGTGGCCACTTCTAATGTTTTTGGGCTATGGTAAATATTATATGCACTGTCCCATTGTCGAATAGAACCATCAAAAATGACACCCACTGAATCTGCAACGGAGAATGCTTCAAACTGGTTATGCGTAACCATTAGAGCGGTAATTCCTGCTTCCTTTAATATATCTCTTACTTCAACTGTAAGTTTTTCTCGCAAGGTTACATCAAGGTTTGAGAAAGGTTCATCTAACAGTAATAGTTTTGGTTCCGGAGCCAGGGCCCTGGCAAGTGCAACTCGTTGCTGCTGGCCCCCTGACAATTCGTGGGGATAGGCTTTCCCGGTGTCTTGAAGGCCAACGAGGTCAAGCAGATGGTCAACGATTTTTCGTTTCTCTTTGCGTTTATTGCCGCTAACACCGAAAGCTATATTCTCATTTACAGACAAGTGAGGGAAAAGGGCATAGTCCTGAAAAACCATACCAATATTTCTTCTCTCTGGAGGAACCATTAAGACATCAGAAGAAACTTGCCTGTCAGCAATAATTACTTCACCACGATGCACAGTCTCAAATCCGGCAATTATTCGGAGGAGAGTTGTTTTACCGCAGCCACTTGGACCAAGGAGACAACCGATTTCGCCTTTGCTGAGTTCAAGTGAGACACCTTTTACAACGTCTTTATTGTCAAACGCCTTATAGACATCATTAATAATGAGCAGAGGACTATCTGTTTGCACGACTTACTTCTCCATTTTTTTGATCAATAAAAAAACTGGAATCATTCCAGCAATGACAAGGTATAACCCAGGTAGTGCAGCTCTAACCCACTCACCCTCGCTCGTGAGTTCATATATTTTTACAGCAAGAGTATCCCAACCAAATGGCCGAGTCATAAGGGTAATTGGCATCTCTTTGATTACATCTATGAGAGTGAGTACCATTGCGGTAAGTAACCCTTTCTGGAGGAGAGGGAAATGGATCTTCCTCAGCGTTGCTCCACTGGTTTTTCCCAAAATTGCGGCAGCTTCGTCCAGGCTTGGTTTGATGTTCTGCATGGCACTGTCTATGGAACCAAATCCTACAGCAAGAAACCTAACCAGATAGGCAACCAACATCACAAAGACCGTTCCTTGGAGTATTGGTCCTACTTGAATATTGAACAGATAAGACAAAACACTTTGAATAAGGTTATCTGTCCAGACAATAGGCAAAACTATACCGACTGCGAGAACAGTACCAGGAAGCGCGTAACCGATTGCGGCCACACGGCATAGAAAACGATTCCTCTTTGAAGCATCTCTTCTCCTGGCATAAGCAAGTAGCACAGATGTAAAGCAGATTAAAACACCAGCTAAAGCTCCAAGAATGAGGGTCTTATTGATGTAAGAAAAGTAACTGATCTGTTCGCCCGACTGTAAAACTTCAACACTCCAGACAATAAGTTGGATCAAAGGTGCAACAAATGCAATTGTCAGGATAAACGTGCAATACATTGTAACTGACCATGCCTTCCATCCAATTAGTTGTAACCGAGAAGGGACAGAACCACCACGTGAGCTATCAAAGTAGCGCATGCGTGATCGGTACAGTCCCTCAACCATCACAAGTGCCAGAGCAAAAAACACAAGGAGCGACGAGAGCTGAGCGGCTGCCTGTAATGAGAAGAAGCCAAACCAGGATTTATAAATCGCGGTGGTAAAGGTATTGTAATTGAAAATTGAAACTGCGCCAAAATCAGCAAGAGTCTCCATGAGTACAAGGGCAAGTCCACTGACAATCCATGGTCTGGATATAGGTAGTGCAACTTTAAAGAAAGCTCGTGTTGGGGTATAGCCTAAAGTTCTGGACGCTTCAAGTATCGCCCGTCCCTGATTCATGAAGGAAGCACGGCTCAAGAGGTAAACATAAGGGTAGAGAGTCAGACCAATGACGATGATGACAAAGGGAGCCGTTCTCACTTCTATCATTTTACCTTCAAACCCCGGAACAGTTCTGAGCAGGCTCTGTACAGGGCCTGAAAAATCCATCAAACCAAGGAAGATGAATGCCATTACATAAGCGGGTAATGCCATAGGCAATGCGAGTGACCATGAGAAAAACGTACGTCCTGGAAAGTTGCATGCACCTGTAAACCATCCAAGGGAAACGCCCAGCAGCGATGTAAAAAATGCAACCCCAACAACTAGCACAAAAGTATTGCTTAAAAGTTCAGGGAGGAGTGTACTTGCAAGATGCTCCCAGATCTCTTTTTCTGGAGTCAGAAAAGAGCTGAAAATTATCGCAAGTGGAACAACGACTAAAGCGGCAAGGACCCAGACGATATATCGCCAAGGGTCCTTTACATTATGCTGTGATATCTTAGCGTTCATTGGGGCTCAAACTATTTATAGCCAGCTCTATCCATCAGTTTGATTGCATCGATCTGGTACTTACCATATACCGCTACATTTAAAGGGCTCCCCTTAAATGTACCCCAGGCAGCGACAATCGCGTCTGGTGCAACAGCTTTATTGACTGGAAATTCCATATTTAAAGCAGCAAATTTGGTTTGAGCTTCTTGTCCTGCTAGCCACTCAAGAAGTTTTACAGCGCCATCTCTGTTATCTGCATGTTTGGTGATGCCTGCTCCGGAAACATTCATATGAACGCCCCCTTTCTCCTGATTTGGCCAGAATATAGCCAAGGGAAGTTCAGGTTTCTTGTTCATAAGTCTTCCGAAATAGTAGGTGTTTACTACTGTCACTTGTCCGATGCCTGTTGCGACCGCTTCGAGCGCTTTTGTATCATTACTAAAGGGCGCTGCCGCGAGATTATTTACCCATCCTTGAACGATCTGAGACGTTTGTTCTTCACCGTGTTCTGCAATGAGCGAAGCAACGAGGGACTGATTGTATACTTTTTTAGATGTCCGAAGGACGAGTTTATTCTTCCATGCCTCACTGGATAGATCTTCATAGCTGCTCAGCTGAGAGGGCTTTACCTTTTTCGTATTATATACAATTGTTCGGGCCCTCACCGACAAGCCAAACCAATTACCTTCCGGGTCGCGGAGATTACTAGGGATTGCTGTGTCGAGCGCTTCTGATTCTACTGGTTGTAGAACCCCCTCTTGCGCAGCATGCCAAAGATTTCCAGCATCAACAGTGATAAGCATATCTGCTGGTGTGTTTTTACCTTCCGCTTTCAAACGTTCAAGCAAGACACCTTCTTTGCCCGTAATATACTTGATTTTGACACCAGTTTTTTCAGTGTACAGGTCAAACAACGGTTTGATGAGATGTTCTTTTCGCGCTGAATAAACAACAATCTCATTATTATCAGCTGAGACATATACAGGTATTAACGTAAGAGATAACAAGACAATAACTGTAAATCGTGAAAACATTTTTTACTCCTTAGATGATGTTAATAGCCAAAATCCTAATCAACAGAGACCTGTTGTTTAGGTAATACGTTTAAAATTAGGCGAAACTAAACAATTAAGGGATTGCTGTCAATGAAAAATGTACCACAATGTCGCATTCTGCGATTTTGGTGTCATGTTGTTTGGCAGTCGAGTAGTTTGACAATCAAGAGACTTGACAATTGATCTATCGTCTGTAATATCTACCCCAAATTAATACAGGAGATTTAACAGATGGAATTTGAAACGATACTCTTTGCAGCAATCCAGTCTAGTTTTTTGCTCGGCCTTCTTCATGGAGTAAATCCATGCGGACACTCTTGGCTGGTACTGGCTCCATTTACAACTGGGGAAAGGAATGGTGGTAGGGTGGCACTACTTACCTTTGCCTTTGTTAGTGGTACGGCTTTGGCCTGTCTTGCTTTAGGTGCAAGCATTGGGGCGATTTCTCAATTTGTACCTCATTCTATGGGTACCTGGGTGGAGATTGGAACGTCAGTAATTCTGATTATTCTTGGTTTACTACTGATATACGATCCACATATATTACACAAACATGAACACGACGATCATCATGACCATTGTCACGGGCATGGAGACAAACACGACCATCAGGAGTGTAAATCACACTCTCATAGTCATGACGATCATGGCAGTCGTGGGTTCGTCTCGAAGCTTCATGGGCTGACTAAAGATGGTCATCTGTTGCCTTTTGCTCTTTTTGGCATCGGTTTTGTGAATATGATAGTACCGTGCCCAACAGCTGCGATAATGTATGGTTATGCGCTTAATGCGGGCAGCGCTTTTAAAGCCACCCTGGTCTTTGGAACGTATGCAATTTCAACAGCTATTGCTGTCGGAGGTGTGATTTTTTTAATATTTAAAGCAACATCAATGGCAAATTCGTTACAGAAGGAGTGTGTAGAACCGCTTGTTATGAGACTATCAGGGGGAGTAATTGTAATCTTCTCAGTGTATGGAATTTATCAAGCATTTGCGTAATCAATCTTGATGCCGTCGTAAAAAGTCCCATCTCCTTCGTTGTAGGTTTTAAATGAAGACCCGGCATACCGCATGTATTGCCGTATCTCCATTAAAAACACTACGCCTCGGAGTCTACGCTACCTGTATATGGAACTTTTTTACTTAGGCATCTAATGCTTTGAATAACCTTTTTACGAGTCCATCAATCTTAAGGGAGCGGAAATAAATGAGCTTAGAAGTCCTTTCTCATCAATTAGCTGAATTTTATGACAAAATGGCTTCTTGGGAGCACTCTATTGTCAAAGATAGTGGCTTATCTCCAGCCCAAATCCATACAGTTGAAATCATTGGTCATAATAAAGACATGAGGATGAAAGAGCTGGCAGAACGACTTGGTGTGACAACAGGAACTCTTACTGTTGGAGTAGACAAGCTTGAAAAAATAGGCCTGGTTGAACGCAAACCCCACAAAAATGATCGTCGATCATGGCTTATTGTTTTAACTGGCGAAGGGGAAAAGATGTATGAACAACATCATAAATTTCACCAACAGTTTACAAAGGAAATTTCCCGCGATCTCTCTATTGAACAAATTGCGACACTTACGGAGTATCTTGATATCATTCTGAGAAGACTATAGCAGAACAGTATGCCTTGATACTTAATAAACTTAAAACTCCTAACCAGTTCTTCGCCATATAATCAGATCTGTATTTCCAAAAGAAAAGATGTTCAGTGGCAAGCCTGACCTCAAAGAACCACACTCAATTTGACCTTATTCCAGGTTGAGTTTGATCATGACCAAATATGCCGATCGAAACGGAGCATTGTGACACTTTTAAAAACCCAAAACAAACTCCAGAGAACCAGCTGCAAATGGAGCGCTCTCAATTGTTGATGCTTCCAGATAATGTTAGGTTATTCTCTTTAGGGAAATTGTTAGGCGGATTACAAGGGTACCACAACAGTATCAATCGCCGTGGGCAGAGCAACAGTATTGAACCTATTCGTAATTTTACACGCACCCAGGGTAAACCCCTCCGGAGCGAATTGATACTATCACAACCTCATGTAACGTCGGAAGAACTGCTGTGAACCGCTATAGCCCATTTTTGCCGGAAAACGTCATGATGGGAGAACTAAGGCCGCCCAACCAACTAAATAAACAGATTTAAAACCCTTAACGTGAGTTTTCGTTCCATTAGACTTCAAATCCGATTTATAGCAGTATCTCAGTTAGTATCAACCACGACGCCTAACATTAACTCAGAAGTGACCAGAAAAAATAATCTGGAACAATCTGGGATACGATAATGCTTTTACTTGTCAGGGTATCGTTGACGTCCTGAAGGTCAGAAACGCATTTTTGTGTTGTTAGGTTTTTGTAACGATTTCTTCGTGACCTTCACAGCAGACATCTATAGATTTTCCGTTTACTCCTATGAATTTCGGCATGGGGATTAACCTGAAGGCTAAGGACTTCCAGATTGTAATCAGCGGAGCAAAATCCAGCCAAAATCAGCGTTTTAAAACCGGCCAAATTGTGCCAAGGACAAACTACCCTATCCATGGGCAATAGGTTGAAAGCGCCATGCGGTTTTTGCTGTTTATTGAGAGGAGACTTCGTTTTTGGTATCCTATAGATCACCTTGGTTCGGCTTCCCAGATTCGCCTCCTGGGTCTTTCGCAAATGCCGTTACTGCAAGAAATCAAGAGGATAAGTAGAGTTGCCCAGAAGGAAAATCTTCTGGGGTCTACTCGAGATTCCCATTTCTGTGTCAGTCCGCAAGATGAGAAAACCCAAGAACGCCCCCGTAAGGCCTTTATGGACGTTGTGCCTTGCATCAGAATAACGAAATGAAAAAGAAAGTAAAAGAATAAAATACAAAGAAAAAAAAGGAAGTATATCCAGCTGATGCGAATCAGCTTTTAAAGAAGAAGAAAAGCCAAAGACCAGCTATGAGAATTTTGGCTGGATTTGCTCCGATGATTTTGTCCAGATTTACACCCCTGATTTTGGCCGGGAAGTAGAGCGTTGGTTACATTCCAGATCTTAATCGAATCAAACGAGATACGAATAGATGAAAATATTTTTCTGCTACAATGTGGTATTTAGTTGCCAATTTTACTTTAATCTGCTTGAATAGCGTCGATGTAAAGTCTCGACCCTAATTAATAACCGGAAATCATGTTACGACAGTTAGTTTCAAAACAGACGTACATGGTCATTATGACCATTGGTTGTCTTTTAATAAGTGCTTTGAGCAGCGCAGAAAACGCGTTGTGTCTTGATGTCGGCGATGTGTCTGTTGACGTTCCCATGGAACTGAGTAGCTGCCACCTTTCCTCTAAAGCAGATTGTGCCTCTGCCTTTACTCTGGAACAAAAAAATAGTCCTGGTGAGAAAGACTGTCAACTATGCTTTGATTTCACATATCAAGACACCGTGCTTACCGGGATCTTTGATCGAGACATATCAGCAGATCTACCACCAATAACAATCTCACTTGTAATTCACCTTCCACGACTGTCTTATGCACCTGTAATAAATTCTACATATCTTCGAAGAAATAAGTTTCCCTTCCCTGCTTTCGCCGCTGAAAAATCACTCAAATCCACTGTTCTTATCATTTGATTCACACCTCGTTGGGATAGTACCCACAAACTTCATTTATATTCATAATATCTGACACTTCAAGTCGTTAGATCTAGTCATCATGTGATTATGATCTCTGTCGCTCCGTATACAGGCGGGAGTGTCACGTAAACGTAAACTGTCGCACGAGAGTTATTACGTCTATTTAGAGTCCATTAATATGTAAGGATTTTCCCTGTGAAAAACACAAATAAATTAATGACAAAACTGGTGCCAATTGTCGTCTCACTAATAATTGGTTTTATAGGAGGTGTTGTTGTTTCTGCTTACAGAACGCCTTCTCTTGTTGCACAAATTCCTGCAAATCAACAGGCTGGGGTTTCTAAAGAGGAGGCCGCGAGACACATCAGACACCTTGAAGAAAGTGTGCAGGAAGATAGTCAAAATGTTGAGTTGTGGATAAAACTTGCGCACGCATATTTTGAAATGGGTGCATTTGATAAGGCGATTAATGCCTACACTAAAATTCTGGAAATTAAGCCGGATGATAGTGATGCCTATACCGATCTTGGTGTTATGTATCGACGGAACAAACAGCCTGATAAGGCTATAGATGCGTTTAAGAAAGCTATTGGATTAGACCAGAATAATGTTCATGCCCAATTCAATGTTGGTATTGTTCTGTTTCATGATCTGGGCAATAAAGAAGAGGCAATTAAGGCATGGGAAAAGGTTGCCGCATTACAGCCAAATTATACTCTGTCGACCGGTCAAACAATTCAACAGCTTGTAGATAGCGTGAAACAATAATGAAAAATATTTCACGATCCAGATAAAGGAAATCTAATGACACTAAAAGATAATGATCTTTGGAAAACCCTCTCGTCGGTAAGGTTGGCGCTTCTGATTATCTCATTGCTAGCAATAACCTCGATTATTGGAACTATCCTACCCCAAGGAGAGCCTTTTAATTTTTACATAGAAAGGTTTGGGGCCAAGAATGCGATTATATTCGATATTCTCGCGTTCGATGATATGTATTACTCATACTGGTTTAAAGCTCTGCTGATAATGCTCTGTCTGAATTTGATTGTTTGCACATACACCAGGCTTCCTGGCACTTTAAAAATAATCAAAAAAGATAATTCTAATGTAGACAACGGGAAGTTTAAACCTGGCAAGGACTGTTTTGTATTCAATACTACCCGCGATAAAACAACTGTTGTTGATTCTGTAACAAAAGCACTTGAAAAGCTTCATCTTAAAGCGAAGCAGAAAGAGAGTGGAAAGGAACATCTGTTTTTCTATGAAAGGGGTGCGTGGACGAGACTGGGTGCCTATATCGTACACCTTAGCATTTTGATAATTGTATTAGGAGCAATTATTGGCAATATTTATGGCTTCAAAGCATCTGTCATGGTGCCAGAAGGGAGCTCTGTAGATTTTGTGTTCAGCCGGGATGATGATAATAAACGAATTCCGTTACAGTTTGATATCTTCTGTAAAGATTTCAATATTGACTATTACAATGATGGGACTCCCAAAGAATATAAATCTGACTTAACGATAGTAGAAGATGGGAAGGAAGTTGTTAAGAAAAACATAACTGTCAACGCTCCTTTAACCTATAAAGGAATCACCTTTTACCAGTCGAGTTATCAACAGATTCCAAACGAATTCTCGCTTCAGATCAGTAAACAGAATGATAAGGATTCTGGAGGACGCAAAATTCAGAGTAGAACTTTTTCCACAAAAACAAAGATTGCCAATAGCTGGGATGAGGCACAGGCTACTTTTCAGATTGTCGCAACCAGTAAAGATGGGCACGGGCATGGTCCTTATGAGATCTTGTTGGATGATGAAGATAACAAGCCCGTAACTTTCACCACAAACGACAATGCTCCTACAGTAATTAAGAGAAAGTCTGGCACGTATACTTTCCTCATAAATCAACGGTTTGCAACTGGATTGCAGGTTGTTAAAGATCCTGGTTTATGGATTGTCTACATTGGATTTGGCTTAATGTTATTTGGATTATTTGTGTGTTTCTTCACGTCTCACCGCAATATTTGGATCTCAATCACTGCTGACGATTTGACTACCACCGTATTTGTCGGTGGGAAAAGCAATAAAAACCACCATGGATTGTCCAAAATTGTGGAGAAGATTGCATCTATTTTACAATCTGACAAAACTTTAGAATTAAGGAGGGCGTAGAATGGATTCCTCTCAGTTGTTAGGAATAACGACGTTTATCTATTTAGCAGCGACATTTTTTTACGTAGCCTTTGCCTTTTTCAAGGTCAAGGGACTTGGTACGTTGGGTACATCTGCGACTCTTCTTGGACTTTTAGCAAATACGACAGGTATTGGCTTACGTTGGATGGAAACATATCAACAAGGCATTGGACATATCCCATTGTCAAATATGTATGAATCTTTGATATTTTTCGCTTTGTCAATTGCAGCTGTATACCTTGTGATTGAACATCTGTATAAGGCCAAAATTTTTGGGAGCTTCATACTTCCATTTGCATTTATCGCAATGGCTTATGCTTCGTATTCCGCCGAATTTGGTAAAGATGTTAAGCCTCTTCTGCCTGCATTGCAAAGCAATTGGTTAGTTGCTCACGTAATCACATGCTTTATTGGGTATGCCGCTTTTGCAATTTCATGCGGACTGGCGATTTATTATTTGGCTAAAATCAAATCTTCCAATAATCAGAACTCCCCTGCAAATGAAGCAACAGTAATTGGAACTGTCAGTTTGGTAAAAATTGACGACATTATCTATAAAATGATGGTCTTTGGGTTCATCTGGTTGACAGCGGGCATCATCACCGGAGCAATCTGGGCAAATTCTGCATGGGGGACATACTGGAGTTGGGACCCAAAAGAGACGTGGTCTCTTATTACCTGGTTCGTCTATGCACTCGCCTTACATGCTCGCTATACAAGAGGATGGAACGGCACCCGGATGTCAATAGTGGCCCTGGTGGGTTTTATTTCTGTGGTATTTACCTATTATGGTGTGAATTTCCTGCTTTCAGGGCTTCATAGTTATGGTGGTTAAAATGGTTAAGTATTTTTCTCTCGAAAAAAGAGATTTATCAACATTTACAAGGAGAACTTTATGAAGTTATCGAGGTGTTTTCTCGCAGGGCTAGCCTGCATAATTATGACTACTCAATCGAGTTTTGCTGCAATGCAAAATAAGGGTACCAATGGAAAGGTCGAATGGGGGGTGGTTCGTCAGTTTCAGATAGCAAGTTCCCCCGTTGATATCGCTCATTCTTTAGATGGTAAGTATGCTTTTGTTCTTACACTGGACGGTGAGGTTCTCGTTTACGATAACAGGGGAGCGTTGCAGGGCACTATTCCTGTCAATAAGGGCGTAACATCTATTGCGCTTGATCCCCTTGGACAGTTCTTGCATCTGAGTGATAGTGAAAATAATAAATTCTACACTTTAGCAATTGATTTTGTCGTCGACATAAATACTGTGGACGCGCCGTTTAAAGGAAAAAAGGACGCACCTGTCACTGTTGCTGTGTTTTCAGACTTCCAATGACCTTACTGTGGCAAAGTATCGCCACTTCTTGAGCAGGTGCTCAAGCAGAATGAAGATACGGTAAAAATTGTATTCAAAAACCTTCCCCTTAAAAGTCATGATATGGCTCAGCCTGCAGCTATTGCTGCTCTCGCTGCCGATAAACAGGGGAAATTTTGGGAGTATCACGACAAACTCTTTGTAGAGAAAAAAATCACCCCTGAATCCTTCAATAAGATTGCTGAAGAGCTAGGCTTGGATATAGCTCAATTCAAAAAGGATCGGGCTTCTACTCCCCTTAGCAATCACTTAAAAAACGATATGCAGGAAGCTCAATCGTTGGGTATAAATGGGACTCCGACCATTTTCGTAAATGGACGAAAAGTTAAGCAACATTCGATTACTGGTTTCCAAATCCTTATAGACGAAGAATTGCAGAAACTGCCGAAATAGATTTCAGTTGTGTTCTAACATCTTCTATCAAGAGTTTGAACGTTCTTAAATCAATGGCCGGCATCCTTTTGTAAATATGTAAAATGATGCCGGCTGCTCTATAAATCCATAAAATATCTCTACAATAAAGAGTAATCCCATCTATTGTAAAATAAAAAGACCAGATTATTCTGGTTCATAGCGCTAAACTTTGGAGAATATTTGAAATGCTTCAACCAAACAAAACGTCCGATTTAAAATGGACTCTTCTTTTTCTATGTTGGCTTCTGGCCAGTGTATCAACCACTGGAAGTCTTTTTTTCAGTTACATAATGCAGTTTACTCCCTGTGTTTTGTGCTGGTATCAAAGAATATTTTTGTTTCCTTTGGTTATAATTTTGGCGGTGGGACTTTTTCCTTTTGATAAAGGTGTTGTAAAGTACGCCCTGCCTTTAGCCATTGCAGGCGGGCTGACGGCACTCTATCATACCCTGCTGTACAGCGGAGTCATCCCAGAGAATATCCAACCTTGCTCTCAGGGAGTTTCCTGTACGGAAAAATATATAGAACTGTTTGGTTTTGTATCTATACCAATGCTTTCTTTCCTTTCTTTTTTTACAATAATAATCCTTTTGATTATTCTAACTCGAACAAACCTTAAACCGAAGGTGTCTTAATGAAATATTTAATGTTTGGAATTGCATGCCTTGCCTTGGTCTTGGCTTTTGTCTTCGGCAGCTCTTATTACAAAAATCAGCAGGCCGAAAAATTTGGCTTTATGGCTGAAGAAAACGCTTCTCTCTTTGTCAGAGAACATTCACAGACCCTTGGCAGTGATGATGCAAAAGTCTATATTATTGAGTTTACAGACCCTGCCTGTGAAACATGTGCAGCTTTCTCTCCTTTTGTCAAAAAACTGATGGATGCCAATCCCGGAAAAATTAAACTTGTTCTCCGCTATGCTCCTTTTCATGATGGCGCCGATTATTTTGTCAAGATTCTGGAGGCCGCCAAAAAACAAGGCAAATATTGGGAGACTTTGGATGTGATGTATAAGTCGCAACCGTATTGGGCCAGTCACAGCAATCCGCAGCCTCAGAGGATATGGCAATATCTGCCTAAGGCAGGACTCGACATAGAACAAATCAAGAAAGATATGAATGATCCCGCAATTGCAAATCTCATTGCCCAGGATCTTGCCGATGCTAAAACCCTTAACGTTCACAAGACTCCGGGGTTTTTTGCCAATGGAAAACCTCTCCAGAGCTTTGGCTACAAGCAATTAGAACAATTGGTTCAAGCTGAACTTGATGCAAATTATCCGAAGTAATCATCGCCCACTATTCGTTAAGCTATGAGCAAACTGCTATGAGCGCTGGTTTAAATATTTCTAACGACTACAGATCATTATGAAAAAAACATCATTGTTACTATTGTTGTTTTGTTTACCCTTGTCTCTTGCCGGCTGTGGGGAAGAACTCAAGGTGGCTACAATTGGCAAGATGGCCCCTGACTTTACCCTTGTGGATAGAAATGGCAAAACCTGGACTCTCTCGGAACTGAAGGGCCAGGTGGTCTTCGTTAACTTTTGGGCAACCTGGTGCCCACCTTGTCGCGAAGAGATGCCCTCAATGCAATATCTCTACACTATGCAGCCGAAAGATAAATTTAAAATGTTGGCAGTACTCAATAAAGACGATCCGGCACTAGCGGATACCTTTGCTGCAAAACTTGGTCTGACAATGCCAATTCTTAATGATCAGGATAATACGGTTGGAAAGAAATATGGCCTGACCGGACTGCCTGAAACTTATATAATAGATAAACAGGGAGTGCTCCGGAAAAAGTTCATTGGTCCGGCGCATTGGGGCACCCCCGAAATTAGGCATATGTTGAGCAGATATATTAATGAGCAATTGTAGTGCTGGATATTGGGATTTTGATGAAAAAACAAACCGATAAAGCGACAAAACAGAAAATCCAGATAGCACCATTTGTGGCAATATTTATTTTCCTTGTCCTTGGCGTTATTGGAATCAGTTTGGGAGAGCCAGAAAGGGTACTTCAGCAGGCAACCCAAATTTGTTTGGAATGCATAGGTATCGGCTGAGATTAGATTATATGGATTTCGTCCGTAAATGGGTCCAAGCCCTGGTTTTTCTGCTTACAAATGGGTTCTGGAGTTTTCCGGTTACAAGAGGGATTTACCAGGGGCCTCTCAAGGTGCTTTGTTCGCCAGGGCTGAACTGTTACTCCTGTCCGGCCGCGACAACGTATTGCCCTCTCGGTGCCTTGCAGCAACTCCTGGCTGGGATTCGGATGGCCCTAGAGAGCGGCCAGTTTTTTGTAGGGTTTTATGTTGTTGGCACCATGGGGGTAATTGGCAGTTTTGTGGGCAGAATGGTTTGTGGCTGGGCCTGTCCGTTTGGACTTTTACAGGAGCTTCTTTTTAAAATCCCTTCACCCAAGTTTAGTGTCTGGCGTCCCTTGCGCTATATAAAGTACGCCCTTTTAGTTGTTATGGTCATCCTTCTGCCCCTTTTTGCACTTGATGAATATGGCCTTGGGGCTCCTTCTTTTTGTAAGTATTTCTGTCCAGCGGGTACACTGGAAGCCGGTTTTCCCATGCTTATTCTACAGCCAGCACTTCGAGCAAATTTAGGTCTGATTTTTGTAATCAAGCTTCTTTTCCTCATTCTCTTTATTGTCTGGGCAGTTGTAGCCAGTCGCCCTTTCTGTCGAACGTCCTGTCCTCTTGGAGCCTTTTACGGCCTGTTCAATAAAATCAAACTGGTCAGGCTGCGCCTTGACCCTGTCAGATGCACCAATTGCGAAGCCTGCCATGATGTTTGTCCTATGGGGGTGCGCTTCAATGAAGCACCTGACGATATGGAATGCATCTCCTGTTTTGCCTGTAGCAAGGTGTGCACGTATAATGCGATCAACCTTGAAATCGGGGGGGTCGAAATTACAAAACAACCGACTCGGGGGGCTACGCCCAAACCCCAGAAAATTTTGCCCTGATTTTGGGTCCTGGCATTTACCATTGCAGATCGCTACAGCTACCTGTTCAATTGTGTATCTAATAGATTGTCAAGTATGCTTCTCGTTGATGAACGTAAAACTTCATTAGAAGGAAGTTTTGTGTAACCAGAAATCCGCCTAAAATCAGCGGAAGAAAATAGAGCTCCCGGTAAACAATATGATGATATATCTGGCTATATTGCGTTGAATAATGGAGGGATGCTATAGCCCCCACCAGTATCACTATGAGGACCAGCGTGTCGATTTGAACAGAAAAGTACGGTTTCGAGGTATCTGATTATTTCGTAAGTGTATTTTTTATAAATCTCACTATCTAGGGTATTACTCAGATTGCTGCGAAGAACTTCACGATGGCAAGGTTAGGACTTTATTTTACTCTGCAAAGTTGACTGTCTATGCCCAGAATATTATCTATCAGGCTTTGGTTCCCGCTTGGTTGGTCTTTTCGATATCCACTACTTTAGTGTCACCAATATAATCTCTCAGCTCAACACTATCTATAAAGGATATTTTTTTGATAATTTGAGCCATTTTTTGCAAGTTATTAATTATCCCCTGTAGCTCTATATGGGTTTCTGTCGTAGAATCAAATTCTTCTTGTAATAGCTGGCTATTTCCTAAAACTACCTGTAGCGGTGTATTGAGCTCATGGGCGACGGTACCGGCCATCGCCTTGACGCCTTCGATCTTTTCCCTCATCCGTGCCTTCTCGCGGTCACGCAATGTTCCTACCAATACGGCCACTACTATAAAAAAGATCATCTCTATTGACTTATCTAAGTCATCTGGTGAAAAGCTATTCCACCTCAAAATCACAAAAGGCATATAACTAGCAACAATACTAAAAGAAGTGATCAGTCCGCCCCGTAAACCAAACCAAAATCCGCCTAAAATCAGCGGAAGAAAATAGAGCTCCCGGTAAACAATATGATGATATATCTGGCTGTACTGAGTTGAGAAATGGAGGGATGCTATAGCCCCCACCAGTATCACTATGAAAAGGATTTTTATATTTGATGTGTTAAACACGCGGTTTTTCCTCCCGAACGTATCGAGGTTTCCATTGATCAGTTATAAGTCATCGCAGTCATTTGGTTTTTTGGAATAAACGGTCTGCATCTTTCTGCTGAAACCCTCGCTGTATGATTTTATCCGCGGTAGACTTTATATCATATGGAATTCGTTTAGCTTCTAAGCTGTTTTGGACGGAATCCCAAATTACATATCCCGCTCTTGAGTCACCGTCTCTAGGCTGCCCCACGCTGCCTACGTTGACGAGGTAACGAACATTTTCAGCAAGATTAATAGGAAGATCATTCAACTCGTGGAAGCCTACTGTTTTACCATCATAGCTGATTAAGATCAGTTTATGCGTATGACCAGCAAAGGCTATTGTATTGTGGTATGATTTAAAAATATTTTCTATATCGCGATTAGACAAGTAATTCAAGTACGTTTCACATGAATTTGGAGGGCACCCGTGCACAAAAAGTGCCTTATTAAAGACTCGAAAATCTGGAAGCTTCCGAAGGTATGAAAGTGATGCAGATGTTAAAAGCTTCATAGTTTGTTCAATAGATTTACGAGCACCATTTTCTAAAAAAAAATGGAATGTCTTGTCCAATGCTGCCTGTTCGTGGTTTCCAAGAATGTTTAAAATGTTTCGCTTTTTAATTAGTTCCAGAACCTTTTCTGGGTCCGGGCCATAGCCAATGCTATCTCCCAGATTCACAATACTGTCAATGTCAGAATAGTCGATATCCCCCAAAACATTTTCGAAAGCTGCAAGATTTCCATGGATATCTGACATCACTGCTATTCTCATCGGCAATCCCCTGAAGTTAGATCAGTTTTCGGATATAGCTGTCTGAACTGTCCTGAAGCCAACTTCCTCAAAACCTTCCCATGGGAAACGGGATATCACCGATGGTGGAGAGTTTTCTTTTTTGGGGGGGCTCTCAGCTTGTACATGGGCCTCCAAGGAGCCAACAACAATAAAATGATTGTCTTGTAACTTATCTCTTGAAGTACTGGAAAAAGTTCGAAGCGCCCATTCGCCGATGCCCGTGTTTAGAGCACGAATACCGAATTCATTCTGTTCGAAGAATGTTGCAGGCGGGGTTTTTCGCGATGTGTTGACGGTGCTTCTTGAGATCTCACTATCGGTTTGATCCTTTTGGCCGGTAATTAAGTTATCCTTAGACCAAGCACTTTCCATCATGTTGTTCATCATGTCTTCCATATTCCTTGATTCCGAACCTCTAGTTGCGGCAGCTGCTCCCTTCAAACTAGATTGAGGTCTGGCAGCTCCTTTCATAGTTACATAGAGCCATTCCGTTTCGTTCGGTAATCGTCTGCCGAAAAAGCTGGCAAAAGCAGCTGCCCCAAATCCGGTCACACGAAGAACAGGTCTGGAAGCGTAAGCAGAGTCAACTACATGAAACACTTCATTTTGGTATTTAATCGGTTCATAGCTTTCATACACTTCACCTAAAAGGTACCAATTCGCACCGTCACCCTTTACAACACCATTTTCCAGTTTGATTCTGGATAAATTGTGATTCAGGAATTCAACAAACTGCTGATTGGTTACCAGGAATTCATCCATGTAAAACGAAGCTATCTCAACCTGCTGGCCTGAGACCGATTCTAAAGTTGTCGGCAGGACAAGCCTACCTTTCGGTATAAGGTGCTGTTCCCCCATGTGTTCTTTGTTTTCACTATTGCTTGCCACATTAGCTGTTAATCCCTTACCGTCTTTTGTTAGTTGAATAATTTCTTGCGGATGTTTGCTGCCTACAGGTTGGCTTGTACCACCAAAAATATGCCAGAGGGTCATGAGTGCAACTGATAGTGTTGCTGTGGTAATGCCCACCCAAATCCACTTTGGATTTAAAAAGAACTTAGAGTTTTGTTGTTTTTCGGTGGTTTGTGATTGTTTTTCTACAGATTCCTCATCTAATAGTTCAATAAGTTGATTTTGTAGATCTGTTACTGACTTTGTTCTTTCAGCAATCTTCTCTTCTGTGGCTCCGGCAATGATTCGATCCAGTCGTTCAAAAAAAGAAGACTCAGTTTGTGAAAGATGAGCACTATGAAATGGAATAGTCTTGGTCTTTATTTTTCCGTCAATCACCTCATACAGTATCTTTCCAAGTGAATAGACGTCCGATCTGTGATCAGCTCTCTTAAAATCAAGGAAATGTTCTGGGGACATGTAGTGAGGCGAACCTTTTACCGCGATAGAGTGGGTTATCGGCTTTGACCGGTGTGACCTCACTAACCCAAAGTCTGCTATCTTTGGGGTGTCACGATCCATCAGGATGTTTTCTGGTTTCAGGTCTCGATGTACGAGACCACTATCATGCAAAGCTTGAACGCCTGAGAGTATCGGCAAAAAAAACTTTAGAATCCATTCCTTGAGAGCATCCGTTTCGGGATAAAAACCTTCCTCGGACATCGTTGCCCGCAAAGTTCCTCCCGGTATATATTCCATGGCGATATATTCGACCGGTGTATCAACACCGCACATTTCTACGGTAATGGAATTGTGATCATAGACCTGTATGACATTTGGGTGACTAATCTGTGCCATTGATTGCACTTCCCGCCTAAACCGTTGAGCTAAAGTTTCGACATCTTCGTCACCATTGTCAGTAGCTTGGAGCCATTCTCTTGAAATAACCTTTATCGCGACCTCGCGATTAAGGTTATTCTGATGGGCTCGATACACCTCGCCCATTCCTCCCCTATCAATGAATTCAAGAATGACCCATTTCTGATCAAGTACATCGCCGGTTTTCAATGTGTCTTTGCAGGTTGCCATCATTTGTTTAAGTGGTAATCCAGCTTAATCGGTTTGCTAGCTCTTGGCGTGATTAGCTGTAATTAAGGGTGAATACTCATGTATGGATAGAACTTCGAAAAGATCAATGAGGCACGGTTTCAAATGATGTGTTGAGATGCGCCACTAAACCTTCAGTATTTCATGCATACGGCGATATTCTTCCTGGGTGATTTCTCCTTTTGCTAATCTATTTTTTAGAATCCCAAGAGAGTCATTTTTATCAGATGTGGCCTTTGAGGTTGGGAGAAATGACCTAACGATTTTAAACAATAAATAAATGACGAGTATAAAAATCAGTAAACTGAGCAGGCCCCCAAAAGGACCAAATCCCATAAAAATTTTACCGATACCATACGGCCCTCCCCCCATCCAACTATTACAATTCCACATCATCAGCCCATAGTTTTGAATTTAAAAACAATTGAAGAAGGGGAACTTTAGTTCCCTTTCAACGTTTACTACTCGATTACCACCACCAAACACCGTAATAGCCATCATTCCGGGGCCTCGCATATGATTCCCGTACATGCGACCACCACCATAGCCATAGCCACGAGATTTTTCTTCAAGAACCAGCTGATTACTGGGTCTGCAGATTTTGCATCTTGCCCATCATTTTAATCCGTAACTCAAGCATATTTTTTTCTATATTGGCCAAATCCTTTGGGGTGGTTGCTGGGTTACGCATGGCTTCCCCGTAGGCAAAGCGCAAATCCATCATTTCTTTGCGAAGTTCAGTGGTCTGATTCATGAAATCCTGTTGCTGACCAGGTGTCATCTTGTTCATCATGGCTCCACCCATCATGCCGTTGCAGCCCATTCCGTCCCAGTTACCTTGATTTCCACCCATCATCCCCTGGCCCTGCATGCCCATCATACCACCTTGCATGCCCATCATACCACTCTGCATACCTCCACCCATCTGTTGCCGTGGTTGCGTAGTACCACTGGTCTGGGCAAAAGCGGGACCTGCAAAAAGTCCGAGTACTAGAATTGATGCGATTACGATTTTATTTATTTCTTTTTTCATTGTTGGATCTCCAGTTATGGTTTTTTCCTTCCAGGGAGTAATAAAGACAGACTCCTTGCCTGCCTTTATCTCCCGTAAGTCTCTTGACTCTGTATGGCGTTTCCGTTCATATAGAGCCCCTGATGTCCCATTCTGTTACCATTCATGTTGTGGAAACCAGGAATTGCACGGTTATGCCAATTGTCATTATAGTTTCGGTGCATGCCATAGTGACCACATCCTGTGAAAAGGATTGCCGCTGTAAATATCAACACAATTAAAATTGCTGCTTTCATTTCTTTTCCTCTTCGGTGGGGTTACACGATCACTTCAAATGCACCCGCTAGTCGAACGACACATCATCAGCTCATAGTTCTGAATTTAAAAACAATTGTTAAAGGGGAGCTAAAGTTCCCCTTTAACGTTTGCTGCCCGATTACCAACTACAACCATTGTAGTGTCCATCGTTCATCATTCCAGGGCCTCGCATATGATTGCCGTGCATACGACCACTACCACTACCATAACCATAGCCACGAGATTTATCTTCAAGAGCCAGCTGATTAGTTGCTATGTTTTCAGACAATTCACGAACACGCTTGTTGTCGGGGTTTGGTCCGGCCACTATAGCAGCTAGTTCTGCCTGATCCGCTGCGATTGCGAGCCTGTCCCCTTTTGTTTCATCAAGAAATTTCTGGCTTGCAGCATCTGTAGCACCTGATCCGTACATCATGCCATACCCATTACCCATCATAGGGCCCATGTTGTTCCATGCGGATGCATTCATCGCTGAAAAACCAATTATGATTGCCAATGCTGCCACTGCTGCAATAAGTTTACTTTTCATTTTTACTGTCTCCTGGTGTTTTGTGAGACTTGATTGTCTCATATTGTTGTTTACAATCTTTAAAGCATTAACTATGCCAGAAGATGAACCGTAAAAATTAAGACATAATTACAGTGTGATACAAAAATAACTCTGTCATACTAGGAAATGTTTTCTTGTTTGACGCTTCACAAGTGATTAATTATTAGACAGTCAGCATGAGAAACGTTTGATTTTTAACCACTCTGTTATTCCGGTTTTACTGAAAGGACAAGGTATGCTGCAAAGGTTTAGTCGATATTTTGGTAATGTTTCTGCTTGGTTAGTTATTGGGATGAGCGGAATATTGGTTGTTGTTGTGCTGAGCCTTGCAATGATGAATTACAACCGAGAAAAAGAATATATGGTGAAAATCCTGAGTGAGAAAGGAGCGTCACTTATTCGAGCTTTTGAAGCGGGGGCCCGGACGGGAATGATGGGCGAATTTGGCACATCGCCTCGACTTGATACTCTGATACGGGAAATGGCAATGCAGCCGGACATTCTCTATATTTCTATTGTAGATTCATCCGGTATAATATTGGCCCATAACATCACAGGTAAAATCGGTGAAGAGTTTCTCGCCTCTGATCGCTTTAAAAGCCTTGAAGCAACGTCAGAAGTCAAATGGCGGGCTGTTACAAATGTTGATTCAGCTGAAGCTTTTGAGGTGTACAAGCTCTTTTTGCCGGTATTGCCTAAACCAAACCGAACACAGATGATGCAACAAAGAGGGAAGATGATGCAAACCCGCATGGGGGCTTGGTGTGACCCCCTATGGATGACAGGTCTACATGAGGATAAACTGCTTGACCCTAATGAACGCCCCATTATTATTATTGGAATGGATATCTCGCCTTTTGAAGAAGCAAATCATGAGGATATCAAATTCACAGCTGTTATCTCTGGAATACTTTTACTTTTAGGAATGGCGGGTGTTGTTTCGCTTTTCTGGGCTCAAAACTATACAAGATCAAGACGATTACTGAGGAATGTCAGTGCGTTTTCTTCTGAAATGATCGCTAATCTACCTGAAGGGATTATTTTCACAGACAATGATTTTAAAGTTCACTACATAAACCAGATTGCCTCGAAACTGCTTGGTGTTGATACTCGCGAGGCTGTAGGCCTTCATTCAGATGCCATATTACCCCCAAATATTAGAGCAATGAGTACATCCACGACTAATGGTGAGGTTGTTGAGACCGAAACAGAAATCAGACAAATTGATGGCAAGGTGATACCCCTATCAGTAATTGCTACCAAAGTAATAACCGAAGACGGGACATTTGTCGGGCTCATGTACATTCTCAAAGACTTAACTCTTCTCAAACAGCTGCAACTCGAAATTCAAAGAAAAGATAAATTAGCGGTGATCGGGAATTTGGCTGCTGGTGTAGCACACGAAGTGCGTAATCCCCTAAGTTCCATCAAAGGCTATGCTACATATTTCAAAAGTTTATTCTCTGAAGATAGCGAAAACAGAAAAGCTGCAGAAATACTCATAAATGAAACAGAAAGGCTCAACCGGGTAATAACAGAGTTACTTGAAATGTCGAGACCATCTGACATTAAGCCTCAACAAACTGATCTGCGGTCACTTATCAACACGACCATTCGACTTATGCAACCAGACGCAGAAACAGTCTCGAAAGTTACAATCACTTCAGAAATCGCTGATACGGTACAGCAAATATTCGTTGACCCTGACCGATTCACTCAGGTTTTAATGAACATCTATTTAAATAGCATACAAGCAATGCCGGAAGGCGGGCTGTTGCATACCCAAGTGATTAAAGTCCACAATCAGGTAGTAATAACCATATCCGATACAGGTACAGGGCTTTCAGATGAGACAAAGAGCAATATGTTCAACCCCTATTTTACAACTAAAACAACAGGCACGGGTTTAGGACTCGCAATAGTGCAAAGGATTGTCGAAGCCCATAATGGTGTGATAGCGGTCAGTTCCGAGAAAGGAAAAGGTACCTCTGTCACAATTACTTTACCAAATACTTTATAATTAAAGATTGTCATGAAAGGTGAAATTTTAATCGTTGACGACGACAAAGCGCATCTGTCAATGCTCACGACGGTACTAAAAGGATGGGGATATCAAACCACCGAGGCCGAGGATGGGGCTGAAGCCATTCTTGCTGTACGCACCGAACCATTTGATTGCATTCTTATGGATGTTCGCATGGCAAACATAGGAGGGATTGAAGCATTAGCAGAAATTAAAACGCTTAACCCGGCCATTCCTATCATAATTATGACAGCTTACTCTTCAGTGGGGACAGCTGTTGAAGCCATGAAGTTAGGGGCATATGATTATTTAACCAAACCACTAAACTTTGATGATCTTAAGCTCACTCTCGAGAGATCTCTTGAGCATTCAGCTCTAAGAAAAGAGAATAAATCTCTAAAACAATTGCTGGCATCCAGTGACGAACTTACATCTATCATTGGATCAAGCCCGTCGATGGTAGAACTAAAAAAAATGATCCAGACTATTGCTCCATCTGAGGCTACAATTCTCATCTTGGGGCCAAGTGGAACAGGAAAAGAGTTGATTGCCAAAGCGGTTCATGGCTGCAGCAACAGAAATAGTAAACCTCTGGTTACTGTCAACTGTGCAGCTCTTACCGACACACTTTTGGAGTCTGAATTATTTGGGCATGAAAAAGGCTCATTTACCGGAGCAGATAAGAGACGAGAAGGCCGTTTCATGCAGGCAAATAAAGGAACCATTTTTCTTGATGAGATTGGGGAAGTTCCCCTTCCCATGCAAGCCAAACTCTTAAGGGCTATTCAGGACCGTGAGATTCAGCGAGTCGGAAGTGATAGTGTCTTGTATGCAGATGTGCGAATAATCGCGGCGACAAATAGGCAATTGCTGGAAAATGTGAAAGAAGGAACATTTCGTGAAGATCTCTACTACCGTCTCAATGTTGTTACTTTAGAAGTACCTCCATTATGCGACCGACCTGAAGATATCCCGATATTAGCAAAACACTTTCTAGATAAGCTTTCGAAGAAGAACAGAAAAAGTATTGTGAACTTTACTCCTTTGGCAATGGACTACTTTACCAGATACGACTGGCCTGGGAATGTTCGCGAGTTGGAAAATGCTGTGGAACGAGCTGTAGTTTTGTGTAATGGAAATTATATATCCGAGCGAGAGTTGCCTCCTTCGATAACGAAGTCCTTCGATGACATTGATTTTACAAGCGACCTATCGAAAGGAATGGCAGGTTTACCACTCGAAGAGATCGAAAAAGAAGCCATAACCCAAACACTTCATAAAACTTCGGGAAACAAAAGCGAAGCTGCGAAACAGCTCAATATCACCAGAACCACATTGAATAATAAAATCAAGAAGTACGATATTCACACCAATTAACAGTCATATAGTGTGATATGTTTTGTCAGCACCATTAATAGCTGCACTGTTTTTAGAGGTAATCGTATAGGTTTTTTTTATTTCAGATTTGTGGTGTGATTTTTTTGAATGAAACCGGATGTCGTACAACCTTCTTCACAACCACATGTAGGCATATCCTGTTGATGCTCATTATGATCGGAATCTAACGTGGAACAGTCAGAGGAAGAACAGCCACAGTCACCTATCGGGATACTGAACCAACCTTTCACAATTTTGAAAAGTGGTTTTACTGATAATGCCAGTAACAATAAGGTGGAAGTCATCATTAACCATTCTGGGATAATATCCGCCGCCTGGCCGACAATAGCCACAGCTGATATCCCCAGAGAAAAATATACCAAGTCAACGATCAATCCACCGATTACGGCGACGACTGAGATGGAGAGTAGATACAGAGCCGTTGCGCGTTTCCCGATTAGACCGAACAAAACCGTGAGAGAGGTAACATTGGTCGCAGGTCCAACCAGTAAGAAAACCAAGGCTGCCCCAGGGCTGACTCCTTTCAGTATAAATGCTGCTGCAATGGGAGTAGATGCGGTAGCACAAATATAGAGAGGTATACCGAAGACGAGCATCAACAGCATGGACGAAAGTCCACCGCCCAAATATCGACTGAACATGTCTTCCGGTACCAGAGCAGTGATCACCCCGGCCACCACGATACCAATGAAAAACCAGCCGGCAATGTCACCCCACAGGTCTGTGGCCGCATATTTAATCCCTACACGGAGCTTTTCAAAAGAACCATGATGTCTTGCATGTTTTTCTGGAAGACAATCATCCCCATCGCAACAGTTATCGATGGGACAGGAAAGGTCGGCATCGCCCTTTTCAGTCGACGTGGGTGGGTTAAGTATATTCACGCTGATACCAGCTACAAAGGCCGAAAGAAAGGCGACAACTGGTCGGGCAATAGTCATGATAGGATCAAGCAGTGCCCAGGTGATTGAAATGGAATCTACGCCTGACTCGGGAGTGGAGATGAGAAATGCCGTGGTAGCGCCGTTATTGGCTCCCTGTCTTTTCAAAGAAGCTGCCGCTGGTAGAACTCCACATGAGCAAAGTGGAATGGGAATGCCCAAAAGAGCAGCCTTGAAGACTGAACTGAACCGCCCAGAGCCTAAATGGGACGCAACATAGGCCGGTGAAAGAAAGACCTTGAGCAGGCCACCGACCAGCAGTCCAAAAAGAATATATAAGGAAGCCTGTTGTAAGAGATCCCAAGAGGCCTGAAGAGTGTTAATTAGAAAAGTTTGCATGTTCATCACACAGATTTTGATGTTATTTTCATAAAAAATAGAGGACTGGTATACTAGCTACTCATGGATATGTTCCAAAGCCAGTTGGAACAATAGACTGACATGTTCATCGACGAGTCGATAATAGAGGATAGCCCCTTCGCGTCTTGATGCTACAAGTGTTAAAATTCTAAGATTGCGCAATTGATGGCTAACAGCAGATTCACTGACCTTGAGGAATGCCGCAATGTCACAGACGCACATCTCTGACTCCTTCAAAGCCCACAAAATCCGCAACCTAGTGGGATCCCCCATTGTCTTGAACAATCTTGCGAGCTCCTCAACATCGATGTCTGGCAATTGATTCAAATTAGCTTGAACAACCCGCTCCTCATGAATACAACGACAACCACACAATTCACTTTCGACCGTTTGCAACTGCATCTCTTTCCCCCTCTTATCGGGTGTGAGTATATGAGCATGTGTTCACATATACATACTATAACAACATTAATGTTTTCCACAAGGGTCCACGAAATAAAGAGAAATAGCAAAGACAACCTGCTTGAAAACTCTGTTCCGGATTAGTAAAGGGCGCTGTCTGTTTTTTTAAGCAAATAAATAAATATTCTAAGGAGAAAAGATATCCATTGGCAAGCCTCGGTTTAGTAACGCACTTCAGGAATTAAGGCTGCTCCTGATAATTTTCACCTGAATTTTTACTAAGAACATGCCCGAAATAGAGCATTTCTGCATTTAGGAAAACCAAAGAAAATTTGCCATAAAAGTAGCAGTAAATGGAGCATTTGAAATTATTGATGCTTCCAGAAAGTATTTGCTGATCACTCCGACAGAAGTGTTAGGCAACGTGGTTGATAGTAACTGAGACACTGCTATGAAAGTATTATCAACTTTTGAGATTTGAAGAAATGGAGCAATATCCTCGGATGATGCTCTGGAACCATCTCGAGTTTCAATATGCTCCATTTGATGTGAATTTTTAAGGAAACAATCTTTAATACCATCAAGAGCCAAAATGCTCCTTTTCGGACTGATTTTCGACCCATTAGCAAGTTAAAATTATCAGGAAACATTTAAACAGGGTATACTTTAAACTCACTCAACCTTGCCAGTAACAATCTTCTGGTGCCTGAAGGCGACCGATAATGTGGAAACTTTCAACTTACCGATTGAATTTCCTGAAGTGATCATTGAACATAATTTGGAACAATCATCTACATCGTGCACATAAAAACGTGTGCCACGTTGTGCCATTGACTACACCCTCGCTTGTATCATATAATATAAAAACATAATTCAAATTATTTTATACGAGAAAAAGCCAAACCTGCCGTGAGGCAGGGACGGAAAGCCGCGGATCAATACAGATAGCCGGGCTGCCTTGAGGAAAGGTAGCTCGGCTATTTTTATTGATGCAAGAAAGCAATGAGTATAGTGGATTAATTGCTGGTATAGAGGCTTGAATGCTTGTTAGCAAATCTTGTTGAAATCAATATGGAAAATAGCAATATATCTAAAGACTCGATCATTTGTTTGGACTAGAATTAATTCAGATAAAATGGATTAACGTTATCTGAAAAATCAAAAAATATGGAATTTTTTGTCATGAAAATGAATTGCTAAAAGTTATCTATTCATAAAACGTGCTATCCACTTCGCTGGCTTGTTATTCTTAATAAGGGTATCGCAGTTAACGGAAAAAATATTTATTTTCAATCATCTGGAGCCTTACCAGCTCTTTTCAAGGCAACTGTCTAGTCAATTTTTTTTTTTGGGGGGGGGGGAGAGGCTCGTTTTTCCCACAACTAATTGATAAAATAAGAATAATGAGTCGAGCTCAAATAATTAGGGCGGTTAAATGGATACCCCCCTTTCATTAATTCTAGAGGCTGTGGCGCAACCTCAAAAAGTAATGGAGAATAGTTATGGCAGAACTTACCAATCAACAATTAGTATCACAACTGAAGTCGCTTTTAGGAAAAGTTGAAGGAATGGAGTTGGAGAGAGTCAACGAACTTGGGCCGGGAGGGCAGGCAGCTTTTTGTTGCGGCTGCATATGTATCTCGAAATGTGTTGCAAATAGTCCAGCAGGGATGCGAGATTTGAGGATACTTGTCGAAAAGGGTGAATTAGAATTACCTGTAAATCTCCACAAACTTCTATCTGTAGAAATCAACAACTAAGTAAAGACTGGCCAACAATCAAATTTTTCATCTACTACGCCACAGTCTCATTTTAATCAATGAGGAGGATCGATGAAACGAATATGCAAATTCAACAGGATAATAACTAAAGGGAATTCTGGCATTATCTTCAACGGTTTGACGGGTGGTGTTTTGCATGCTAGCTCTGATTTTTTAACAGCCTACAATTTGGCCATGAAGCACCAACCACTCGACCAAGAAATGATAGAGACCCTATTTCCGGACCAAGTCATTCGTGAAACTCTTGTTCGTGAAAACATTCTAGTTCCAATCAAATTTGACGAATATGCCTTCGTCGAGAAGGCTCGTAGGATTGTGGTGGAACAGGATCAAAGCACTAATGTGGAATTCATCGTTACCTACAGATGTAATTTTCGTTGTGTGTATTGCTATGCAGGTCAGGCCCCGCATCACATGAGCCAGGATATAGCCCAACGTGCCGTAGACTTTACTTCAGAGATGGTTAAAAAAAGAAATTCTAAAGCGATCCAAGTCCAATTCATTGGGGGGGAGCCATTACTCAATCCCCAAGCCATTGAGTTCATTTGTTCTCAAATGTCAATTTTACGAGATGAGATGGGTTTAATAGTGAGGACCTCTCTAACAACCAACGGTTCGTTGTTAACACGAACGATGCTGCAAAAAATTCGTTATCTTGGCCCGGTGGAAGTCCAGATAACCCTCGATGGCCCCGAGCTTATTCATAATAGGCGTAGACCTATGAATCAAGGTAACTCGTTCCAAGCCATCGTTAACAATATAAAGGAGTGCTGCAAAGACATAGATGAACTTGCCATTCGTATTAATATTGATTATGAAAATGTGAAAATTGTTCCCGAATTTCTTGGCCAGGTGCGAGCAATCGTGCCTAGTAATACATCATTAACCATGGTTCCAACCTTTGCGCACACAGAGGCTTCATCTCACTATTCAGGCCAATGTTTCGAACGTAAGGATATGGCTCCACAGTTAGCCAAGCTATGGACTGAAGCGCTGGCTTTGGGGTTCCCCCATAGCTGGAACCCTATTCCCACATTCGTTTCCTGCGGTGCAATCTTGCCGGGATCAATTGCAATTGATCCTTTGGGTGACATCTACAAATGTGCTGCCACATATGGCGACAAATCTTTTAGTGTTGGAACGGTAAAAAAAGGCTTAGATATCTTGCCTGGTAGTGTATACGACGATTTTGTAAACCGAGACAAAAGGGTTCTGGCCTCTGGACAGTGCCGGGGTTGCACGGCCCTTCCCGTTTGCATGGGTGGGTGTTCATTCAGAAGTTTTCGAAGAAATGGTGTCATGCACGAATCTGATTGTCGACATGATCAACAGGAATGCTTTGAGGATTTTGTACGCCAATATTTCGACTGGCATTTACACAAACGAGCCGTTGGACAACCAAAATACATTTAAATAAGACATGACCGAAATAAACACTTAATGAGATATGCGGATTAGGTATATCTATATATTTCGGTCTACTATGTTGTGTTTATTTCTTTCCAAAACAAAGAACCAGACGAGCTGGTAATTTTCATTTTATTTAAAATTACCACTTCGAAGGTCGTAACTTTCAATTTACTCTCCACCTAAAAATTTCTACTGTATGTATGCGGTTGGCTTGTTGTCTTTTCCTAACAACAAACGTGCAATCTGAGACGAGAGACTCTCCATGAACTCTTACAAAACATCAGGTGACATTGATAAATGACATTGCCTACTGGCGTTCCTTAGACCTTGTCTTTGGAAAGCTACAGTCTGTTGTTGCTGCATTCCTGAACAATTCCGTAAAGACAGGTGTTTCTACCCTCTCAGGAAAAATCTCAGGTTCTGATTATCAACTGTCACAAAGGCTTGCCGGTGGACATCTACTCTTCCATAGAAACTCAGTTTACCGTCCAAGATATCAAAGAAATTCCTGTCGTTAACCACATCCTTTGGTTAAATTAGAAATCGAGGTCTAACTGGCAATCAATCCCCATCTTAATTGCATTTATTTTTGATATTATTTATGAAAAAAAACATATCATTACTTGTCCTTTCAATTCTGTGGCTTTTGTCTGGGTATGGATTTTCAGCAGACAAATACGATGAAGCAGCAGGGGTGTTAAAGCCTTACATCCCAGCGATGAAAAGATACCTCATCGTTGCAGAAAATACGGATAAGCCTCTGGAGTTAGCTATCGCTATGAATCAGCTTTGTGACAAAATGGAAGAACTTGCCCCAAAAGTCAGGCGACTTTCAAAGAAATATCCAGGACTTGAGTATGAACAGAGGATCCCGGCTCGGCACATGCAGTTCAGAAATGAGCTGGAATTACTTATGCAGCGCTTTACCCAATCCTATGTCCGTATCATTTCGCATATTGGTGATCCACAGGTGCGAAAGGCTAATGCGAGGATGCTTGGTATTCTGGCAAGTGTTGGGGCAACATGGTAGTCTTTCCACTGCTGATGCAAGAGCTTTCATGTGCTATATTCCCGAGTCGACATGTTTGCATTACAGCAAATTCTTTTCTCAATGTAGTCGGCTGGTGTTCCCGCGCGAGACCGCGCTCTCCCGGCTTCCGCACAACTCCGCGGTTTCGCCCTGCCGCCTCTACCGTGAGGGCATGTCCTTCGTGATCATGCCGGTGCCGACAAGTCAAGGGTGTGTTATACCATCCGCACCTTGTTGCGCCCTTCCCGCTTGGCTGAGTACAGAGCATTGTCAGCTCGCTTCAGCATGGACTCCACACTATCGCTTCTTGCCGCGCGCTCCGTCCCCCCCACGCTGACAGTGAAGGTGATGGCGGTCCTCTTGTTCGCCACCTTCAGGCTGGCCAAAGCTTGGCGGATACGTTCAGCTAGGGCCTCGGCCTTTTTCGCGTCAGCGTTGATCAAAATCGCCGCGAATTCTTCGCCGCCGATACGGCAGAAGACGTCCGAGGCCCTCAGATGGTTGTGGGTTTCAATGACGAGCGATTTGAGCACCTCGTCTCCGAAGGCATGCCCATAGGTGTCATTGATGGCCTTGAAATGGTCGACGTCCAGCATGAGCAGCGACAGCGGAGCGCCATACCGAATGCTGCGCTCTATCTCCTCGCCCGCCCTCTGCATGAACAGCCTCCGGTTCCCGGCTCCGGTCAGGGGATCGTGGGTGGCCTGTCGCTTAAGTTTTTCCTGCAACTCCATGCGCTCGGTAACGTCCCGGGCCACGGCATAGACAAGCTGGCTGGACGGGTCTGGTTGGGAAGTCCAGGAGATGGCTCGGTATCCGCCTTCTCGGGTCCGGTAACGGTTGACAAAATCCACCACCGGCACGCCCGACATGAGGGCAACGCCCACGTCGATTGAGGCCTGGACGTCATCGGGGTGGACAAAATCGAGCCATTTCGACTGCAGTAGCGTTTCCTCGTCCCAGCCGAGAGTGGATTCCCAGGCCGGATTGATCTCCTTGAAAGCACCCTCCATGTCCATGATGCAGAGCATGTCCAGAGACATGGTAAATATGCGATGACGGTCTTCCTGTACCTTCTGCAAATCCGTCATATCCCGGGTATTGATGGCCACCAGCGAGATGCTGCCGTCTGCCTCCGGAACGGGATGGTAGCTCAGGGCCATGAAGCGCGATCCCAAGACCGGCGATTCGACCCACTGGGAAATCGTGCAAACCTCTCCTTTCAGGGCTTTTTCCAGGCACGGCCTGGTCACGTTCTCATAGAACGCCCTGCCTAACATCTCCACCGAACTCTTGCCCAGTATCCCTTCGCGGCTAACGCCCATCACCCTGAGGACCGTCTCGTTCACCATCTTGTAGGTGCCCTGCTGATCGACGAGAACAACCATGTCGGGAGTGGCAGCAATGATGCGCTCGGAGTTCCTGAGTTCAGCCTGAATGGTGTCGCTGGCCATCCAAACAAGCCCGCATGAGATGACGAGAACAACGAAAATAAGGGCAAGGAAGGCCAGCCCATCCACCATCCCAGCATGCATGAAATCCTGCAATGGAGTCTGGCAGATCTCCCACACGGCCCTAAATAGCATGAATGCGCTGAAGGCGACAAAGCCGCTTGCAGTGGACATCTGCGAGACCGTCGCCTTGCCCTGCACTCCGTGGAGAACGCTCTGGAGGCAGAGAAGTGAAGCAAGGGCAAGCATGAGGCTTACGATAAATATTCTTGTGGAAACCGAAGGGCTTATGTAGGTGAAATAGATAAACGCCAGGAGGTAGGCGAACATCAGCGCTAGCTTGGGAGCTTGTCGCCTTACTAGACTGTGAAAAAGGCGTATGCCGTCGTCGGCAATTAGGAAACCTCCCAGAATCAAGTTATTGGCGACGATTACGGACAACACTACTGGTATGTAGTGGCGAAGGCTGAGAAGCAGGAAGCCGCATCCAATGGCGATCAATCCCTGCCCGGCGCGATCCATACCCAGGAGCTTGTGCTGCGTCGAAGAAAAGGTAATGAGGCCGATCCCGAAAAAGAACGCGAACACGACGGTCAAGGCCGACAGCGTTCTGATATCAAGGGGAATCATCAGCATACGGGGAGCTCCGAGCGGCGTTGGCAATGAATGTACATAATTTCTTTGCGATTGTCTTTATGCAGAGCAGCTTTTCTTTCTTCCATCGAGGACGTAACTAGGTGGGTGATAAGGTGATAAGGGAAATGGCTCATCCCGCAAACGAGTACCTAGAGTAACCATTTGATTATATAATTAAATCCAAAAAATACGCCTCAAAAGGATAGTTTGGGTATTCTCTGCGTGTGCCTTTGTTTTTTAGGCTCTCAGCGCTTTATCTCCAGAGATAAGAAAAATGCAGGAAGCTAAATCTATCAGATAAATTGCACCTTCTCTTCTTTGGGAAAAACGCATTCATTTAAGAACATTACCGCCTTGTTGCTTTTCAAGCGAAAAACTAGGTACTCGTTTGCCGGATGAACCTGAGAAAATCGCTTTTTCAGGTTACCTTAAGAAATAGGTCAGACCCAATTCTCTTGCCAATGCACGCCTACGCTAACCTATCAAGGCCAAGATGACAACATTTTCTCCATATTCTTTGCAATTGTCCTGTGGCATCGAAATTAGCGGGAAAATTTAGTCTGAAAAACCACTTTCTCAGGTTTCAAAGCAATCATCCCTTTTCCCGATGTTTATAATGATTGCCAAATAGAATTTATAGTTTTCTGATAAGCTACAAGACTGAAGACTTCTACTGTAAATGAAACCAGGAAGGTGTTTCGAAAACCTATCAACACAAAAGGTGTTTTTGACCTCTGGAGAACTAAAACTAACCTGACGATAAAAACCATTTAAACACCGCAGGTAATTGGGGTTTGGGGCGCAACGGAACGAAAAAGATACATAAGGGTTTTTGCTTGCCGGAGACCTGTTATTGGAGTTAGTACATGATACGTGTAAAAAGTAGCTGTAGCGACCCGCAATCAAGTATTGGTCTGAGCCCACTATAAATGAAAATAAGAATAGGGGCAGACCCACATTAAGTAAGAATAGGTTTCTGAGCCCAAATAGAGGTTTGGAGCATTTTGCCCCTTGTTGACTTCAGGTTGGATCAGTTTTGTCCGAGAAAAGTTGATAATGTTGTGGTATCAACACCAAACCCTGACAACATGCACTAAGTTATTATCTTGCAGGTTGCCTGGCAGTTGTCATGAAGTTGCTCAGCAAGTGTTATCTGAGCCAATTATTTACGTCCATTTACATAATGGTCCTCATAGACTACAATTAAATACTTGAAAAAAGGTTTTTTTCTAAAAGGACACAACATGGCAACTATTCTTGTTTCAGTGGTAAAAGATTACATTCTCATCGTTGATGACGAAATCCCTATTACCAAACTTTTAAAGAGGTTACTGGTTGATGAAGGGGAGATTCATGTTGCATATAATGGAGAAGAAGGAATATCAAAAATAATCGATGTTGATTTTGACCTCATTATATCCGACATCGACATGCCCATAAAAAATGGTTTGAGCTTTTATAGTGAGGCAATACAAAAGAAACCACATCTGAAAGGTAGGTTCTTATTCATGACAGGAACCCTTGACCATGGGCGTTTAGAATATTTTAATAAACATGGTATTGAGTATTTAATCAAACCATCAACACTCACGGATATACGTATAGCTGCAAAAAGAATTTTGCTATTAACGAAAACCACGAAGGAACAAGGATGAGTTAAGTGGTTACTCCATTTCAATTACTCTCCTTGCTCGATACTACTTTCATTTGCTTCAAAGGCGCATTGGCTGAGAGTACAGGTAACACTACCGTGTACGCTCCTTGATTGTTGCTTGAGGTTCTGCTGATCCTCCCTCTTTTTTGTCCTATATAATCTGTGCATTCAAGTTTTGACATTTTGTGCTATCGTCTTCTGAAAATGACACAGCCAATATAGATAGCCAAAAAAACCATAGCCAAATAACATTGGTATTGGATTTCTTGGCTACTTAATTTATAGTCGGCCAAATGAACTATACTCATTTTGGCTATCTCATATGAAAGTCGCTCGCATCTATCTTCGTGTCAGCACTGCAGAACAGGATCTCACCCGCCAGGCCGATATCGAGCACAGTGCGCGGGCTGCGGGTTACTACATCGCTGGTGTCTATCGAGAGAAAGCATCGGGTGCTCGTGCTGATCGGCCCGAACTATTGCGCATGATCGCTGATCTTCAACCGGGTGAGGTAGTGGTTGCCGAAAAGATTGACCGCATCAGCCGACTGCCGCTGGCCGAAGCTGAGCAATTGGTTGCCTCCATCCGAGCCAAGGGCGCACGGCTGTCTGTGCCGGGACTGGTTGATCTGTCCGACCTGGCAGCTGAGGCCGATGGTGTAGCCAGGATCGTGCTCAATTCAGTACAGGAACTGTTACTGAAGTTAGCCTTGCAAATGGCCCGTGACGATTACGAGACGCGTCGCGAGCGACAACGTCAAGGTATTCAACTCGCCAAGTCGACCGGCAAATACACTGGACGCCAAGCAGATATAACCACCCACCATCGCATTATCGCTCTGCGCAGTGCCGGCCAAACCATCAATCGCACTGCCGAATTGGCTGGATGCAGCATCAGCCAGGTCAAGCGTATATGGGCACTTCACCGGGATAATCCCTAATGCCCGTCAGCTTTCTTTCAAACCAACAATACGAGAGCTATGGTCTCTATGCTGTGCCGCCTTCGCCCCACGACCTTGCAAAATACTTCCATCTAGACGATGCCGACCACGCTCTGATTGCGCATAAACGTGGTAAGCATAATCGGCTGGGCTTTGCCGTTCAATTGGGAACTGTGCGTTACCTTGGCACCTTTTTGACGGACCCACTGGACGTGCCGAAAACGGTGTTGTTTATCATGGCGAAACAGTTGAGCATTGAATTGTCGGATGATATCACCATAGCCTACAATTCAGATGTGCAACGTCGGCGTCATGCGGCAGAGATCCGCGCCTACTACGGCTATGTAGACATCACTGAGAGCCAGGTAGGTTTTCACCTCACCCGATGGCTCTATGCACTTTGCTGGACCGGAACTGATAGACCGAGTGTATTGTTCGAGCGTGCCACCATCTGGCTGATGACACACAAGGTCTTGCTGCCTGGCTGTAGCACATTGGAACGTTATGTCGCTCGCCTTCGCAGCAGGGTAGAGGAACGCTTTTGGCGCTCTCTAGGACGAGGTGTTAGCGATACGCAACAAAAGCGACTGGAAAGCCTGCTGACAGTCTCAGATGGTAGCCGCACTTCACTACTCGACCAGCTGCGCACTGGACCGGTGATGGTTAGCAGCGTGTCTTTGGTTAAGGCCTTGCAACGACTGCACTTAGTGCGCGAGTTGGGCATTAAGCTGCCAACAGTAGCCAGCATACCAGCAAAACGGATTGCTGCCTTGGCACGCTTTGCTGGTACAGCCAAGGTTAGTGCCATTCTGCGTTTGCCGAATCCTCGCCGACTGGCTACGTTGGTTGCCTTTGTGCACTGCCTAGAAGCCACAGCACAAGATGATGCACTGGAAGTACTTGAGGAACTTCTACGTGAGCTGTTCGGTAACGCGATTAAGGCAGACAAGAAGGCCCGGCAACGAACGATGAAGGACCTTGATCGAGTTGCGATAACGCTGGCTAAGGCTTGTCGTATGGTGCTCGACAACAATCTACCTGACTCTGAACTGCGAGTACGGTTGTTTGAAAAAATTCCTCGTGAAACGCTCATGCAGGCGCTTGATGGGATTAAGACCCTGACCAGGCCAGCAGATAATGTTTATTTCAAAGAACTCGACAAAAAATATAGAACAGTCAGGCGCTTCCTGCCAGCACTAACCGAACATATCCACTTTGACTCGAATACTGCCGGAGAAGCGCTTGTAGCTTCTCTGAACTGGCTACAGGCAAATATATTGCTGAAAAAACCAGACCAGGTACCGCCAAATGAAATTATTGGAAAATCATGGCAGAGACATGTGATAAGCGTTGATGGTACCATCGATTTTCACGCCTATACCTTCTGCGTATTGGAGGAGTTAAAGAACGCGCTGAAACTCCGAGATGTTTTTGTGGCACCAAGTTGGCGTTATGCCAACCCACACGCCGGGTTGCTCAGTGGTGCCGAATGGGAAACCACACGTCCTATCATATGTCGGACACTCGGGCTGTCAAGTGCTCCTGAACCAACTTTAAAGGCAATGGCAGCCGAACTGGATCTGACCTATCGTGCCGTAGCCGCTCGATTACCTGACAATCCAGCTGTGCGTTTCGATATGGTTCAGGGAAAACAAGAACTGGTGGTTAGTCCACTGGACAAGATAGATGACCCTGCATCGCTGGTAAAGCTGAGAGCAAAGGTGGCATCTATGCTCCCACGCGTCGACCTGCCGGAATTAATCATAGAAATTGCAGCACGCACCGGTTTCACCGATGCCTTCACACATGTCTCCGAGCGCTCGGCCCGTGCCTCCGATTTAAATATCAGCTTGTGTGCAGTATTGTTGGCCGAAGCCTGCAATACTGGGCTGGAACCATTGGTCCGCAGTGATGTGCCGGCTCTTAAACGTGACAGGTTGTCCTGGGTGGACCAGAACTACATCCGTGATGAGACATTAACTGCAGCCAACGCGATGCTGGTAGCGGCACAAAGCCGTATAGCGCTCGCCAATCTGTGGGGCGGCGGTGAAGTGGCATCGGCAGACGGTATACGCTTCGTTGTGCCTGTACGCACCGTGCATGCCGGTCCTAACCCGAAATACTTTGGCATCCGTCGTGGCGTCACCTGGTATAACCTGCTGTCAAATCAGTTCTCCGGCCTGAATGCCATTACAGTGCCAGGCACACTCCGTGATAGCATGGTCCTGCTTGCCGTAGTGCTTGAACAGCAGACTAACCTCCAGCCGACTCAAATCATGACCGATACCGGTGCCTACAGCGACGTGGTGTTTGGCCTGTTCCGTTTGCTCGGTTATCAATTTAGTCCACGACTTGCAGACATTGGTGGCCAACGCTTTTGGCGGATCGACCCGCAGGCCGATTACGGTATGCTGAATACCATCTCTGCCCACCGTCTAAACTTAAAAAAAATCACACCATACTGGGATGATATGCTGCGGCTTTCCGGTTCCCTCTTGCTTGGACGCGTCCCGGCGATTGATATCATGCGCACCCTCCAGGTCGGCAACCGGCCGACCCGGTTGGCACAAGCCATTGCAGAGTACGGTCGGATCAGCAAGACGCAGCATACATTGACCATAATCGACGACGAAGCCACACGCCGTAACACATTGATACAACTTAATCGAATTGAGGGGCGTCACAGCGTGGCCCGCGTCGTATTCCACGGTAAGCGCGGCGAGTTGCGACAGCATTACCGCGAAGGACAGGAAGACCAGCTAGGTGCTCTCGGCCTGGTACTCAACATGATCGTCTTATGGAATACCATCTACATGGAGGTTGTTTTGAACCAATTGCGCGCGGAAGGTTACCCGATTAACGAAGAAGATGTGCTGCGACTATCGCCACTGATATACTCACATATAAACATGATGGGACGCTATTCGTTTTCAGTACCCGAAATAGTGGCAAATGGTGAACTGCGGCCATTACGTGATCCAGCAGATCAAACGTAGGTAAAAAGCTTATGTATCTTTTTCGTTCCGTTGCGCCCCAAACCCCAAACTCAGGATTAGTTCGTAGTGTCCTCTTCTCCAGCTGATATTCTGTCTTGCGATTAGCTGCAGTGCTACTATCCTCTTTCGATTGTCTTATCCAGTCGGCATAAATTTTTTCAAGGTGCTCTCGCATTTCATATGCTGATTGGAAGCGGTGTTCTGCCTTAACCTGTATACTTTTAAGTAAGATTTTATCCCAATCACCATTCAGACAGGTATTGAACGTGCTGGGAGATGGAGTGGATTGATCCCGGTGGTTAACCAATCGGCCTGTCAGCAGACGATATGCAATGACACCGACACTGAAGAGATCAGAACGCTCATCAGCCATTCGAGGATCTTGTTCCTGTTCTGGAGCCGCGTAGTAAGGTGAACCAACCTGCATGCCGGGTATGACCATCTTGTCTTCTCCTCGTTCCTTGCAGAGACCGAAATCAATTATTTTGATTTGGTCATCGTTGGTGATCATCAAGTTGTGGGGCTTGATATCCCGGTGGATGATACCGGCGAAGTGCAATCTTTCAAGGCCTCGCAAAGTCTGATGGATATAATTATAGGCCATGTCGATGCTGATGGCCCTGGAAAATTTGATCCTTGTGGAATCATTAATGAGCGAACCAAGTGAACGAGCAAAATATTCAAGTACGATATACGGGACATCAGCACTGCCATCACAATCGATAATTTTGGCAACATGCTCATGGTCGATTTTACCCATGACACGTGCTTCTTCGATAAAAATTTCTCGGAGTTTGTCCTCACCGACAAGATCGACGAAAATATCATCACGGGGTAAAAGAATTTTAAGAGCAACGACCCTGTCTGTTATCGGTGCCAGAGCTTTATAGACCGCCCCCATACCTCCACGACCAAGTCTTTCCTGTATAAGATATTTGCCAATTTTTCTCATCGTTTATTCTAGCTTCTTGGCGAAGCTGCGCTCCGCCGTAAGGTAACGTTAAAATTCAATAAGGAACGTGGAAAAGTCGGGAGACTTACCAGCCGAGCAGAGACGGGTTCCATTTAAGGGATAATTGCCACAAGAACAAACCATGCCCCAGGCCTGAACCAGCCCCTCGCCAATCTGACAGCTTTCTGGGAATTCTCGAACACAACTATATAAAATCATGTCATTGTTTATGGAGAATGCTTCGTAAACAATGACGATATGAAGAACCTGGTTTCAATCTTTTGGCCATTATGTATTTTGGGTTGTTTTTTCAACTTGTTACCAATTGTCTCGGAGATTTTTGGTAGCTCGGGATTATCTAACGCTCTCATCGACTCGAGCGGGTCAACTGCCGTGATCTCTACATTGCCATCTAGTGTTTCTTAAGTGATAACATTGCGTGGAAAAATTGTTTCAACTTTGTTTTCCGACTATAAGGCCTTGTAAGCAAAAGAGGATTACAGGCACCCGGTATTTGGTATTTTCTGGATCCGACATCCAGTTTCTCCTACACGTATCCTTGACATCGATTTCTGTTAAGATACCAAAGGCTTCTTTTTTAGGGCTTGTCTTACCCTGAAGACAGCCTCCTCAAACTCTGATTGAATAGTTTTGTTGTAATAATACCTCATAAGCACCTCCCTTCATCGTAATAAAATAACTACGACCGGTCTCAGCTTTCGATTTACTTTTTTAAGCTTGTCAAATTCTTGTTTGATAGTCTTTCCTCTCGCACATCGTTTTTTCAAAATGTCGAGTGGGCTTTCCCTGTCACGTTGAGTGAATTTCCGATTGTTTTGCCGCGGTTAATAACAAAATAGATTATGACGGCTACAATAACGATCATCAAAAGTCTCATAATCATCATTTCATACTCTGTATCCCGTCATATGGTCCCATTCTCACCATACATTAATGGATCTATCAGCTAATGGGTGCATACAAAGAAGAATGACATTTTAGGGGTCAAAAGCTTAGTTTATCACCTGCTGAGGATTAGATCCACTTATGCTCTCGTCTATTTTTTAGCCGCGATCCCTTTGGGCATGCAATCGCCCATCACTCCAACTTGATCGGGCACACAACATGAAGGCGTTCATGTTGTCCGTCTTTGTTGCGTCTTCCCTCTACCGTAGTTTGCTTTTTCAGGTCGTTGGTCAATGGTTTACCGGCTGCTGCGGCTCGGTTGAGGGCTTCTCTTCAGGTTGGGTGACCTGCGGAGCTGTCCCAAACTGACCGGCAAACACCGATAGCGCGACGGCTATCAAGATCACAACCACGCCACCACCCTGCAACATATTCAAACGTTCTCCAAAACCGCCCGTGGCGATCAATAGTCCGGCAACCGGAACCAAGAACAAATATAACGAAAGACGGCCCGCTTCCGCTCGCTGCAACAACCAGAACCAAAGCCAGGTGCTCAACGCGGTGCCGGCAAACGCCAGGAAGAGCAAGAGACCGACAAATCCGCCTGTCCACAGAAGGGAGTCCTGCGGTTCAAACACCCTCGACAAAGCGAGTAACACCAGGCTTCCGGCGATTAGTTGCCAAGCCGTCAGCGATAGGAGGTCTTTACCAGGGTGTAGCCTTTTGACGGTCACGCTGGCTACCGCCGCGCTGGCCGAAGAACCCAGCGCCAGCATTGCGCCGAGAAAAGGATGGCCGGTTGGAGCACTCAAGGCAGGCAGCGCCAGCAGGGTTACGCCGGCAAGCCCCAGCAGCAGCGCCAGCGCCTTGACCCACCCGAGGTGTTCCCCGAGAAAAAGTGCCGCCAGTACGATGATGATGAGCGGTTGCGTGTTGCCCAATACCGAAGCGATGCCCGCGCCGGTATAAGCAGGGCTTGCAAACATCGCCCCGAAAGTCAACGTGGTGGCCAGCAATCCCAGAGGCAGAATCCATCGAGCCAATCGCGCCTCCGGCCACAGCGGTTTTCGGCGGATAACCAGTACGAGCAGCAGCGCCAACCCACCCAGGAGAGTGCGTGTTCCCGCAAACCATAACGGCGGCGCAATCGCGAGACCTACATTGATCAACGGATAACAGGCGGCCATCGGCGCGATGACCACGAGCATCAGAGATGCTTGTCGAAGGGGCGAAAGCGGTTGCTCCACTCCTGGCTGCAGAGAAGGTTTCATCGTCATTCCTTTTGTGGGGTTTGGAGACCTCTGACTTCGCCCGCAGTCATGCTGCAGATGAGATCTTTGGTCTCCTGTCCTGGTATCATTTTTTTCCGCAACAGCAGCCTCCAGACTTTGTCCCCGACTTGGCACCGGCGGACGTGGACAAGAACTTCTGTTGACATTTGTCGCTGCAAAAGTAGAAGGTCTTTCCATCACATTCAGCATGGAGAGCAGTTGTTTCGTCAACGGTCATCCCGCAGATGGGGTCCTTAGTAACGGATTTCGATTCTTTCATAGTCATGCTCCTTTTTTAGTTGTTTTACTTCAATTGAACCTCAGTCTCCAGCCAGTTCTGCTCGGCATATCCAGGGGCTGCCGACCTTCCTGCTGATGGAAGACGTACGCCTTCCTGGCTATTTCCCGACGACCTGTGCCTTCGTCCGCAGTCATGCTGCAGATGAGATCTTTGCTTTCTGTTTTCGACTATTCATAGCCATATTGCTTTCCTGGTTGATATTGCTCCCAGCCAAGGACCTCAGCGGGAATGTTGGTGCTCCGGCTGATCGTCGGCCGGTCGTTGCCTGAGGAAGAAATATTCTCCTACCAGGATGACCACCATGACAACCAGTGCCACGATTAAAACGAAAGGATCAGCGGTGATCTTTACCCAGGAAAAGCCGCCCAGGATAATCATATCGAGAACGATTGCCGTGACCGGAATCACCGGATTCGCAGCCAACTCCTTTCTTAAGTGGCGCAACACACCCCAATGAATGGCTATATCCATGATCAGATAAAAGATGATGCCCAGCGCCGCGATGCGGGTCAGATCAAAAAACGCCGTCAGCAGCAAACCCAGGACAATCGTATAGACCAGCGTATGCTTTTGGATGCTGCCGGGCATGTGAAAGTGACGGTGAGGTACCAGTTTCATCTCGGTCAGCATCGCCAGCATTCTTGACACCGCAAAAATGCTGGCGATGATGCCGCCGGCAGTGGCCAGCATGGCCAGCATCACCGTAAACCAGACTGCATATTCCCCCAGTGCCGGCCTGGCGGCAGCGGCCAGCGAGTAGTTACGTGTTGCGATGATCTCTTTCAGCGACAGGTTGCTGGAGACAGCGAAGCCCACCAACGCATAGATCACCACACAGAGGGCGATTGAGATCATGATGGCTCTGCCCAGATTGCGGTGCGGGTCTTTCAACTCGGAACCGCTGTTGGTGATGGTGGTAAACCCTTTGAAGGCCAGAATTCCGAGCGCCGTTGCACCGAGAAAACCGGTCAACGACGCGCCGGGGTCCGCGGCTGAGAAATTTACTTTTACCGAGTCCGCAACCAGCACCCCGACCACGCCAAAGAGAACGATTCCGCCAATCTTGATAAAGCCCAGGACCGACGCGACCCCCTCAATAACACGGTTGACGGATAAGTTGATCAGAAAAGCCGTCAGCAACAGCCCTACCCCCAGAACGGGAACCAGCAGGCTGCTGTCATCAATTTTGAACAACTGTAAGGTGTAGGAACCAAATGTCCGCGCCAGAAAGCTCTGGGCGATCACCATGGAAAAATACATCAACAGGGAGTGAAAGGCGGTTGTCAGGGTGCGGCCATACGCCTTCTCCAGATACATGCTGATGCCGCCCGCGGAGGGATAGGCATTTGATAATTTGACGTAGGAATAAGCGCTGAACGAGACAATCAGGGCGGCGGAAAGAAACGCCAGGGGAAACAAGCTCCCAGTCATCTCCGCCATCTGGCCAGTCAGCGCGAAGATGCCTGCACCGATCATGACTCCGGTCCCCAAGGCTACGGCGCCGATGAGCGAGAGGCTGTCAGCGTGGTATTTTGAAGTTCTGTCGGGATTATTTTCCATGCGATTTCCCTTTCGAGGTATGAAGATTCAAATTATAGAATCCCGCGATCAACACCCCCGCAAACCAGCCCAGGATAAACGTTGTGACTAATCCCAGCACGATGTCGCCGAGGGGTACGCTGGTTTTCAAAATTGGCTCAATGTCCAGCCCGTGCAGTAGGCTGTTGAAGAAGAGCACCGCCTGCTCATGCGACACGGTAGCCATCGTGAGTATGCAGCCAAGGTAGAAAATCACGCCGGTAGCACCGAATCCCAAACCCAACCATTGAGGGTTCAAACTGAGCATGGGGAGCGGGCCGACCGGAGTGAGGTTTGAAGTTGGTCGGGCGTTTCCGGAATCGGGACTGACGCTTTGCTTAGTGTCGATGCTCATGGTTGTCCTCTTTTTTTTCTCCATCGTTGTGCATGCCGAAGTGCATCAAGTGGCAAACGAACATGGCACCGAACGCCAACAACAGAACCCAACCGCTTCCCAGCCCCATGGCGGGAAGCAGAAAGATCAACAGCAGCGCCAGAACGCAGCCAATCAGCATCATCAACATGTGTTTCATGGTAATCCCTCTGCTCACAGTTACGCTACTGACTTCAGTAGCGGGGTGTCACTTCACGTCGTGACCAACTTGCGCCATTGCCCCCAGCGCGGGACGAACATCGGCACACGCTTTTGGTAAGCGCGATATTCATCACCGAACTGTTCCATTACTTTGCGCTCCTCGCTTCGCGCCAGGAGGAAATAGGCAAGAACGATGACGGGGAAAAGTATGACCGAAAAGATGGTCGGCCAATGTACAATGCCCTCGCCGAAAAGTGCGATGAAAAGCCCGGTATATTGGGGGTGCCGCACCAATCCGTAGAGACGATCGGTGACGAGCCGATTTTTTTGTCGGGCGCGATGAAGTTGGCGCCAGCCTCCCATGAATATCCCGAAGCCAGTGAACAGAAGCACGTAGCCGAGGACCATCGAAATCATCATTCCCGTTTCACCGAAACCCAGCAGCGTGGACCAGAGGTTGGCGCTGAGGTTCGTTTGATCGAGGCCAAAGAACCGGACCAGCAGGTAGATGGTGAGCGGAAACCCGTACATCTCCGCATAGAGGGCAATGATGAAGGCCTGGATCACACCGGCGCTTGCCCACTCCCTCCACGTTTTGGGTGCGAGATAGCGGTATAAAAGCCAAGAAGCAAGAACGATTACGATCAGGGCGATTCCCCAAGCTCCGGAATGTACAATGTGGTTTTGCATGATCATGTCTCTTTGTCGGGTTGAGGTTCGGCCTTCAGTCTCAGCAGTCGTGCGTTGACGGCCACAATTACCGTGCTCGCGGCCATCAGCACCGCGCCCAGAGCAGGAGTGAGCCGCACGCCACACGCATAGAGCACTCCGGCTGCCAGTGGAATGACGACTCGCTTGCCCCGGGACTGGACATCCTTCACTTTGGCGGCTTTGTCTTGGGGCAGGACTTCGGCAAAGTATTCAGCCAAGCCTATCTGATCCGAGACACATTTGGCCGTCACCTTGTTTTCGCCGGTGAGCATCAGGCGTTGGATTTTCAAGGCCTTGAGTGCCGCGATGGCTTGCTTCGCCTCGGGCCGGATGATTCCGACCAGGGTAATCGCCCTATATCCACCAGCCGCCTGCTAGTTTTCTGACAGATCTATTATAGTGCTATATCTCTCCGGCCATAGCAGGCCGTTTTGTCCGTATACGGTAGACTGTATCTACCGGTAGCACAGCGACAAAGCCGTCACCAGCTGCTCCTGTATGCGCAGCTTCAATCGTCTGTTTGACAAGTGTCTCCACCTCATCCTCAAGAACAAACATCTCGATTTGAACATGTGTGGCACTTACCATCCAATCCAGTGCATAAAAGTTGGCGTATTCACCAAACCCTTTTACTTGATTCACCGTAATGCCTTTTGATCCTAATTTGATCAATGCGCGCTCGATTTTCTCAAGATTCGATTTGCGAACAATCGCGACAATTTTTTTATAAATCATAATTCACCTTCCTCCCATGACTGTAAGGCACTTATACCCCACGAGGGAGCACTGAACTGAGTACCCCCTCGTGGGGGCGGTGTTATTTTTGGACGTGAAGAATCATTTTATATAATGTTTTCTTGGCAACTTGGTTCTGGGGTTTGAGGTCCAATGGAACGATTATGCAATGCTTTGCATAATCGTTCCATTGCGCCGCTGGTCCTAAATTCTGGAGCCACTTCTAGGTGATCCTCTCTATAACGATCCCCATTGGGGTTAATGTTGCGATTGTGATTTCCTCTGAAATTGTGGATCTATATCGGGTTCCTGGTACTTTCTCTGATAACTTCTATTATAGTTATACTTTCTGGAATCATAGTGGTTTTGATTGATAGAATTGTCAAAATCAGACCTAGGTACACCATAACTACCCCTGTTGTGAAGACCTTTATCATAATCATTCATATGAGAGTCACTATAACCATTTCCTTGTGAATGGTTGCTGTAACCCTTGTTGCCACTCATCATAGCAAAAGCGTTTACACTAAAAGCGATTGCCACAATAGATACCTCGCTTAACCACATTTTTTTCTTAATCATTGCCTTACCTCCTTTCTGGTTTAAGCAGTTTATGCTGCAGAGTAGGCTGTTGTTGTACTTATTTAAAGCAAATGTGGTGCCATGTTTTACGTGATTAAAATATTTGTTGTGATTACTCCTTTGTGGATGATATTTGTTTTAAACAACTCTAGAGTCACGAATAATAATGTCTATATTTGTTACAAGTAAATAGGTAGTATAAGTGGCGATTTGTCGTAAAATTTGACACCCAAAATTTTGAATTCAACAGTTTATATGTAATAGGGGTTTGACAGTGTACGTAGCAAACTCCTTTAGAATACCCCGATCAGATTTTCGTGTGTCATAAAACGATCGTTTTATGACACATCCGATTTGTCTCCTAAAAATGTATCAAAAACCCGTCTCAAAAACATTTTCCTAGATTTGTTGCAAAAAACACGTTGAATGAGACAAAAAGGTTCTTTATGCGAACAATATTCGGATATGCTCGCGTGAGCACAAAAGATCAAAATTCGGAAGCACAGGAAGAGTCTCTTCGAAAGGCTGGCTGTTCACGAATCTATAGAGATATTGCCAGTGGGGCTTTAACAGATAGATCTGGTTTGGAACAATGCCTAGCCGACCTGAATCAAGGTGATACTTTGATTGTTTGGAAACTTGATCGACTAGGTCGCTCACTTCCTCATCTCGTGCAGGTAGTAAGTTCGCTGCAAGAAAAAGGCGTTGGGTTCAGATCGTTGACGGAAGGAGTTGTTAATACCACCAATCCTGCTGGTGAACTAATTTTTTCCGTCTTTGCAGCTTTGGCTCAGTTTCGGTAGATGTCAAGGAAGATGTCGCTTTATTATGCAGCGTTTTGTTTGAGCTCTATCTCCTTTTTTTTAGGTTTCCCAGGATTGAGGTACACGGTTTCAACCGAAGTCCAGTTTCTTGTTGTTCTAGACCAGCGACCTGGTAGACATTCTTTGGCGGCCTCGTAGAGCAGATGGCGTTGCTCAAGAATATTGATATCTTCACCGCGGTGTCGCTGTCCTGGAGTAACGAACTTTAAAGCGCTATGGCGATGAACTTCGTTGTACCAGTGCTGGAATTCTGCGACCCAAATACGTGCTTCTTCAAGGTCATCAAACGGCTTGTTCGGAAAGCCCGGATGGTACTTCAATGTTTTAAATAAAGACTCTGAATATGGGTTATCATCGCTGACCGAGGGGCGACTGAAGGATGGCATTACACCAAGTCTCTGCAGGGTCGCCAGCATGGTAGCGCCTTTCATAGGTGATCCATTGTCGGAATGCAGCACCAAGTCATCCCCAGCAATACCCTCACGTAAATAGGTCTTGCGGAATACTCTTGACGCCTGATTGGCCGACTCGTTCTCGTACACCTCCCAACCGACGATTTTACGGCTGAAAACATCCATGATCAAATAGAGGTAAAAAAAGATCCCCTTGACTGTCGTAGCCAGGTAAGTGATATCCCAACTCCACAGCTGATTAGGTCCGTTGGCCTGCAATGGTGCCGGGCGCTTACGTGTCGGTGGCTTGGCTTTGCCTCGATGGGCCAATTGATCGGCTTCACGCAGCAGGCGATAAAAGGTTGATTCCGAAGCGATATACTGTCCTTGATCAGCAAGCATCGGCACAATCTGATTCGGAGACAAATGAGAGAATTCTTGCGAATTGGCAATATCCAGAATGCGCTGCTGTTCCAATAACGAGAGTTTGTTATGGGGTTCAGATCGAGTGTCCATTGTCCCTCTGCCATCGGCCTTCACCTGGCCATTCTCACGCCAGCGTTGCAAGGTGCGAGAAGAGACATCAAGCACTTCGCAAGCCTTTGACTGACGGGCCCCTTCAAGGCAGGCCTCATTGATCCAGTAGATCACTTTTAAGCGCTCCTCAAGGACGATTTTTCTTCCTCTGGGTCCTCCCAGAGAGACCGAACTTTTTTTTGAAGAACCAATAAAACAGCGGCTTCTGCCAGGGCTTTTTCCTTCCGATTCAATTCTGCTTCCAGACGCTTGATCTCCTTTTTCTGGGTACGTATTGTCGTCCTATCCGCCTTTGGAGCAAGCGGTGCATGAGCTTGTTTACAAGCTGTCTGCCAAGCGTCAATCATTTGAGGAAAAAGACCTTTTCGTCGGCAGTATTCGCCAAGCTCCAATTTGTTCAGGCTTGCTGTTTCTAAGACGATGTTGAATCTTTCTTCGCTGCTCAACCCTTTTGTAGCTGTTGTTTGTGCAGGAGTGCCACCTTTCAACGCTTTGCTACGCCAACAATACAGTGTATCTTTAGAAATGCTGGTTTCACGCACCAGCTCTGGTACGCTGATGTTATTGGGTGGCAGCATTCGAGCGATGATGCTCTCTTTTAGTTCTTTCGGGTAGCTATTCATTTATTTTTATTTCATCAGAAATTTGAAGAAGATTTCATGATACCTCGCCAGCATGATGCTATCGGGTCAGAGGGAGCTTGAAAGCTCCCGTCTGCCCACAGAACCGTGCGTACGGGTCCGTACACGGCTCCTCATGTAACAATTACCCATTGACGTACATCAAACCAATGTTTTAACAATGCATTCGACCTGAGTTTCTGTCCCAGAACATCTGTAAACCAAAGGTTGGGGTAGGCTTTGTGCAAGGCGTTCGTCCACGATAAAGCCCATCTTCCATTATTCGAGAATACTGTTTTCGAGGCCAGGTTGCGAGATACTCCCCGCTTAATAAGTTTCTGGTACAGATGACGACGTTTCTTCTGCTGGTCGACAATTCGAGCGCGGAGTCTCCTCCTGATGTGCGCTTCAATCTTCACGAACTGTGATGGATATTGAGTTATCAGGTAATATCCCGACCACCCCATATACCATTCATTTATCCGTTTCATTGTTCTTTCCAGCGACAGATGGGTGCCCCGAGAGGTTAGTTCTTTGACTTTCTGCATGGCTCGCGCCATCGATTGCCGAGAAATCGCTACCGTCTCGTCAATGATCGTCATGCCCAGGAACTTCACTTCCCGGCTTCTACCAACCTTGCTTTTCTCACGGTTGATCTTCAGTTTGAGTTTCTGCTCGATGAATTTGCTAATACTGCTCATCACCCGGTTCGCCGATTTCGGCGACCTGACGAAGATATTGCAGTCATCGGCGTATCGGCAAAACTCAAGGCCACGTCGTTCCAGTTCCTTATCTAGCTCATCGAGCACCACGTTGCTGAGCAACGGACTCAACGGGCTACCCTGAACCGTGCCTTCTTCAGTGAGCTGCACCACACCGTTCACCATCACCCCGCTACGCAGGATTTCACCAATCAAACGAAGTATCCGTTTGTCGGCAACATGCCCCGAGAGCAGATAGATGAGGCGGTCATGATTCACTCGGTCGAAAAACTTGGATAGGTCAATATCAACTACATACTCTTTGCCGCCCTTCACTATCCTGTGCGCCGATTCCACCGCCTGCTGTTGGTTATAGCCGGGGCGAAAACCATAGCTATGGTCGGAAAAGGTCGGATCGAGTATCGGCTCCAGCAGATTCTTAATCGTCGCATGTACCACACGATCGCCTATACAAGGCACTCCCAGGAGTCGGATTCCTGCTCCTTTACCGGGCTTTGGTATTTCCACCCGGCGAACAGGACTTGGTTTGTAGCTCCAGCCTTCGATATCCTTCTTCAGCCGGGCCAGCTCTTCGTCGAGGCGGCTTTCAAATTCTTCAACAGTTACCCCATCTACGCCCGGGGCACCGCCGTTCTTCTTCACCGCTTTGAACCCTGCCTGCAGATTATGCAGATCACAGAGTTTTTCGAAAGGACTTCTTTCGTCAACAAACAGGTTCCGTTGTCTCGCTTTGCTTATTTCTGTGGGATGTTTCTTCATCGTTCCGTATTCACTTTGTTGTCACAGGATGTATACGTCTCCCCGTCAAAGAGAACTCCAATGGCTGAACTCAAAACTTCCGCTCATAACAAGATTCCTTTACCGATTACATGTTCCGCCCTTCGGCTCCAACTTCCTTGTCGCTTTCCGGTAGTTTTACCCTCGGATACGTCACCGCATCTTCATCGGCTACCGATTTTACGCCTACTATGGCTTCATCTGAAGACCCCCTGTCCATAACGAACACATTGCTGTGTCGCTTAGGGCTTGGCTGTCGTAGTTACAACGGCCCGGTACAGACGGCCCTTCACCGGGTAAGATCACGCACTTTCCCTGCCCACCCACCTCCTATACCCTGCAGAATACGGAAAGGATATCGGGCTTCGGTAATCGTTGGTACCTCGCCCTTTCCGCAAAGCCTCCCAGAGGTTCGCACCGAGCTTGAGTGGCAAGTTTGGCTAAAACTTCCTTCAGATCCCTCATTGGCTCTTTATCACCGGGTTATCCCTCCTCAGGCAGATCAAAAGAGTTTCTTCGGGCACCCTTGCTTTCGCCTACATATTCCCTCCTTTCAAGGGTTACGGCTGGACTTTCACCAGCTAGTTCGTGACCATGCCGGTCGCACAACGTCCAGTCGCCCTACGGGCTCCTTTCCGTTAGCATCATGCTGGCGGGAACATCACAATCTTACTGTGCCCCCTCCTCACACACAACTCTTCAGATAGAGGCGACATCTAGTCTGACACAGGGGGGTTTGAAAGAGGTTTGATTCGAGAACGAACTCAAGCTGGACTTTCTGCTGCGCGAGAAAAGGGAAGAATTGGTGGTCGTCCATCTATTTCCCAAAGTGACCGAAAGGTGCAACTCGCTCAGGAGATGACAGATAAAGGTATGAAGATAAAGAAGGTCTGCCTGGCTCTTAGAATCAGTAGATCTACTTATTATCGATATTTGAAGCTAAGCGATTCAATCTGAAAAAGTTGACAATTATCGCAGCGACCTGGTCATTAGCCTAATCAGCATTTGCAGAAAATGTATTTGCGATGTGCTTGGACCACAATCTCTCTTTCACCACTCCTGCTTTTTTGTGAGAGGAGATGATAAAAAAGAAATTATTAAAAAATGTATACGAAGGGTGATAATAATACGTGAAATCGGTCACGTGTAATTCTACTTCTGTTTGATATTCAAAATTGGAAGACTACCATTTGACACTCAAGTTCTACAAAACCTGTACAGATATTGAGTGTACTGGTTCATTTCTTTCGATCAAAGCATAATCTGGCAGGACGATTTACGATTAAAGTCGGATTGGCAGTTCTCAACAAATGCAGAAATAATAAGGGAAAGCAATTTGATATCGGCGAATATTCACCGGCTAAGGTGATGGAAAAAATGAATAATCACTCTTGGACAAGTCCTTTTCCATATAATATTTCTTTGGAAAGCCAGACAGATACGAGTCCTGTAACACTCAATTGCAGCAGGGGGGATATGCCAAGGCCGAAAACTGTCGGCATCTCTGATTTGTAAAGCCACCTGTGATAATAAAAGATAGACGAATACTCAATTAATGCTGCCACTAAAATCCCAATCGTAGAAAAAACAACAATTTGTATTTTTGAAAACAGCTTCAGCCAGAAAAAATCCAACCACATCAAGCTGACCCCAATATACAAACATAAGATGATCAGACTGTCCATGGTGGATAAATAAAGCACCATGGGGACATATTCAGAAGCATCCAAATCATGTCTTTGGTAAAGGTAAACAGCATGAAGGGCTTCCCACAAGAAATTCAAAAGAAAGGAAAAACTGAAAAGAAAAGAGAAGATCAAGCATAACTTGAGAACACTTTTTCCGGGAAAAGTCGGCATCCGAATCTCTATTCTTAGATTTTTTGACTCAGGGTAGTGTCCTAGAAACAGGACTATCCAGTATCTTGTCGAGGATTACGTATTTTACCCTATTGTTCCCAACAAATTCCATGTCTATAATATCTCCAGACATAGTGATCATAAAGGTTTTTTTTGTTCGATTATAAGATAACCTTTTCATAACAGTTGTAAATCCTTTGTGTGGACCTCATCAATGTTTCTATAATTCGAGAATTATGACTATGAAAACAAGCCGTTCCGTCGTCTCAATATTAATTACAGCACTATTTTTTTCTGGATGCACTCAGCGTCCCATGAATCAATTCCCGCAGGGCTCGGGCCATATGATGGGATATGGTGGAGGGATGTATATGTTGCTATTCTGGATATTTATTATAGGGGTGATTGCCTATTTTATTTTCGATCGGATAAAACAAAACAGAAAGGTGAAAGACTCCTCAGTCGAAAGCCCAACAGAAATTCTGAAAAAACGATATGCCAGGGGTGAAATTACAAAAGAAGAATTTGACCGATTGAAAAAAAAACTTGAAGATTAGCACGAGGGATATTGGTTCCTATCTGCAAAAAGGAGAGAGTGACGACTTATTAGGCCCTGTTGCAAAAAAATCATTCCTTTCTAATTTTTGAAGTATTTCCCAGTAATCGTGTTAGCGTAACAAGCTTGTTTTATGCTGATTATTTTTCTCACAATTTGTGTTTTTTGTGATAACTATTATCAGTTACAATAGAGCCCGCCTTGCCTTTAGTTATTGTGATCATATAAATTGTTAAATGAGAACCATTCATAATATCTCTACAACTATCTAACATTAGAAGTAATTATGCCAAGGTTGGCAGTATTACGCACGAATCGTTGCCGCAGTCCTACTTGCAAAGTTCGGCCGACGATATAGTGAGCACGAGTACAACCCTCCCCTTGTACGGCCTGATAACGATGCCGGACCCGCCAAGTAGAATTGTCATCAAGCGGCTGGCGGAGAGGACTTGTCGAGATCGACAATTCTGGAAGTACCGTCATAGTCCCTGGTCACCACCTCTTCAAGCTGAGAAATTCTTTTTATCAGCTTTTTCAGCATGTTCAGGTTTTTTAAAATGTTTTTCATCTCCATATACGGCTCAGTGTTCTTGTCAAAATCATCTTGAAGAAGTTCCAGGTTGCCAATGGCCACAAAAAGAGGGCTGTTCATCTCATGGGCAACAGTTCCGGCCAGGGCCTTTATTGATTCCAATTTTTCCCTGGTCCCGGCCTTCTGTCTTTCCTGCAAGAAACCCACAGTGATTGCAACGATGTTATACATGGCTATCCCCAGCAAACGATCCAAGTCGTCAGCGGAAAATCCGCGCCAGTAGAATGCTGAATACATGAGGTAAAAAGCAGTTATACCGAGGGCAGTTATAACTGCCCCACGCAGGCCAAACCAGAATGCACTGAGGATGATCGGCAAAAAGTACAATTCTCTCGCCAAGATATGGCTTCTTTCAAAATTGTGGGACATAAAAAGGTGAAGCCCGCTTATTCCGACGGCCATAAGAACAAGTATCAGCAGCTTCCGCCTATCTCTGGTTTGTTGACTATCAACAGAAGGCATTGTTCATCTCCTTTGAGTCTCATTGATTGGGTTCTATGCAACACCGTCAGCACTCGTGATGATTCTGCTGGCGGGTGTTTGTCTGAGTCAGCAATAATCCTGCACCAGTCTCCAACTGTTTTGAAACTCTATATTTTCTTTTTACTATTTCGCTGGGCTTTGTTTTTTCTTCCGACATATCCAAAAAAATATATTCAGGTGCTTGCACAAGGTGTTGTTTGCCGGCCCAGGCAAGCGCTTCTGCCGTGTCCATGACCTTCTTCCCAAAGTGAACAGCAAACATAATCTGGCACTAATCGACACAAAAAATTATATATATAATTAGAAGAGGGTTACCTTTGGTTTTAGTTGTTGATTGTAGAACAACTATCAAAACTGGTAACCTTCGTTACTAGAAATATGGTTTCAGAGAAAAAACAAGATTCGCTATATTAGCTCAATGGTTTAATTCCGATACTACCTCTGATCTCGATAGTCCTCCCTATACCGATCCCTATTGGGGTTAATATTGTGATTGGGATATCCTCTGAAATTGTTGTTTTTATTGGGACCTCGGTAATTCCTCTGGTAACCTCTATTGTAGTCATACTTTCTGGAATCATAGTGGTTTTGATTGATAGAATTGTCAAAATCAGACCTAGGTACACCATAACTACCCCTGTTGTGAAGACCTTTATCATAATCATTCATATGAGAGTCACTATAACCATTTCCTTGTGAATGGTTGCTGTAACCCTTGTTGCCACTCATCATAGCAAAAGCGTTTACACTAAAAGCGATTGCCACAACAGATACCCCGATTAACCACATTTTTTTCTTAATCATTGCCTTACCTCCTTTTTGGTGTAAGTGGGTTATGCTGCATGCCTATTGTTTTACTTATTGTTCCGCAAATACAGTGCCATGCTTTATGTGGTTAAGTTTTTGGTTATGATTACAGTTGAATGCGTACATTTTGTGAAAAATGTCATTAAGCTACAGAAGATATTCGTCTAGATTTGTTACACATTATTAGGGAGCATAATTTGCAATTTGTCGTAAAATTTGACACTTCTAAAATCAAAGCTTAGTCGCTGCATTGGACATCAACCCCCTGACCCGACATGAAACAATCATTGTAAAAATACCTTCATTAACACTAAGCGAAAAGAACGTGACTTCGTCTTATGCCAACAAGGCGATTACCTTATGTATTACGACGAAAGGATATTGGTGGGCGAAATTCTCTAGAAGGCAAAAAACAGTAGGTTTGTTAGCTCAGACAGCTGATACTATTGACTATTACCTTTAAATTACAACAAAGTTGGAGAGCGAAGTAACAGGGGGAAATTCATTCATGAAGACACGTTTATGGCCTTGTCAAAATTATCGAAACCGAACCCTACTGTTCAAATGGACTCGCTGGTCCTGTTAATAATCTTTCCATAAATTCCTTTTCTTTGATGTAGAGCCTATATTTCTTTCTTTATAACATACAGCTTGAAATTTTTTATGTTCTCTAAGACGAAAATTCTGACATATATACCATCTCATTTGATTAGCTGTAGTGTTCTTAGACATTTTCCCCCGCATTAATTCTCAAAAGACGCCTAATTTTTAGACATCTCCTTGTGATTCTCACTAAATTGCTTTCGCAAGATTGAGCTGTTTTATCCTTTCAACTCAAGAGGTCATGGGTTTGCTCCAAAAGTCTCCATTAACTGGCATGACTCATGCTCTGTTTATAACAGAGATGCTGAAAACTTAATAAAAAGAAATTGGAAAATTGTTTTCATATGAGGGATTCACTCTGGGAATGCATTTAACTATAACCCTTTTGGTGTTCCTGTCGCAGCAGGTGTTTTGTGCTGACTGAATCACTTAGGAGCTCAAAAAAGATAAGGGAGGTTAGCGGCTGTCAGCCAGCATGCACTAAATTGGTAAATCGGCCTTGATGACACCACCTTGCACAAATGGGAGGCCCTGACAACCGATCGCCCGTACCGAAAAAAGCAACGGGGAAAAGGGTGCCGAGGCCCTTTTTCTCCAGTCCTGTTGGATGTTATTTCAAATGAGTTGGGTTTGAATTGATAGGATAGGACACCGAATAACAATGCTGTGGCAGAACTTTGGAGAAAATGATGCAAGTCAATGTGAAAACAGCCTGCAAGGTCTTTTTTGTTTTTTCCACTATTGTTCTTGTGACCATGCTCCACTACAAGACCAATCAAGAAGATACAGTTTCTCATGTAATTTATCGTGAGCTTTATTTTCTACCAATTATCCTCACTGGTTTTTGGTTTGGCCTGCGCGGTGGACTGGTTATATCTCTTGTAATAACAGCCTTATATCTGCCAGTTGTTGTTGTAAATTCAAGCGGTCAACTTGATCACGATCTGGGAAATATGTTGGAAATTGTTCTGTTCAATGTCATAGGAATTCTGGTCGGTTGGCTAAAAGAACGAGAGATTATACACCAAAATAAGAGAAGGAGAGAGGAAGGGCTGACTGTTATCGGGCAGGCTGTTGCATATGTCGCTCACGATATGAGAACGCCACTCATTGCAATTGGAGGTTTGGTTAGACAAATCCGTAGAAAAATACCGGATCAAGATAGGACCAGCAAAAAGCTGGATATGGCCTTACAACAGACGGAACGGCTTGAATTAATGGTAAACGATATGTTGATTTTTGCCAAACCTTTTGAGCTAAATTGTCAGGATAATGATATCAATAAGCTCCTTCAAGAAACAGTGATTATTGCTGAGGAAAAAACCAGGCCACATGATGTTAAGATATGTTTGCAATTACACAATGGCCTATCGATTTGCTCCTTCGATTACCATCGTTTGCAACAAGCTTTACTCAATCTGATCAATAATGCCGTGGAAGCATCTCAGGTAGGTGGAGAGGTGATTGTTCGTAGTAAACTAGATAAAGAAAATATTTCCATTGAAGTAGAAGATTATGGTGAAGGAATTTCTGCTAACAATATTAATGAGATCTTACACCCATTTTTCTCCAGTAAAAAAGAGGGTACTGGTCTCGGGCTATCGATTGTAAAGAAAATAGCCGAAGCACATGGCGGCATTTTACATTATGAACGGAAGGGTGAAAAAGGTATGGTATTCAGGATTATACTTCCCTTTGCAACACTATCAAAAAATTAGATCTGTCTTGGAGCATCCAGAACCCCTAATTCAGATATCCGACAATATGAAGGAGATGCCCTACTGAACCTCATCGTGGGTTGCATCTTTTGCCACACGAAAACCCGTGTCTGTATAATATTTAGACGGGTCCGTCTCTTCAATGACTGCACTGCTTATCATACTAGATACCGTCTGTCCTAGGATAAAAAAATCGCCTTTTTCTGATTTCCCCCATTCCGCAATCTGATTGATGCCCCGTATATCAAATTTTTCCTGGGGATAGTTAATGACCGGAGTAGGCAATGGTAAACGATCTTTCTCCTCGTTGTTGTTTGAAACCATAAGCGCAAACCATTCTCGCGCTTTAATCAGTCGCAATCCGAAATGACTAGCATATGCTTCAGCCCCGTAACCTGTCACCATTAACACTGCACATGACGAGTGCATCGGATTTTGGACAAGAAAACGTTTTCCATCAAAGATGATTGGTTTGTAGCCTCGGATTTTCTCGCTTAATTTAAGAATTATATGGTCATCCACCAGGACATCACTCTCAACAATCATAAGTTTATCAATAATGGAATTCAAGAAACCGACAAACTGCTCATTGGTTACTGGGCTTTCTGAAAGATAGAAAGCATCCAGGGATAGTAGTTTCTCACCAAACGGATTTTCAAGCCCCAATTCCAGTTCCATTGGTGGCACCAGGTGCAACATTGAATTCCCATCGCCATGGATCAACTGTTCCAAGCCTTGAGGCAATTCACCATAATCTGGCTGATTTTTAACACTTTGCTGTATCTCTATATTTTGTTGAGGCTCGGGCACAACAATGGCTTTCGAGTCGACGTACAATTTGTATGTAAATACACTGAGCCCAAGAACCGCAGTTATCAAAAGCACTTTTTGAACTTGAGCTTTCCATTGAGGTCCATTACCTTCTTTTTGTGCTGGGGGAACATTGTGAGGACATTCACCAATGTCTATGAGTCGCTCTCTCAATTCACGAACGGAACCAATACGTTCCATTGGATTTTCGTCGGTTGCTGCCATAATGACAGAGTTGAGAGATTTGTAATATTCCGAAGATGCAGTATTGGTTAATTGCACTTGTTTAAATGGGGTTATCTTTTCTGTGATTTTTCCTTCAACGGCTTCAAAAAGAATCCGGCCAATGGCAAAAATATCGGCAGTCTCACGCGCCAAACTGAAATTGTTATACTGTTCTGGTGCCATATAGGCCAGGGTTCCGAATATCTCAATCATTGACCCTGTGACTGATGGAAAACCAAACCCCATGGAAAGACCAAAGTCCGCTAATTTAGCAGTTTTTTCCTTCATGAAAATGTTTTCTGGTTTGATATCCCTGTGTACGATGCCACGTTTGTGGACCTCTTCCAATCCTTCCAGAACTGGGATCATAAATTTTGTGATCCACGATATAACTTCCTTTTCCATTTCGAAACCGCTCTCATCCATGGTGTCACGAAGAGTCCGCTCGGCCATAAGTTCCATTACGAGGTAATCGACCGTGTAGCTCTGCCCCTTATATTCAATGGTGTCCTGCTTAAAGCCATAGATGCGAATAACGTTTGGATGATCGATCTGAGCAACAATTCGGGCTTCTGCTTGAAAACGTTTAAGCGCTACTTCGGACTCAGCAGCATCCATACTTTCCCCACCCCCTGGAGAGATAACTTTGATAGCGACCTTGAGATCCAACGATAGATCGTATGCCATATAGACACTGCCCATCCCACCTTTTCCAATCAGACGAATGATTTGATAAATCCCACCCAGAATAGTTCCAGGTGCTAGAAGCATATGTGTTGTTATCTCATTCATAATGTCTTTCCTCTCGCTTAAAAAGCAGAGAGCCTATAAAGGGAAATGTAAGCAAAATTTTAAGTCGTATTGACAACAATTAATGTTATGTCGTCTTGTCCGCCATTGGCGACTGCTAGTGACAACAATCTTCTCGTGGTTTCTTCTGGATCATCCCCTCTCTCCATCATCAACTCAATATCTTCAAACGAGACCGAACCGTGCAGACCATCGGAAGATAATAGAAATCGATCGCCGGTCATAATATCCACATTTTGAGTGAAAACGAATTCTATAGGTTCATCTGTACCAATCACTTGTGTAAGTACATTTCGATGCGGGGCAGTCGCGGCCTGTTCATCTGTCAATGCGCCCTTGTCCATCATCTCTTGGACAAAGGTGTGATCGGTTGTCAATAATTTAAGCTTCCTATCTCGCAGACAATAAATCCGGGTGTCACCAACATGGGCTATTACAATTTTTTCACCAAATATGATCATCACCGAGAGTGTCGTTCCCATATGCAAACAGACCGGATTTTTTATCATGTCCAACCTGAGTTGCTTATCAATGTAAAAGAACCTCTTCTCTAAAACACTTTGAAGTCCCTTCACAGAGCGGCTCCCCTGAGTATCAAAAAAACCTGACAGAGCCTGGCAAGCAATCATGCTGGCAACTTCACCACAAGGATGTCCACCCATTCCGTCTGCCACAGCAAAGAGTATTGGGTTGTCACCAGTGGCCAAAATTTTTCTTTCACCCTGCTCAATAATGTAGCAATCTTCATTGTTGACTCGTTTCAAACCGACTTTACTTCGAGCGGCGTATTGAATATCCATGCATTACAACCTTTTTAAATTGAAGGTCTAAAATTCTTTACACCTTCAATATTGAAGGTATCTCCTATAGGTAAAATCAATCCAGGTAAGGAAGTGTAGAGTTTGAAAACGCCATTCACTAATTCACGTACCGTCAGCACCATTGCTGGTAATAGCTAGTAAGAATTTGTTTTTGTGTACATCCAGTCCTATTAACTTGATGCTCTGATCAGCCCCCATGGCAGTTCTTCGTAAGATAGGTTTGATGACTTTATGTCATTATCTACTTTATCAGAAGGTGAGGTGGTAATACCTGTCAGACATATGCCTTGTTTGATCTATTAACCTTGCCATTGAGAAGTTAGCTTTACCCTTAGCGTGCATTTCCGCACGAATCTGGGCAGCACCCTAATGTCGCCATGAAAAGATAAAAATTGACGGCCAATGCCCGCCAACAATTGAAGTCTGACACAAGAATTTTCCTTGAAAGAAGGGTAATCTTTTTGGCAACTATTATGGAGAGCAGAGCTGTCTTCTTTAAGTCTTTTTAGATTCCTGATTAACTCTGCACTGTGAGCACCCGCTTGCGGATTTGCATCTAATATCAGGGTACAGGTTTTGAATGATAAGCCTGTGCCCTGACTCTCAGCACAGTGCTTTAGTTCCCACCGTATTTCTGAGATTCTTCATACAGTTTCTGGCGTTGCAGTTCTTTCGACCATACAACCTTCCCATTTAGTTTAAGACTTTCGACATTTATGCCGAGTCCCAGTTTGCTATTGTTCCCGGTAACAGTAACAGTTTCACCTGCAATTCTTACCTTCACATCTCGTGGCACGTTCGGTAGCATGTAATGCTTACCTTTTTCAATCAACAACACGAAGTCTGGCTCGAACTGTATGTGATAGAACTCATACATATCACTATTGCAGTCTAAATCTTGTAGAATGCAGTTTACTCCTACTATTTTACCCGTGAATTCCTGCTGTTGTTCAGAAAATGCCGGAAAACTAAACAGAACAACCATTAACATAGGAAATACGAACATTTTAAAAACGCGTATCATAGTGATACCTCCTTTTCTCAGGTTGGTTATATTGAGACCATATCAAGGCAAAATTAACCCGTTGAGGTCTGCGAATTATTAAAAGCCATAAAGTAAGGTAACTTTCACAATTCTTTTTCTACCTACACCATCGGCTGGAACAACCGTTATCGAAATCACTCAAAAGGGATCTCTCATAACAATATCAATTGTGTTCGAGGGTAATCTTTACGGCTATTCATCCTAGCAAAAAATGTTTACTGAAAAAACCTTCTCAATATTCATTAAGATTAACCAATTTTTTTTCTTAATCACTGTAGTACTTTCTGTTTCGTACCATTTTTTAAGCTGCTAATTAGCTTTCCTTTTTATTTGCAAAGACTGTTCCATACTTTGAGTGATTGAATATTATCTAATGTTTACAAATCATTGAATGTAGGATTGTTGTTAAAAGGATTTTGGGTCGTACAGAATGTTGTCTATTTTTATTACAGAGAATGAGGTTGATTAAGTGGATCTCTGTTTCAATATTTGCCACTATAAGATTTGTGTTCAGCTATTCGAGGGGTATTCATGAAAAATACTTATGGTCGAAAAAACTCCAGGAAGCGTCAGGTATAACTTACCATACAATTCCACGATGGCCTTTCTACTTATTCCTACGCTTATTAGCGTTTACAAAAAAAAGGATCTTTGACAATGTTCAGAAAATATACAAACAATAACGACCTACTGCTGTGCTGACTCTCCTGCAGGAACCACAATACCTACAATGGAAGAAATCACGTTTCTGTGTTATTTAAAAAAAGCGTGTACGATGAGGTGGTTGTTTACCGTTGGTGTAAAAAAAATATCTCTAATAAGGAGACGATAATGAAAAATGTACTTCTGCTTGCCACAGCCTTGCTGGGTGTAGTGAGCATGGCCTGTGCTAGTGGTTCTCACGAGGGTGGTCACCATATGGACGGGGGACATTGGGCAGCGCCCCATGAAGCTGCTAAGCAAGTAAATCCTGTACCGCCAGATAGCAATTCAATATCAGAAGGGGCAAAACTATTTGCAGATTTATGTTCCCGGTGTCATGGAGAGCTGGCACGGGGGAATGGACCTGACGCTTCAGGACTGTCAGTTAAACCCACCGATTTAAAAGCAATGGCCGGGGAGCATCCTGATGGTGATTTTGCCTGGAAAATAAAAAATGGTCGTGGGGAAATGCCTGCATGGGATGAGGAACTCGAAGAAATCGAAGTATGGTACTTAGTCAACTATATTCAGGCTCTCAAAGAACCATCAACTGAAAAGGAATCTACTCATGAACATGAGCACAATTAACTCAACCACCTAAAGTGAGAGGCTCCTCAAGAAAGAGTCCGAAAGGCATTTCTACTGGCGGGATCAACCTTCGAGATTGTATTCTTTAATTTTATTAATAAGAGTTTGGCGAGCAATGCCGAGATTTTTCGCAGCCTGGCTCTTATTGTTGTTTGTATCGTTGAGAGTTGCTCGTATCATCTCTCGCTCCATATCCCGCAATGTCCAACCTTGAGAAGCAAAGTCGTTTGACTTTAAGGTATCGTTCTCTGGCAGGAAGCGTGGAGGGAGTTCTCGTGGGGTAATTTGATCGCCCAGACAGAGTATTACAGCTCGTTCAACAGTATTTTCCAGCTCTCTTATATTGCCGACCCAGCTATAACGCATGAAGATATTCAGTGTTTCTGGATGAAAGCCTGTAATGGTTTTATTGCTTTTTTTGTTCATTTTCTCCAGAAAATGGTTTGCCAGGTCCGGAATATCAGCTTGCCGCTCTCTTAATGGCGGGAGGTCAATCGGCACCACAGCCAATCTATAATAGAGATCCTGCCGGAAGGTTTCATTTTCAATCATTTCCAGCAGGTCTTTATGTGTTGCCGCCAGCAAACGAACATCTACGCTGATTGTCTCATTGCCACCAACTCTTTCAAATTCTCCTTCCTGCAGTACCCTAAGAATTTTCGCCTGGGTTGGCAGGCTCATATCACCAATCTCATCTAAGAAAAGCGTGCCCCTGTGGGCCAATTCAAATCTTCCTTTTCTTCTGGCACTCGCTCCAGTGAAGGCACCGGCCTCATGGCCAAAGAGTTCGCTTTCAAGCAGATTTTCGTGCAGGGCCGAACAGTTCACTTTAATAAAAGGACCCTTCTTTCGAGATCCGTTTTCATGTAGAGCATTTGCCACAAGCTCCTTACCTGTGCCCGATTCACCCTGAATAAGAACAGTGGCATCACTATCTGCCACCAGCTTGAGCGTTGAGAAAAGTTCGCGCATAGCCCCACTCGAACCGATAATTTTGCCAAAGGAAAAGTCCTCTGCCAACCTTTCTTTCAAATAGGCGTTCTCCGTCTTGAGAGCTAAATGGTCAAGTGCTCTTGTCAAGATTCGGGCCAAGTTATCAATATCTATAGGTTTGGTGATATAATCATATGCCCCTTTTTTCATAGCGGTTACGACACTTTCTATGGAAGAAAAGGCGGTTATCACTATAGTGGGAATGTGGATATCCGCCTCTCCCAGCAGTTCGAGGGTCTCAATACCGCCCATCCGAGCCATCTTCAGATCAAGGAGAATCAGGTCAAAGAGATTCTTTTGCAAAGCAGATAACACTTCATCGCCATCACAGGCCTCAGTTATACTATAGCCAAGATTTTCCAGGTTCAGTCTGAGCATCGTTCTGTGCCCGAGATCATCATCGACTAACAGTAGTTGATGTCTTTTGGCTTTTGAAGCAGTCATTTTTTCTCTCCTTTTTGGGAAGCACCATGGTGATGGTTGTGCCCACGTTAACCATAGAATTTATCTCAAAAAAGCCGTTATGGCGTTCCACAATTCGATGACTAACAGCAAGCCCCAATCCATTACCACTTTTTTTTGTTGTGAAAAAGGGGTCAAATATTTTACTTTCAGTTTCTTTCGACATTCCTGTGCCTGTATCGGAGACCACAATTCGACACGAATCCCCAGCACATCCAATGTCCAGAGAGATTGTACCACCGGGAGGTGTCGCCTGAATACTGTTTTTAAGCAGATTCAGAAGGGTCTGAAGCAGGAGGTCCGTGTCACCGTAAAGCTCGGTGTTGTCCTCATACTTCTGAACAAAGCTGATTTTTTTAACGGCAAGGTCTTTTTCCAGGAGCGTGACTATTTTTCCGACCATAACTGCGACATCGACCTTATCGAAATGGATTTCGCGGGGAGCACCGAACTGAAGCAGGTCGGTAACGAGCTGGTTCAATCTATCGACCTCACTTATCATAAACTTTGAATACTCTTTGCAAGCATCCGACGCCCCATCTTCAGAACCAAAGAAATGAGCCAGACCTCGCAAGGTACCGAGAGGGTTGCGCACCTCATGAGCAATACCGGCAGCCATAGCGCCAAGAGCAGCCAGCCTCCTCGATTGTTCTAATTGTTGTTCCATCAAACGTATTTCACCCACATCTCTCATAACAAGAACTCGGCCAATCTTTTTACCTTGATGGTCCTTGAGTTGGGCACTTCCCATCTTAATTGGCACGGCCTTACTATTTGCCACCGGAAGTTCGGTATCCATTTCGATTACCTCGTTTTGGGCGGTGAGTGTTTCTGGGGGACATGCCGGAAAGATCTCCAAAATGTTCTTGCCGATGATGTCAAGGGAACGACTGTTGAGCAGCGTTTCAGCGTTTCTATTGCATGATACTACATGCCCCTGCTGATCCAGGGTTATAAGTGAGTCAGGAATACTCTCCAGAACATTATTGGCATAGAGTTGGGTGTTAAGCAGCGTTGCATGGGTGACACGCATTCTTTGATAGAGGAATAGGAAGTACACGCCGGCAAAAAAGAGCAGAAGAAGCATCACCAGCATAAAGATGGTATGATATAAATCCTGCTGTCTGGTCTCCTGATACTCGTTGGTGTAGAAACCAACAGAGATAGACATCTGTCCTTTCGGTTTAAAAGCAAGATTCCATTGTTCCCAACGCTTTTCCATCATTGACATACCATGGAGCGATGCTGCAACAGGATTAAACTGTTTGGATATCTCAAAAATATTGTCTGGCCAGCTTATTGAATATACGGGCCCCTCTCCCAACATTTTTAAAGACGCGTATTGTTTCAGAATAGCTTGCGGAATATTTCCCTCTAAAACAATTACAGCATTATCTTCATCGACAATCCTGATAAAGGCGATGCCTTTGTCTTCTAAAACTTCCGTTGCAAGATCCTCCAGGGGATTGTGTCCGGTAGAATTACGAAACAGCATAGAGGTTCTGGTGCCGGCCTCAAAGGCGTGAATCATTGTCGTTCCCTGCCTTAAAAAAGACAACTCCATTAATTTTTGACTCCGGTTGGAATTCTTAACGGTCGCGACGGCAAGAATAGCAGTAAGCAAGGCACTTATAATGAGAAGAATTAAAGCTGGCTTAGAAATAGAGAAGGTCTTTTGGGCGTTAAGAATCAGGTTATCCTGCATCGAATTTCTCCTTGAGCTGAGTTTAACCAAATGCAGAGTAGCAATTTCCCTGCCAAAACAACGATTGATCGCTACGGCTCAATATCTCCATATTGAATTTCTTCCACTATTTTAAAGAAACTCCCTGTTTAACGAAAATATCATTTTCACAGAACATTAGCAGGTTCCAGGTAGCAGCCAAATGCGCAAAAAGTTTTGTACAATAATCATACGGCTATCTCAAGCAAGTGTCAAATAATTGGACACCATAGGTGACCAACGGTCTTACTGCCACATCAACCAAACAAGACTAATCCTTTCACTTGGCTCTATTTGGCTAGTGTTATTCTTTTAATTAACCCAGGAAAACAGGGCCAAAGTTGGTTTACGTATCTTGAACAAATTATTTTCTGATTAAACCAACATAAAACCGAAATATGATAAGCTCTTGGCATAACTGTTGCATTTGAGATGGCGTACGATGAACTATCCGTCTCATAAATCATTCTTGTACATGATTATTTTTAATTATGATTATTATAATTAATTTTGAGATAGCATTGAGGATTAAATAAATACGGTTTACATTTATAAAAACGATTTAATGAACGAGGTTATGTAGTTCTAGCAATCATTTCCTCACCAAAACAGAAGCACCAAAAAGGAGAATCCGATGAAAAGATTTTTTTTATTCTTTGCTGTTGTCAGCCTCATTTTTGCTGGTAGTTCCATGGCCATGGAAAAAATGGAAGGAATGGACCACGGTGACAGTGCCAAGGATGGCAGTTTTACTCATGCTGCTATGGCCGGGGATATTCACGTAGAGTTTAAAATAATGGATCTGGCCAGCATGCAGATGACAGATCCAGACGGCAAAACCCATCATGTCATGGCAACATTTATGAGCAATGATGAAAAAATAACCAAGGTAGTCGGCAAGTTGAAACTTGTCTCTCCGAGCAAAAAAGAACAGATAGCTGACCTCAAGGATTTTGGCGGAGGTATTTTTGCTGCCAATTTTACCATTGATGAACCAGGAGACTGGGGAGTCATCTGTCTTTTCTCGGATGGCACTGAGAAGCAGACGGTTAAGTTCTGGTATCCGCACATGGCTATGTAAATATCCCTGGCCAAAGAACCGGTCATGGCTATCATGGCTGATGACCGGCTACCTAACACTTTACCATAACACTTCGCTGCAGAGACTTTTTGCCCCAGGTCGTTTCATTCAAACAGGAGATTCCCGTGGTACGCATATTCAGACGACTTACAGCTGTTTTCTCGGTTCGATTTGTTTTCTTCCTCCTCTGCATCATCGGGCTTTCATTAGCTTTTATCGGGACAAGTCAGGCCGAAGAAAAAACAATCACTCTTTTAGAGGCTGCGCAAGCGGCACAACTTAATGATCCCTGGCTTATTGGTAATCGCCACTCTCAAGATGCCATCGAATCAATGAGCGTAGCAGCGGGAACACTTCCCGACCCAACCGTCTCTGTAGGGCTTGTAAACGTACCAACCGACACCTTCGATTTTGACCAGGAGCCGATGACCCAAGCCAAGATAGGGGTAACACAAATGTTCCCCCGAGGAGACAGCCTGGCTATTAAGAGGAAACAACTTGAAACAGTTGGCAGCCAGTTTCCTTTTCAGCGCCTTGACCGTAAAGCAAAAATTGTCGTTACTGTCAGTGAGCTCTGGCTGAACGCCTATAACGCACAGGAAAGTATAGCCCTAATTGAAAATGATCGACCCTTGTTTGAACAGTTGGCCGATGTTGCAGAGGCCATGTATTCATCAGCTTTAGGAAGAACCAGACAACAGGATATTGTTCGTGCTCAACTGGAACTGACGCGTCTCGATGATCGCCTTACCATGCTCAAACAAAAACAAGAGATGTTTATGGAGAAGCTTTCTGAGTGGATGAGTGCATACTTTCGTGAAGAATATAGCGACACCTCAACTCCCGTGGCAGCGCGTCCTTGGGCAAAGCTGGAACTGGACAAGACTCTCCCCAACACCAGGATGTTACAGGAATCTCTCTATTTAGCCAACAAAGAGGCAGATCACCAGCAGCTTTATGAATATTTTTCCAAACACCCATCACTACTTGCCATTGATAGGGAAATTGAGGCCAGTAAAATTGGTGTGGACCTCGCCCGGGAAAGTTACAAACCGGCCTGGGGAGTCAATGCGAGTTATGGCTATCGGGCAGAAGCCCCGAACGGACAAGACCGGGCCGATTTTGTCTCTTTAGTTTTTAATTTTGACCTGCCTTTTTTTACGGGCAACCGCCAGGACAAGGAAGTTCAGGCCTCTGTGTCTCAGGCTCAGGCAGTTAGGACGAAAAAATGGACCATGCTTCGTAAAATGATAGCTGACTTCGAAAATACCAGGGCACAATTCATAAAACTCAACGAACGCCAAAAGCTCTATCATGATCAGTTATTGCCACAAATGAGCGAACAGGCTGAAGCTTCCCTTACGGCGTATACCAATGATGACGGCGACTTTGCCGAAGTCGTTCGCGCAAGAATTGCTGAATTAAATGCAAAAATTGATGCACTGGGCATAGATGTGGAAAGACAAAAATTCATAATAGAGCTGAATTATTATTTTGCGGACAACGCCGACGATATCATTACACCTCAATAGCACTTTCGGAGATAAGAAATGAAGAGATTTTTAACTATACTGGCATTGATTATTGTTGGCGCTGCAATTGGCTCCTTCATCACCTTTGCTAAATATCCCCTATTGAGTGGCTACTTCGAACCGCAAAAAGCAGGAACGGAGAGTGCTCCACCAACAGTGAAAAAAAAGCCTCTGTACTGGGTTGCCCCGATGGACCCCAACTACAAAAGAGATAAACCAGGCAAATCACCAATGGGTATGGATCTCATACCTTTTTATGCAGATGACGGCAGTGGCTCAGATGCTGGCCCAGGAGCAGTTAAAATTTCCCCCGATGTGGTGAACAATCTGGGAGTGAGAACCGCTCCGGTACAACTAGGTTCTCTGCACTCTGCAATTCAAACTGTTGGCTATGTTAAGTACGATGAAGACCAGCTCGTACATATTCACCCCAGAGTCAGTGGCTGGATAGAAAACCTCTATGTCAAGGCCTCAGGCGATCCGGTCAAAAAAGGGGAACCACTCTATAGCATCTATTCTCCAGAATTAGTCAATGCCCAAGAGGAACTGGTGATGGCCCTTGAGCGGGATAAACCTCGACTGATCAGAGCCTCAGAAGAGCGTTTAGCCTCCTTGCGTGTTCCAACCGGGGCAATCAGGCAGCTCAAAAAGAGCAGAGAGGTAAAGCAAGGCATTACTTTTTACGCACCACAGAACGGCGTCGTCGATAACTTAAATATTCGTCAGGGATTTTTCGTTCAACCTGGTACTACAATAATGTCGATTGCTTCCCTTGAGCAGATGTGGGTGGAAGCCGAGGTTTTTGAGCGTCAGGTCTCTGGAGTTGTTGTTGGACTCCCAGTGACCATGACCCTTGGTTACCTCCCCGGCAAAGAATGGCTTGGAGTTGTTGATTATGTATACCCTACACTCAATGCCAAAACTCGAACCTTGAAAGTCCGTCTCAGGTTTGATAACGACAATGGGATGCTCAAACCTGCCATGTTCGCCCAGGTTGTCATTCACCTGGATAGCTCGAAAAAGACTCTGCTTGTGCCAAGAGAAGCTGTTATTCGGTCCGGACATTCCAACAGAGTGGTTCTGGTTCTCGGTGATGGTCGTTTCAAGTCTGTCAATGTCAAAGTCGGACGTTTCGATGATCAGTCGGCTGAAATACTCTCCGGACTCTCAGAAGGCGAAAAAGTGGTTACCTCCGCACAGTTCTTAATCGATTCGGAATCAAGCAAAACCTCTGATTTTAAACGTATGAATCATAGTGAGAAGGTCCTTCCAGCGAGCGTCTGGACCGAGGCGACCATCAATAGTTTGATGGCTGATCACCGGATGATTAATGCCTCGCACAAAGAAATAATCGCTTGGGACTGGCCGGCAATGACCATGGACTTCACGGTGGCAAAGGAAGTTGATTTTGCCTCGCTCAAAGCTGGTATGAAACTTCACCTGGAAATCACAAAATCAGGAGAAGACAAGTACCAGATTACCAACGTCCACCTGCCCGGCGCCGCTGACGAAAATAAAAACCTTGATGACTTGAATATGGATGACATGAATCTCGATGCCGCCAGCCTAGACAAAAAAAATGACGACCATAAACAATAAGGGGCATAGACAATGATTGCATCTATTATACGATGGTCGGTTGGTAATCGTTTTTTTGTTATACTGGCTACCTTAATGTTGGTAGGCATTGGCCTCTATTCATTAAAAAATACACCTGTTGATGCCTTACCTGATCTATCAGACGTGCAGGTTATCATAAAAACATCTTACCCCGGGCAGGCACCCCAGGTGGTTGAAGACCAGGTGACCTATCCCCTGACAACCGCAATGCTTTCAGTCCCAGGAGCCGTCACGGTGCGAGGTTACTCGTTTTTTGGTGATTCCTTTGTCTATGTTATTTTTGACGAAAAGACAGACCTGTATTGGGCAAGAAGCCGGGTACTGGAGTATCTCAGCCAGGTCGCACCCTCCCTGCCAGTCAATGCCAGACCACAGTTGGGCCCAGATGCCACCGGAGTCGGTTGGGTCTATCTTTACGCCCTGGTGGACAAAACCGGCAAACATGATATCAGCCAACTGCGATCGCTGCAGGATTGGTTTTTAAAATACGAACTGCAAACGGTTCCCGGTGTCTCAGAAGTTGCGGCAGTGGGTGGTATGGTCAAACAATATCAGGTGAAGGTTAACCCTGAAAAGCTCAGGGCTTTTGGCATCCCGCTGTCGAAAATAATGATGGCAATTAAGGCTGGCAACCAGGAAATTGGCGCTTCGGTTGTGGAGATGGCCGAAGCTGAGTACATGGTAAGAGCCACCGGCTATTTGCAGAGTGTAAAAAATTTGGGCAATATACCGCTCGGGGTCACAGAAAACGGGATTCCATTGCTGTTAAAGGATGTTGCTGAAATAGGCACTGGTCCACAGATGCGGCGAGGCGTCGTGGACTTGAACGGTGAAGGCGAAACCGTGGGTGGTATTATCATCATGCGTTTTGGCGAGAACGCCCAAACAACTATTGATGGTGTTAAGGCAAAACTTGAGGAACTCAAATCCGGTCTTCCTGAAGGGGTTGAAATCATACCGGTCTATGACCGGAGTGCCTTGATTGAACGGGCAGTCACTAATCTCTGGCACAAGCTGCTGGAAGAATTTGCTGTTGTTGCTTTAGTCTGTGTTGTCTTTCTCTTCCATGTCCGTTCTTCCCTAGTGGCGATTATCAGCTTGCCTGTAGGAATTTTAACCGCTTTTATTGTCATGCATTGGCAGGCCTCAATGCCAACATCATGTCGCTGGGTGGAATCGCTATCGCTATTGGTGCAATGATTGATGGTGCAATAGTCATGATAGAAAATATGCACAAACATATGGAGAAGACTCCGCTCACCAATGAGAATCGCTGGCAAATCGTTACAGAGTCCGCCAGCGAAGTAGGCCCTGCTTTATTTTTCAGTCTACTGATTATTACGGTCAGCTTTGTTCCAGTCTTCACTCTGGAAGCCCAAGAAGGACGAATGTTTTCCCCTCTGGCTTTCACCAAAACCTACGCAATGGCAGCTTCAGCAGCACTCTCTATCACCCTGATACCGGTTTTGATGGGATACTTTATAAGGGGAAAGGTTCTACCGGAGCATAAAAACCCCCTTAATCGCCTGCTAACCGCTATCTACATGCCTGCGCTGAAAGGGGTATTGAGGTTCCCCAAAATGACCCTGATCGGCGCCCTGCTCGTTCTCGCTGTAGGTATTTGGCCACTCGAAAGGATCGGCAGTGAATTTATACCACCACTGGATGAGGGTGACCTGATGTATATGCCAACCACCTATCCAGGCATATCCATAGGAAAGGCAAGGGAGGTATTACAACAAACTGACAAACTAATACGAACCGTCCCTGAAGTGTTGACTGTCTTTGGGAAGGTGGGGAGAGCAGAAACGGCAACCGATCCCGCCCCGCTCACCATGATTGAGACCTTTATTCAACTCAAACCACGGGATCAGTGGCGTGAAGGTGTGACCACCGACATCCTGAAAAAAGAGCTCAACAACCTGGTTAAAGTTCCTGGCCTCACCAATGCCTGGGTAATGCCTATCAAAACACGAATTGATATGCTGGCCACCGGTATAAAAACCCCTGTCGGTATAAAGGTCGCCGGACCTGATTTAAAGGTAATCCAGGGCATTGGCCAGCAAATCGAGACTATTTTGAAAGACTTTCCGGGCACCGCTTCAGTGTACTCGGAAAGGGTTGCAGGTGGTCGCTATATCAAGGTGGATATTCAACGGGAAAAAGCCGCTAGGTACGGCCTGAACATCGAGGATGTCCAGCAGGTGGTCGCCTCGGCGATAGGCGGGATGAACGTTACCCAGACAATCGAAGGTTTGGAGAGATACCCGGTTAACCTCCGATACCCCCAGGACTACCGCAACTCACCAGAACAGCTTGCCTTGCTACCAATTGTTACCATGGCCGGACAACGCATTGCCCTGGCCGACGTTGCCAACATCTATGTTGAAGACGGACCACCTGCGATAAAGAGTGAAAACGCACGCTTGAATGGTTGGTCTTTTATAGACATTGAAGGCGTTGATATTGGCAGTTACGTGGTTGCAGCCCAGAAAATTGTTGCTGAAGAAATAAAACTTCCGGCGGGGTACTCTCTAAACTGGTCAGGTCAGTATGAGTACATGATGAGGGCAAAAGCGAAACTGACCTATGTGGTTCCTCTAACGCTGACCATCATAATCATTTTACTGTATATGAATTTCCGTAATTTCGTGGAAGTTTCCATTATTATGGGGACCCTGCCTCTGGCAATGGTCGGCAGTATCTGGTTGATGTACATTGAGGGGTATAATTTCAGCGTCGCGGTTGGGGTCGGCTTCATTGCCCTTGCCGGAGTTACCGTTGAAATAGGTGTTATCATGCTCGTATATCTTAATCAGGCCTATCAAAAGATGCTCGCCGATACAAAGAGTGAAGGAATTTCACCAGGCACTAAAGAATTATCCCTGGCCGTTCTGCATGGCGCCGGCATGCGCGTGCGCCCGATCATGATGACAGCTGCGGCGATTATCGCTGGACTGCTTCCTATACTATTAGGCACCGGCACCGGCTCTGAAGTCATGAGCCGAATTGCTGCTCCAATGGTGGGCGGGATGGTTAGTTCTGTTGTTCTTGCCTTATTGGTAATTCCTGCTGTTTTCTTTTTGTGGCGCAAACGTTCGTTATAGATCGTTTATTGAACGGCCACTGTTTCTTAACCTGGTACCATTGGCCATGACGATCATGGAGATTCCGGCGACACAAATAATACCGGACATGCACACCGGAAAATGGAATCGGATTCGTCTGGGGAACGGCTAAAGATTGATCCGGTCTGCGGAATGAAAGTTACAAATAACACAACAGAAAGTAGTCATCTGAGCAGAACGTACCCCTTCTGCTCAGAACAGTGTAAAAAGATTTTTAATCTCAATCCAAACAAGTATGCCATCCCCTGATTCATTTGCTACCGCTAAAGGTACTAGTAAAGATAACAAGAGGTGAACAGAATGAAAGAAACCCTAAACCCAAATAGCCATGATCATCATCCCAACCAAGGAAAATTATTTATCGACCCGGTTTGTGGTATGTCCACTGAAGATGAACATGACTTTACCCCGTACGAAGATGAAGGCCAGACCTATTTTTTCTGCAGTGCCAACTGCTTGGCAAAATTCAAGAAGAATCCAGATGAGTATATATCTGTCGGACCTGAAAATCCGGGAGCAGAAGAAGTAGAACCAATTCCAGGCAAACAATATACTTGTCCAATGCATCCTGAAATAGTTCAAGAGGCACCGGGTTCATGCCCTAAGTGCGGTATGGCGCTTGAGCCGGTCACAGCTTCATTAGATGATGACGAAGAAAATTCTGAGTATAACTTTATGCTCAAGCGATTTTTATTCAGTGCCATTCTTATTGTGCCACTTGTTATTATCGCTATGCGGGAGATGCTGCCAGGTGGTCATTTCATTGAAGAACTTGCCTCAGCCAGAACACTTGGCTGGTTGGAATTGATCCTGGCAACACCAGTTGTTCTATGGGCTGGTTGGGTTTTTTATGTCCGAGCAGTGCAATCATTGGTCAACAAAAACCTGAACATGTTTACCCTAATTGGGCTTGGTGTTTCGGTAGCTTATATATACAGTTTGATAGCTGTGCTTTTCCCGGGAATCTTTCCGGCGGCAATGCGGGGACAGGATGGTTCCGTAGGTGTTTATTTTGAAGCAGCAGCGGTTATCGTCACTCTCATCCTGCTTGGTCAGGTCATGGAACTGAAAGCACGCAGCCAGACCGGTACCGCAATAAAAGCCCTGCTAGGGCTAGCTCCCAAAACAGCCAGAAAGATCAATGAAGATGGTAGCGAAACAGACATTCCGTTGGAAGACGTCCAGGTTGGCGATATTTTACGTATACGACCAGGCGAAAAAGTCCCTGTGGACGGTACTGTCACTGACGGTTCAAGCTCAGTTGATGAATCCATGATTTCAGGTGAACCGCTGCCTGTGAAGAAATATAAGGACGAAAAAGTTATCGGCGCCACGGTCAATACCACGGGAGCACTTACCATTTTGGCTGAAAAAGTCGGCAACGATACGGTTCTTGCCCAAATAGTCAAGATGGTGGCTGATGCCCAGCGTAGCCGTGCACCTATCCAGAAGCTGGCGGACCAGGTGGCCGGATATTTTGTACCGGCAGTAATTGGTGTCGCCCTTCTTGCCTTTATTATCTGGTATCTAGTCGGGCCTGCACCACAACTGGCATATGCGTTAATAGTTGCGGTTTCAGTACTGATCATTGCTTGCCCCTGCGCCCTGGGACTCGCCACGCCCATGTCGATCATGGTTGCCACTGGCAAGGGTGCAACCATGGGCGTTCTCTTTAAAAACGCCGAAGCAATAGAAACCATGCGTAAAATCGACACCATTGTGGTGGATAAAACCGGTACTCTTACGCTGGGAAAACCTAAGCTGACTAGTGTTATTGCTGCCGGGGACATGTCAGAAGATAAACTTCTTCGTTTTGCTGCAACCCTTGAAAAATCAAGTGAGCATCCCCTGGCTGCAGCCATAGTATCCGGAGCCCTTGAGCGTGATATTCAGCTAGCGGAGATCGCAGATTTTGACTCGATAACGGGAAAAGGTGTTTCGGGTGTTGTTGAAAACGCCAAGGTGCTGCTCGGTAACACGAAACTCATGAGTGATGCAGGTGTTAATATCACCAAGATTGAAGAGAAGGTGGAGGCAATGAGCAAAGAAGGACAGACGGTCATGTTCGTAGCAATTGACGGACATCTTGCTGGTATCCTCGCTGTATCAGACCCCATAAAAGATTCTACACCTGATGCCATAAAACAATTGCATGATCAAGGTCTCCAGGTGGTCATGCTTACCGGCGACAACAGGGCTACTGCCGAAGCAGTGGCAGCAAAGCTCAATATCGACGCAGTTCTTGCCGAAGTGCTGCCAGATGAGAAGGCAGCAGAGGTAAAACGTTTACAAGATGAAGGAAAAATGGTCGCCATGGCCGGTGACGGCATCAATGATGCCCCCGCTCTTGCCCAGGCTCATGTGGGTATTGCCATGGGTACTGGGACAGATGTTGCCATGGAAAGCGCTGGAGTAACTTTAGTGAAAGGGGACCTGACTGGTATTGTTCGGGCAACGAAGCTTTCCAGGGCAACCATGGCGAACATCAAGCAGAATCTGTTTTTCGCATTTATCTACAATTGTCTCGGGGTACCGATCGCGGCCGGAGTGTTGTATCCGTTCTTCGGAATTCTGCTGAGCCCGATTATTGCAGCTGCTGCCATGAGCCTCAGTTCGGTATCTGTAGTAGGGAATGCCTTGAGGTTGAAGATGGTGAAGATACAATAGCTAGCGAGAGCTACTATGGACAATTTGTCAGGAGGTGTATTATGAAAGAAAAACTCAATTCATTTGCATTTGGTACAGCAGCAGCAATTGTTGCTGCACTCAGTATGCTTGTGCTTTCGGTGGTGGGGAAATTTGGAATATATACTGGCGCCGTGGAAATGATGGCTAAATGGCATATGTTTTACTCCCTCACCACTATAGGGATTATTGCCGGTATGTTTGAAGCGGCAGCTATCAGCTTTGTTTTCTTCTACTTGTTTGCTTGGATCTATACGAAACTCACTAATAGAGCATAAGTATTCAATCTATAATTGAATATCTGTTATGAGAAATTTATCATTAACTCATTAAACCAAATTACGAAACCTGCTTGCTGAATAAGTTTAAGAAACAGGATCCCAAACTACTGTACAAATCAATACATTGCGGAAATGTCCTCTGGAGAAAATAAAATTTGTGGACACGCAATTCGGTGGAACCATTTTTGCAATCTCTATCGCGGAGAACCCACATCCAAAATATAATTCACCTGCAAAAATCACAAGGGGAGGAATGCAATGGATGGATTTGTAGAACTCTACGGCGAATCAACAAAGACAACTCTGGGCTTTTTCTGGAAATCGGGCTGGGCTTTTATCCTGGGATATTTTGTCTCAGGAATGATACAGGCATTTGTACCCAAAGGGAAAATGATCAAATACATGGGAGAGGCAGATCTTAAAAGCATAGCCCTCTCAACGCTCTTTGGTTCCGCTTCCTCATCGTGTTCTTTTGCTGCACTTGCCGCAGCACACTCACTGGTAAAAAAAGGCGCTCATTTCATAGCCGCTGTTGCCTTTATGTTTGCCTCCACCAATCTGGTGATCGAACTGGGTATCCTGATTATGATTTTTCTCGGCTGGCAGTTTCTGGCTGCTGAAGTTATTGGTGGTCTTATCCTCATTGCCATCAGCAGCGTGCTGATCAAGCTCACATATCCGAAAAAATGGATTGAGGAAACACGTGAAATGATGGAGGAAGAAGAGGGCAAGGAAGATGACTTTGATTGGAAAGAACGTATAACCAGTAAAAAGGGCTGGCACCTTGTGGGACAGAAATTTATAAGTGACTGGAAAATGGCATGGGAGGATATTCTCATCGGTTTTACCCTCGCCGGATTTGTCGCGGTAATGGTTCCGGAAAGATTCTGGTCCGCGCTATTCCTGGCAAACGCAACCAATCTTCCTAATTGGCTGGTTACCCTTGAAAATGCCGCAATTGCGCCTTTTGTTGCCGGCGCCACATTTATCGGCTCAATGGGGAACATCCCGTTGGCCACGGTTCTCAATGAGAATGGTGTAATGTTTGTGGGTATCATGGGTTTTATCTACTCCGACTTGATGGTTCCCCCTCTGGTGCATATCAATGCAAAATACTATGGTTGGAAGGTGGCTTTTTACATAGCCGGAATTATGTTTATCAGCATTGTTACCACGGCTTTGCTCTTGAACGGGATGTTTTCATTTCTGGGGATTATTCCGGAGTCGGTAAGAGTTGTGCAGGAAGTAACCCAATTCAAGATTGATTACACCTTTTGGATGAATATTGCCTTTCTTGCTGTCACCGGCTGGATGATATATCTCCATCGACAACACAAAAAGCAGCACGATGGTGGTATGGATATGAAAATGGAGGGTGGTGGAGCAATCAAAAAAGGTGTTGTTACCCTATTCATTGTTATGAATGTGGTAGGGCTCGGGCTTTTCATCTACTCGCAACTCTTATAATCTCAACTAATGTCCAGTAGTACAGGACAAATCCTGTTTTACCGGACGGCAGATGCGGGTTCCAGTTGCAAAAAAACCTTTGACCCTACACCATATTCAAATGTTTACCATGTGGTTAAGAGCAACTGAAACTATGGAGGCAAATCATGGCAATGGGAAGTATTTTATGGATTCTGGTAATAGGTGGTGTGCTGTATTTCATGGTGAAAAATGGTGGAGGATGTTGCGGGGGTGTTGATCGCAGGACTGCTGGCGGTATCCGATCCCATCAAGAAAACGACACCTGCAGCCATCCGAGCACTGCAAGATGAAGGTCTGCGCGTGGTAATGTTGACCGGCGACAACCGAAATACAGCAGAGGCTGTTGCCGCCAAGCTAGCAATCGACAAGGGGGTGGCCGATGTGTTGCCCGATGAGAAAGCTGCGGCTGTGAAAAAATTCCAGGATGAAGGCCGGATCGTCGCTATGGCAGGCGACGGCATCAACGATGCCCCGGCCCTGGCTCAGGCCCAGGTCGCCATAGCCATGGGCACCGGCACCGATGTGGCCATGGAATCAGCGGGAGTAACGCTGGTCAAAGGAGACCTGACCGGCATTATCCGAGCCAGAAAGCTCTCCCGCGCCACCATGGCCAACATCAAGCAGAATCTCTTTTTCGCCTTTATCTACAACTCCCAGGGCGTGCCGGTAGCGGCCGGTGTGTTGTATCCTTTTCTGGGCATTCTCTTGTCCCCCATCATAGCGGCCATGAGCCTTTCCTCCGTCTCGGTGGTAGGCAATGCCCTCCGCCTAAGACACACGGAGATCACCTGATGTAGACTCCAGTAAACGCACGGCTCGCATCTTAATTTTTATATGCCATGCAGAATTAATTTATCAATAACAACCTCAACAAGGAGATCGAACATGAAAACAATGATTATGGCAGCATCAATTTTGTTACTTCTTTTTATGGCTACCCCGGTTTTGTCTGTGGAAGAACATCATCCTGAAAAAGAGACCAATACTCCTGCGACGCAGGCAGACACAGAAAACTTGGATGTTAAGGTGCAGAAGATGCAGGAAATGCGCAATAAAGTTGAATCTGAAAAAAATCCTGAAACAAAAAAAGAGCTTATGCATCAACACATGCAAATGATGAAGGATTGCATGGACATGATGATGAGTGATCAGGGCATGATGATGGGGCAAAAGAAATCAGGATCCATGCCCATGGCTGATCGAATGGCAATGATGGAAAAAAAGATGGCAATGATGGAGAAAATGATGGGTCAGAGCGGTGGCATGATGGGAGGCCAAGGTATGATGATGGGTGGTTCTTCCTCCAATCCGATGAATGAGCGTATGAAGATGATGGAGAAAAACATGATGATGATGCAGGAGATGATGAACGGCATGATGATGCAGCAGGAAATGATGATGAAATAATCAGATCAATGTCTTTATCCCCCTGGCCAGCGAGATGGCCAGGGTTGCTTATGCCCGAGGATTAGTACAATGAGAAGGATCTGCGGATACTTGATAGAGGAAAAACTAGGCCGGGGTGGAATGAGTGTTGTCTATAAGGCACGGGCACCAATTACCAACAAAGTTGTTGCTCTCAAGATGCTTCAGCCTCGAGATGATATTTTCGTCGACCTTGTCGGGGAAGACAGACTTCGAGAAATATTTATTGAAGAAGCACGGATAATGGGAGGAATCCATCATGAAAATGTGGCGAAGGTTATCAACTGTCACGAAGATTGTGAGGTCCCGATTATTATTCTTGAGTACTTCACACATTCCCTTGGTGCACTCATAGGCGATTCCACCAGAGTCAAAACTTCCAAGATCATCAGTATTAGCTCGGCTTACCATTATATCCGGCAGACTTTGCGTGGCCTTGAGAGATTGCATCAGGCAGACATCATTCATCGCGATATCAAACCTCACAATTTAATGATAGCCGAAGATGATCGAGTCAAAATAATTGATTTCGGTCTTTGCAAGGTAGGCGGAGAAGAGAAGATGTTCATACCCGGCATGCAGGTAGGCTCCCCCTATTATACCGCCCCAGAGCAGGAACAAAATCCCAGGCAAGCGGATAAACGCGCCGATCTCTACAGTGTCGGAGTGATCGCATATCGTTTACTGACAGGCCAGTTGGTCAATCATCGGGAAGATATTCCATCTCCTAGCGGGCTTAATAGCAGTCTGAATAATGATTGGGATGAGTTTTTACTGAAAAGCATACAAACAAAGCCTAAAGATCGTTACCAGTCTGCCAGTGAAATGCGACTGCACCTCGAAGAATTGCACAGCTTCGGATCAGGTAACCTAAAAACACCAAAATTGTGATTAATGAGCAGGCGGAAACCGATCCGAATAGCAGAACGCTGAAAACGATGTCTGCGGATCTTCCCGCCAAACAGATTCAGGAACTACTTCACTTGATATACATTGTTTAATGTTTATCGGCACATCAGTTCAAATCAATACCCTGGATACAGGACTACTATCGTAACGATAAGGTGGTGCCGCCTTTCCGCTTCATTTCATGGCGTCATTCGGTAGGACTTTAATTCCCAATTCTTCCAAACGGAATAAGACATTTTGTGGATGACCGGCTTGTATTAAGATCGATCAATTTTCTGAAAGAGATTGCACAATTTGCCATAGAGATATGAAATCAGTATTCCTCTCTTGGATTATTATACATTTTGAATGATAGTCTTAAGTTTATCCCCTATAATTTTTGCTACTTCAAACCCCGTTCAGCATTGTCGACAGCTTTCATTGAGGCTACCGGATCGACGGCCACAATTTCAACTTTCCCATCGGCAGTTTTGACCTTCCTTCAGAATTGTCATGTTCGTTTTTTCACTTTTTGCCGTCGACGAGTTCACGCAAAACACCCTGCTGCTTGTCCATAAGTTCATCGTAGGTTCCTATTTCGATAATCTTGCCGCCTTTCATCACCCCGACCCGGTCATAATTTTTGATGATATCCAGGCGATGAACCACGGCAATCAGAGTGCTTTTACCTTTCCATTGGGTTTCGAGCAGGTTCTGGATGCGCGCCTGGGAATCGTTGTCTAGTCCGGACGTGGCCTCATCCATTATCATGACAGGTGGTTTTTTAAGAAATATTCTGGCAATGGCTAATTTCTGGCACTGTCCGCCGGAAAGGTTCTCACCTTTTGTCCCGACCGGGTAGTGCAGTCCCATTTTGATGATGTCTTCTAAGCAATCTTCTTTGATAAGAAGATTATTGATACAGGTATTGACTTTTTCCTGTGCAGCGGAGGATTCTACTTTGAGCTTTCCAAAGAATATGTTGGTCAGGATGGATTGAGCGTGCATGTAGTTGGACATCTGACAAAACGAAATGGCATCGGAGGCAGCAGCAGTGATTTTTTCCTTAAACAATACACGCCCTTCCAGGATCCGATTCTCAAGTTTTTTCGGAAGATGAAAAAAATGGTGCTTTTGAGGAATAAAGTCCAGCATCAGTCGTAAGATTTTGTTGCGTCCTTTGCTGGAGACTTTTTGAATCCCTTTCGTTTTAACCTTGTAACATAGCATTTTGTAATCGTCGATTTCCTCAGGATCAATGAGACCAAGTTGCAATATTTCTTCATCGGAAGATCGATTATCTGAAAATTTAATAAGTTCTTCAATGAAGGAAACCCCTGAATCTAAAAGCAGCTCCTTAAACGCCGCTTCAGCCAAAACCTCATTAAAAATTCCATTTTGCGGCAGATTTTCAGCATTAAAAGCGTCGTCTAAAGGATCGCCGAAAAGGATATTTTCAGCCACACTGGAATTGTAAAAATAAATATTTGGATCATAAAATTCAATAAATTCTGCCAGATCTTCGCCATAATCCTGTTGAAAGGTTTTACGCAGGTCTAATATTTCTCCAATAATGTCTTTATGTTTGTTCTTGTCTAAAACTGTATTTAATCCGAAACGCAGCACATCGACAAAAAGCCCAGTCTGTTGGAGCACCAAGATGCGGTCATCCAAACTGGGCATCTTTGGCTGCCCATCCGCCTGCTCCTTTTCAGCTTTGGCCATAACCGCATAGAGCAAATTTTCATCGATGCTGCCTTCGAATATAAAAGGCGTCTGTGAGACAAAACCGATGTTGCGGGTGATATCTTCTTTGGACAGCTGCGAAACTTCCTTTTGGTCGATTAGTATTTTACCGCCGGTATATTTATACAGTTGCGCAATGCATTGAGCCAAGGTGCTTTTGCCGCTTCCGGAAAAACCTACCAGTGCCATATGCTCGCCGTGATTTAAATCAAAATTGATCTCGGACAACAGTTGAGTGCCGTCTTCGACCACAAATGATAAATCGTTGACTTCGATGCTGCCTTCCAGTTCATAGGGCTGGCGCCCCGTTGGAACCAATTGATGTTCCGGCTCAACATTAAAGTATGCCATTGTTCGGCTGTAAGTTACACTGGCAGTCTGATAGGCCTGGTAAAACTGAATCAGCTCCTTCCAGGGATCGTAAAGCTTTTCCTGTGCTGATAAAAAAGCTACCAGAGCACCCAATTCCAATCGCCCGTTAATGGTCAGATATCCGCCGAGTGCAAACACCAGAAAACGACTGAAATTGGTAAACAAACTATTGATGGCCTTGACAGAGAACCGGTAAATATTCCATATGATCCTGATTTTCCGCAAATGATCGACGATGCTTGCGAATTTCTTATTTTCAATTGAAAATGCGCCGTTGGCCTGGATTTCATGAATACCGGATATGGATTCACCAACCTTACTGGATACCTTGCGTCCGGCATCCACCCGCTTGCGGTTATAAATGTTAACACGTTTTTGCAGCACTGACACCAGCAAGACCACCACTGGATAAATGCTGAACGTGATGGCCGCCAAAAGCGGATTCAACCAGAACAGATAACCGGCAAACGCCAATAGCATCAGCAAATTGGTCACCGGAACGGCAATCGCCATTCCGACAAAATCACCGGCTGTCGCAAGCTCCGTCGTTAAAGCACCCACAACCATGCCCGGCTGCGTGGTTCGATAAAAAATTAATGGTATTGTCAAAATATGAGCGTATAACGCCTTGCGCATATCGGCCAAGGTTCGCTGCGCGATGATGTTTTGTAAAATATTAATTAAATATTTCGAAATACTGGCGGCTATAACAGCAATCAGATATAGCCCACAATAAAATACCAGCAGGTCAAATTTCCTTAAGTTAATTGAGTCGTTTATGATGCGTCTTTGCATCTCCAGCGGGAAAACATTTGCAAAAACAGCAAAAATTGCAGTGATCACCAGAACAAATTGAAGCCTTGTGTTTTTAGAAAAGATCCATGAAATGAGCGATTTATGGACAATAAGGGCATGCGCTTTGGCCATTGTGATCTTCTCCTTATTCTTCAATAATGGGTGAATTCCAATTTCGTGAATTTCCGGCAATATCGAATATTCTGACTGTTTACGAAAAAATACTGATTAAGTGTAACGGTGCCAAATAAATCCGAAAAAAAGTGGTTTTCAGGGTAACACTCCCCCTCAAGTTATCAAGCTGCGAACTGCTCCGTCAAAGCGATTATTTCTTGTCGTTGGTCAAGAGTAATACTGCTGATCCCAGAAAGTATATTCCGGTAGGGCAGAAAGTTCTTTCTCTGGGGTGTGGGGGGGGTACCTATGGGGGCAATTAAAAAAAGAGAAAAACGGGCTGTAGGAAAAGAGATGGAGAGCAACCGGTCCGGTTTCCGTACTATGTTTGGTTCTGATCCCCACCCTTCTCACTATTTTGATTCGTCTGTAAAACCCCAGCCTTTTGTTTAGCATTGGCAATGATTTGTTGACATTGATTTTCAGCATCCATGCTACTCTTAGCCGTAATCGTGTGAACTGACAAGGTGTCTTTTTTGCGTCAATTGATAATTTTCAGCACCGACCGTGGACGCTAATACTAACGGAGCCAATTCCGGTTCTGTCGCAAACTTGATTCGCTCGTTGGCAGCCTTGCAAGATTTTGCTATGCTATGTTCATTTCCTTGGAGGTAGCTCAATGGCAAGCGAGAAAAGGCAGCTACAATCACAGGATAATTCCGTTAAAAACCTAGCGGAAATGTTCTACTCTTTGGCAGCTTAATTGAGTTGGGAAAGGGGAGGGAGATCAAGCTTTGTGGCAAGTTTGCGACAGAACCAGCTGTCATCTTTTTATTATCATCACTATTTTAGAAACAACCATCTTGGCTTTTATGCTTTGTTTTACTCTTTTCTCTTTATTGAAATTTTTGTTCTAAAACCGACATCCTCAAAACCTTCCCATGGAAAACGTTTCAGAGGTTTTTCAATTTTTTCAGCTCGTTCAGCATCCAAAACCCCTGATTCATATTCTTCTTCGACAGGATTAGTCGTCCCCACAGCACCCTGCTGTATTGTTCGCACCCATTCCTTTACTTTAGCCCCATATCATCCAACACCACTATCTTCTCCTCTCTTGCCGGGGTTGGAGTCGTGCTATGGTTCATCATACCGGAGCTGATTGGTGCCGAAGGCGGTTCAACAAGATCATTGTTTTTTTTCGCTGCTTTTTTCCGATGAAATTTGTAGGCGAATTGCCATTCAGCGCCTGAGAGAAGTTCCTTGCCATAGGTTCCGGCAAAGAGGCGTGCCCCATGATAGGTGACACGCACCACCGGTTTGTCGCCATTTGCCTGGTTATTGAGATGAAACCTGTTGTGTTTGTATATAATGGCACCTCCATCTCCCTCGCCTGTAAGATACAATATTATTGAATCACCATGCCGGACAACACTGTTTTTCACCGTCAGCGCATCACCCATACCATTCAGAAATTCGACAAAAGTAAAAAAAGTGATTGTGTGTTCATCCATGTAAAAAATTGGCGAATCAATACCTTGTCCCACTTTTCCCGTGAGAACCATCTGTGTGCCATCGCGCCCGACAATGGTTTGTTTCAGTTCATCACCTTCTCCAATTACAACTGGCTGAGACAAAGCAGACAAGTCGGTCTGGTGTGAATATGGTACCTTATTCGATTCAGGCTGGGATTTGAGGTTGATGATGAGATGGTACGCTGTCATTGCGGCAACGGAGAGTATTGCGATTACGACTCCTGCCATGAGCCCTTTCCTCGACATCAGGGAACCCCTCTCACTCCTGTCAGCCTTGACCTCATTGTCTGCTTCAGGCTTCTTTGTTTCAGTTGCAAGAGGAAGGGATGTTTGAAGATCATGCCGCAGCTCTATGATCGACTGATATCTTGAGGATGGACTCTCCGCCGTCGCTTTTTCAATAATCAGACTCATCTTCTGCATGAACTGCGACTGCGGTTTTTCAATTTTTACCGACGTAAACGGCAGGATTTTTTCCGTCAGGGTACCACTTGCCGCTTCAAAAAGCATTTTCCCCAATGCATAAATATCGGTGGTGAAATTTGCTGTTTTAAAGTCAGAGCATTGTTCAGGTGACATATATGCAAGTGTGCCCAACATTTCAAGAGAACTTGTTACCGCCTTCATCTGATATGATCTTGCCAGGCCGAAATCTGCAATTTTAGGCACTTCCCCATCCATAAAGATATTTTCCGGTTTGAGATCGCGGTGGATGATCTTATTGTGGTGCAGCACTTCGACGCCATCCAGTATTGGCATGAAATATTTACTGATCCAGTTGCCATAAAGACCAGGTTGATCGTCAAGGCCATCTTCTGTAAGAGTAAAGCGCAAAGAGTTGCCGGGTATATACTCCATGACGATAAAGGCCATGCCGGTTCCTGCCGAGTCATCCTCTGCTGCTATCTCACCGTAATCATAAATGGTGATTATATTCGAGTGACGCACCTGCGCCATGGTCTGCACTTCCCGCTGGAAACGGCCAAAGGCAATGTTGAGTTCCTCGGGGTCCTCTTCGATTTCCGCCAGGATATCTTTAGATATTATTTTTATGCCGACATCACGCTTTAGATTTGTCTGGTGCGCTCGGTACACTTCACCCATCGCACCCTTGCCAATCAATTCAATGATGATCCATTTGTTTTCCAGAACCGTACCGGGTTTTAATGTGTTATTTTGGGCAGTACTCATAGGATCGTTTTTGGTATGCAAGGTTCCATTATGAAAATTTAGTAGAATTATACGCTGCGATCAACTCTAAAACCTTACCTGTCTCCCATTCCAAATTCATATTCAGAATGCCAAGCGGCAATAACGGATATCTCTTTAGAAAAAAGATACGACAAGCCAATTTTTCCTTCGCGTACGATTTTTTTCGTTTTCTGAGGCGACCCCATTGAAATGAATAAGAAACTACAACACCGCCTGTCTTAAAAAACGCTTGGCCCAATTCCCATTTTTCAGTTTAACAATCTTCGATAAACATGGCCAGAGTCATCGCTGATTGCCTATTAATTGGCTTGCATCTTGTGCGCCCTCTTCTTCCAGCGCTTGATGTGCAGCAGCCCCAGTTGCGTTTATTTGCACTTCTGTCAAATTAGTCTTGGTGTCTGTATTTGGGATGTCAACGATAACTTTCTTGTGCGCATAGGCAATTCCCTTAAGTTTAAGTGCTTCTGTAATTCTTTTATACGCTTCACGTCTGATGACAAAATGGGTCCCCGGATTAGCTGTGAATTTCACCCTGATTGTCATAACAGAATTGGTTATCTCTCTAACGCCCTGGGATTTAACTGGTTTAATAAAATCTTTCCCCAACTCATCGTCTGTGAGCATATCTTGGCCAACATTTTTAATGACCTTACGGATCTTATCTATATCCGCGTCGTAAGGGAAATCCAGGTTGAATTTTACTACAATTCCGCCACGCATAAAATTAGTAATGGCTCCAAGCTCACTGTGGGGAACGATCTGGAGCATTCCACGGTGATGACGAAGCATCACATTGCGCATTGTGATATTTTCTACAAGTCCCGAGACCCCCCCTGCTTCAAGATATTCCCCCACCCTGAAAGCATCATCAAGAAGATAGAAAAATCCTGAAAAGATATCAGCAACCAGCTTCTGTGCACCAAATCCAATAGCAAGACCTACTACACCAGCACCGGCCAATAGGGGACCAATATCTACCCCCATGGAAGAAAGAATAGTCATGGTGACCATCAGGACAAGAATGGAGCCGATAAATTTTCGGATCATGGGAAGGAGAGTATAAGACCTACCATGTGCAGCGGCACTTCCCCATTCGCTGTCTTCAGCATCTTCCCCTTCAACTGAAGGACGCGATTCTCCCATTTTGCTTTCAATCCATGAACTAATTACCTGCCAGAGCACAATCGACAAGGCCAGAATGACTGAAGCATCAAAAAAGACAGCTGTAAATCTTGAAACAAGAGGGAATTCAATTCCCCAGAGACTGCCAATCCAAATGGCCAGCGCAAAAACAAGACAGACTCGAACAGAAATATTACACCTGCCATAGCACATTTTTCCGTACTCCCAATGCGACAGCTCTTCTTCCGACATGGTGTCACGCCATAAGGATTCGTCGTGAATCTTGAGTGTGATCATCAAATATTTGACGACCCACTGGATGAATTTATCGGCAACTATCCAAATTGGCAGAATAAAGAAACTTATGACAAATGCCCCGTGAGAGTTCGTTGGTCCAGATGAATCAATGGTATTAATCAGCAACACCCAAACAACCAAAAGGTAGAGCAAGGTCAATACATGCCAGAGTGATGCAAATCGTTTTCTTCCCCAGCTGGGGGCTCCTTCAGCTGCTTGTAGAATGGCAGTTTTTATTCTATTTTTAAATACAACGACAGCCATTGCCGACACAGCAAGAAGGAGACTTGCGAAAAATATCCCTGCTAAGCTGATGGTGTTCCTCGTTGCTCCCAGTCGAAAGGCAACAACTGTAAACATGAGCACAGAAATGATATATCCGCCTGTTCCAACAATAAATTTATGAATGTTAATGGCATCTTGGTTGCTTATTGAGAGAATACGAAATTGAGGGGAAGAAGGTGAAAATATCAGGCGAGAGAGTATGGCCAAAATTCGTGTTAGAGCAATTGTTAATAAAATTGAAAGAAAGAGAAGCTGGAGAAAAGGTGACTTTTCCCAAAATAAAGAGAAATAGGAATAGTACGCCGCTCCAAAAAAGAAGCACAGGCCAACAATTTCAGGAACTATTGACACCAGAGTCGCGACAAGTTTATCGGTATTATTGTTTTTTTGAGTATTGAGTGCATTGGCCTCATCAAGGTCACCATTGAAGTAATGCTGTGTAAGAAACCTTTTGACAGCTTTTTCTGCAATTATCCCAATAATTATAAAGAAAACCACCCATAGAATATTCTCAAGGGCCCCTTGAGGAGTGTGGTGGGGTCAGAGAGAGACCAGGACTTTCTGAAGATCTGGGAGTACATTTGGGATACTGGCAACTAAGCTTTTATTTCTTGAATCAGACTCAGAAGAAGCCAGAGAAAGATCTCTCAGTATCGAGCCAAGAAACGCCCCAGGTCCAGGAACATCTTCATGGAGAATGTTGGACTGTTCAACAATCTTGTCTTTTTGTTGTGCGGGGTAAAGTTTCTGATTCCCTTCTTCAGTTAGACCAGATGGAAATCGGGGCTGTATGCTAAGTACCTGATCATCCGGTGTTGTGTGCAATTCTGAGCAAAACGATGTTCCATAAAGAAGAACAATCGAAAAGAGAATCAACAATGCAAACAGTTCTGGGAAAAGAACTTTCATTCGTTTTTTCATAGTTCCTGCCAATTAAAATTGTGAGTTTAATGTAACGCTATCTCAACAACCAGAGTATCAGAAATATTTCTAAAGGTCATGGAGCATTGGGAATTTGTTACCTGAGTATATCTTGAGGACAGAGAGCAGTGAGGGACGCATCGCGCAAGAAAGCTGGCAACGTGCTTCTCCCAACCAGGCATTCAACTGGACGGACTAAAAGATGGGATACAGAAAATAATCGAGCTAAAATAAGACTTTGCCGGTTCTGCTGCCAAAGTAATTATAAGGTGATGGTAAAGTATTTTTTCAACACCTTATCCAATTGCTCAGCTAGTTTTTTATCGCTTCCTTCGACATATATTTCGTTGTACAGATGCGGAGCAATGTTTTCAAAAATACTGAGGATCATAGGGTCGAAATGGCTACCGGAACTTTCCTGCAGGATGTTTATCGCTTCGACAAAAGTAAAAGGTTTTTTATAGGGTCGATGGCTCGCCAGGGCATCAAAAACATCTGCAATTGCGAATATTCTCGCAACGAAAGGGATCCCTTCTCCTTTTATGCCAGCCGGATAACCTGTGCCATCATATCTTTCATGATGGCACAAGATAACATCCAAAGCATCGTGCAACCAGCCACTGCTGTGTATGATCTCGGCACCAATCAGAACATGTTTTTTCATCTCCTCAAATTCTTCGCTGGTCAATTCTCCAGGTTTAAGCAAAATAGCGTCCCTCACTCCGATTTTGCCAACATCATGAAGAAAGGCCCCTTTAATCAAGGATCTGACAGCTAAAGGAGGCACCTCCATCTGCTCAGCAAGTTTTACTGAGATACAGGTAACTCTATAGTTATGAACATTGGTATCGCTGTCCCTTTGGGCAACAGCATTTCCCAGCGATTTGAGAATTTCGATGTTGGCGGTAATAACTTCCCCGGAACGCTCGAGAAGCTTCTTATACAATCTAGATACAACCGGGTAAATAAATAAGGTCGTGAAGACCGTCACCAGCAATGACAAGATTATGGCATTATAGCTTTGCTGTTTTATTGTCGCCAATTGATCTTCATGCAAGTGGTAAATACCTTGAAAATGGCCAATAGGCTGTTCTTGTGTGCCTTCTTTTAAGGGAGCCATAACTTTGATATAGATTTGGCCTTCATACATAACCAGTTGATGTTCCACCTTTCCACTCATCTTAAACTGTCTAAATTTATTCATAAGGGCGATGGGCGGCGGGAACCGGTGCTGGATGACTTCATTGGCAACCATGCCAATATTTTCATCGAGAAATTCAATTGAGATGAACACATCATGATCAAGGTCATTACGAATGGCCTGTTGCAAATTGAAATAGGAAGACGAAGTCCGATCATTATGAAAAGCGATATATAGATTTGCTAGCTTTTGCGATTGCCTTATCGCGATATCGGCGACATGTGTATCAACTCTTTGAAATTCGATGAAGGCAACTGTAACCCCGGTCAGAATGCAAATGACGATTCCTGCTAAGGTGAGATTCTTCAGTAACTGCCTACGGACACTTGGATACAAGTCTAACATGTTACCTGTGGTAATATGAAGTTTTGGAGGAGATTTTCATTCAGAAAGTCTAGGACAAGGAACGAAATGAACAGCTCAAGCCTTGATAATTGTTTAGCCGCTGTTTTTCTTGCTAAAACCAGATCCTGACCCCCACAACAAACTCAAAATTATCGACGTTTGTACCCTCCTCCTGAGCGTAATCAGCGGTTTGACCATATAACCTGATCCAGTTAACACCTATGTAGGGGGCAAATTCGCGGCGGACTTCATATCGCAGGCGCAATCCGGCCTCAACGTTGGCAATACCCGAGCCGGTTCCGGTGGCTGGGTCATCCTTACCGTATAGATTCATCTCAATGTCAGGAACCAGTATAAGCCTCTGGGTAACCATGATTTCGTATTCCACCCGCAGGCGGGCAGAGGTTCGACCGCTGTCTCCAACAAAAACTGCAGCATCAATATCGAAGAAATAAGGGGCCAGGCCCTTGAAGCCAAGTGCCAGCCAGTCGCGATCCGGAGTGGGCCGAATATCACGGCGCCAGCCAAATTGCGCATCCCAGTAGGGCGCAATTGCATGACTGTACAGTGCCTGCATTTCTACTTCTTCAGCTTGACCTCCGACGTATTCGCCTTCGGTCTTGAACCAGAGCTTATGCAAGTCCTTACCGATCCAGCCATCGGCATCCCAAACCAGCGGGTTGCTCCCGTCGGCAGCACGGACTTCCAGTTGATCAATCAACAGCATTGTAACTAAGGGATCATCATTCATCCCGCCGGCAAAAGCGATTTTTGGAATGAGCAGTACCAATGCCAGTATCAATATATTTTTTTTCATAGCCATAATCCCCTTTAACCTACAACAACTTTCCGGAACATTCCCAGCATGTGATACAACATATGACAATGATAGGCCCAACTTCCCATTGCATCAGCGGTTACCAGATAGCTTATCTTTGCGCCAGGTTGAACAATGACCGTGTGTTTGCGAGGGATTCGCCTGCCGTCTCCGGTTTCCAATTCACTCCACATTCCATGCAGATGCATGGGATGATTCATCATTGTATCGTTGATAAAGGTAATCCGAAGCCGTTCGCCGTATTTGAAGCGTAGCGGTTCAGCATCACTATATTTAATCCCGTTAATCGACCACATATAACGGGCCATATTACCAGTGAGGTGAAGCTGGATCTCCCGCTGGGGATCGCGCAGGTCGGCAGTCGGATAGAGGTTGAAAAGGTCTGCATAAGTGAGCACCCGGCGACCGTTGTCGCGCAGCCCAACGCCTGGATCTTCCAGTCGGAGCTGTGGGTTTTGGGCCCGCATATCAACATGGGGGCCAAATTCCGTAGGCACGTGGACCACTTTTTCACTGCTGCCTTCTCCAGCGCTGCCGAGCATCGTCATCCCATCAATCTCAAGTGAATCGGATTCCATCCCGGCCATTCCCTGCATTGAAGATATATCATGGTCCATCTCTGTCTTTCCCTTCATTGAGGACATATCGTGATCCATCCCGCCCATTCCCTGCATTGAGGACATATCGTGGCCCATACCGGCCATACTGCTCATATCCATTCCCATATCCTGGTGTGTAAGCAATGGGTAGGGGTCAAAATCCGGCACATCTGCGGTAACTGCCTGATCTGGAGTAAGAGTACCCCGGGCATAGCCCGTCCGATCAAGGGCCTGGGCAAAAAGGCAGTAGGCGCGGTCATCCTTCGGGGAGACGATCACGTCATAGGTTTCAGCAACTCCGATGCGGAACTCATCAACCGTAACCGGCTCGATATTCTGTCCGTCAGCTGCAACTACGGTCATTGAAAGCCCGGGGATGCGTACATCGAAAAAACTCATTGCCGAGCCGTTAATAATGCGCAGGCGCACCCTCTCCCCACGTCTGAACAATCCGGTCCAGCCATCGGCAGGGGTTTGCCCGTTCATCAGGTATGTGTAGGTGTACCCGGTAACATCAGAAAGATCGCGATCACTCATGCGCATCTGGTTCCACATGGCGCGTTCCTGCCAGGTGCGGGAAAGACCTTTTTTTTGAATGTCACGGATCAGGTCTGCGCTTGTTCGTTCGGCAAAATTATAATAACTGGACATTTTTTTGAGCTTTGCGTAGATATTTTCCGGATCTTCATCTGACCAGTCTGACAGCATAACAACGTAATCCCGGTCAAAGCTGAACGGCTCCGGTTCCATGGGGTCAATAACGATAGGTCCGTAAAGACCGGTCTGTTCCTGAAAGCCGGAATGGCTGTGATACCAAAAGGTCCCGCTCTGTCTGACATCAAATTGATAACGGAAGGTTTCGCCGGGATCTATTCCTTTGAAACTTATGTCAGGAACACCATCCATCCGGGTCGGCAGAATGATACCATGCCAATGAATGGAGCTCGACTCCGAAAGCCGGTTGGTTACTTTCAGGGTTACCTGGTCGCCTTCCCGCCATCGCAGAAGAGGGGCGGGAACTGAACCGTTCACTGCGGTTGCTACCCGGCTCCTGCCCGTATAGTTGACGGTCTGGGGGGCGATCGATAGATCGAACTGTTTACCCCGCAGGGTTTTCATTCCCGATTGAGAGTCGACTGCCGCCAACAGGTCCGCAGGAGACAACCCCAGCCCCAGTAGCGCGCCGCCCATTGCCATTCCTTTGACAAATAGTCGGCGCGTGAGAGGAATTTCATCAAAATCCATAAGAAATTCTTCAAATTTAGACTTGATTTTCATGCTTCCCTCATTTCTTTTTTTGCTTGATTATTGTTTCCGGCTTTTCTCCGATATATTTTATAATATATCGTTCAGTCGAAATAGTGAAAGGCGAGAGAGCAGGGATTTAAACAATGTCGAGGCGTCTTGCTTGTCTATTGGGGCAGGACTGAACTGACATAATCTTGCAGGTTTTCTTCCTGACTCTCCCGAGGTATTTTAATTTGGAAAATTGCCCCACCTTTTTCGTTTGATGTGTAAATAAGATCACCACCAAGATCACGGAGGGCTTTTCTGCCAGCGGAGAGAGAAAGGCCGTAACCATCAGGCTTCGTCGTGAAAAATACACTAAACAACTTAGCCTCATTCTCTTTTGAGACCCCAGGGCCAGAATCGATAACTTCAAAAATACAAAAATCACCACCTCGTTTCGATCGTAAAAAAATTGATTGGCCTCTCTCCGAAAAATCGAGAGCATTGTCAACCAGAGAATCAATAACTCTGGGAATAGACTCAGTAGTGATCATTGAAGGACAACCCTCTTGGTCCAGGTCGACCACAATCTTTACTCCTTTCGATGTTGCACTGTGCTGATAACTTGGAAGTCTCTGGAGTATTACCTCATTTAAGTCATGCGACAAAGTCAAGCCACCCAATGGGGTACTGAACTGGCCCAAAGCCTCAAGCAATCTTTTCAATCGATTGATTTCAGTCAGCATATTATCGGTTTCTGGATTATTGCTGTCACTTTCCTTGGATTGCTGATGGATGCCTTCTATTTGTCGGACAATATCTTGCACCTCGAAGCTGAGAGCAGAGGCGGCCTTGCCAAGCGCAGTGGTTCTCTCGTTCTGAAACAACCTACTTTGTTGTTTTCGCTCTCTATCTGACAACCAACCGATCAGCATGGCAACAAAAAAATAGAGGCAAATTTGTGTCATAACAATGAGATGACCAGTTCCTTGGTGATTGCGAAAAATCATTGGTAATCCATACAGTAGACTTATGACTGTTGCCAGCGTCACACCTGACCGTAAACCAAACCAAAAACTAGCGAGGATAAGAGGAATAAAAAATAGTTGCTGATGCAACACATGGAATCCTGGTTCGGAACCATGATATAAAATATGTACCGTCGAAATTATTGCAATTAATACCGCAATTATACCTGTTTTTATTATCATGCCATCCCCTTATCATCCAATTGCTTAGCTTCTTTGCTATTCAAGATGCACTATGTGTACCAGTTTGTCACTGTAAACTTAACACGCTGATTATGTGGCATATATACGGCAATAGAACAATTTTCTTACTGGTTTCCCAAAAATGAACTGTAAAATAATTAGACATCACCTATCGGTAGTGGGGAAAACACGGAATTTTAATGCGTTGGAACTTATTCTCTCCATAAAGATTATCAGTACAGATTACTAGAAGTCAAATATGTTGGCCTGAGGTAAAACTGCAGGAAGATATATCCTTTTCTCGTCGCCACTCACGTTCGAAATGGGCCTATGCCAAATAACCGTTTGCTCTCATAACTTATTCCAGCAAATCGAAGGGAACGCTTTGCTGTTAATATTTTAGATACCTTGAAGCATCATTCCATAATTTTGTGTCCTAAACCTGGACACTGGGTCTAACAGCTCATTGTTCTTATGAAAGTATCCTCCAAATATTTTACACGTGAAATTAGGTAGTTGTTTTTTGTTCGGATTGTCTGTGGACATTGGCCTGATATCTGCAAACATGGCTTTTAAAAATTAGTGCGCACATCACTTTTACTCAAGTGCTTGCGATTATAAATTTGAACCAAAAGCCAAGGAGACACCTATGAATTGGAAGAGAACGATTGTACGGAATATGACGGCATTGATGTTTAGCGGGGTATTGCTCTCCCCATTCGTCTCGAACGCAAACGAGTTTGGAAGCCATGGGAGTCAAACAATTGCAAGTGAAGGCAACCATCAAACAATGAATTCGAATAACAATGACTCCCTTGAGTCAGCGATGGCACACATGTATGCAGCTGAAAGGTCTTTCGTACGAACTGAGTCCCACGGAAACCAAAGGGATCGTATTTCCGCGAGACAAAGGTTGCTGGACTCTGAGCACTCTGTCATTTCACACCTCGCAACGCAGGCACATCTGCCTTATTCGACAGTTGAGCGCATGCACTCATCCGGTGCCTCGTTTTACCAGATTGGTTTCGATTTACGAATAGCAGGCTGGCCAAGAGATTTTGTCGATAACGAGACCCATATGATGATTTTTGATCAGGTTCATAACGACTTGGATATGACAAACATCGGAATGAATGGTGCCCACATGACAGGTTATTCTAATCATTCAGGTAACAGTCATGGCTATAGCACGATCCAAACAAACGGTTCTTACAATCACCAAGACCTATCGAGCAGAGGCAGCAATTATGGTTCTCACGGCGGGAGTATGAACGCTATGCATTGACCCCTCCTGTCACACTCCTCCTGCTAAGCCTGCCCTCTCTGGTGCAAGAGGAGTTGTGACAGTTTTGAATTTTATAATAAAAACATGAGGACAAAATAAAAGGGGTGCCTCAACTCCAATTGTCCAAAAAACAATATTTAGGTACTCGTTTGCCGGATGAACCCAAATATATCGAGTGCAGCCTTAATAAGTGTGATGTCTCAAAACCGCTTATGGCCAAACTTGTGCAGGAAGAGTACCCACACGACACCATCAGTTATATCGAAACAAGAGGAGCTTCAGTGGTGTTTAAAATTGAATCACCTCTACCGGCTAGGAACTAAAATGAGATGTGTAGATTGTGGAACCATTATTTCCCCGGAACCGTTCGCCCCCAGAACATGTCGAAGTAGGATACATCCATTGTGCCGCTACACTTTCCGTGCTTTAAGCTCTCTCCTCTAAGACTTAGTCCTGTTCTCCTATCGTATTAAAATTGGACGAGACACACTGTCATTTCCTAAAATTAGTGCCCATTTTTCTTACAGCTAGCCAAGCACTCAACTCACCGAAACGACACAGCACGGCATATATTACATATAATAACTGTATGTTACAAATATTTAAAACTAAAAAAACATGCTGGTCTACTTTGTGCAATATTGATACTGCACAAAGTAGACGATAAGACCCACCAAATTTAGACATGGCTCGCTAATGGCTCACAAAAATTTAATTTCACTTCTCTTTCTTATAAGTATCATTTCTGGTTGTAGCATAATTGATATCAACAACTCCGTTAAAGGTAGGTATTATATGGAGACTGGAAATTATCAACAAGCCGTTGAAAGTTTCCAGAAAGCTGTCAGCGATGATCCAGAGAATGCTCTTGCCCATTACTATCTTGGTCGATTTCTGTTAGCTCAAAATAAAACATCAGAAGCTCTTCCACATTTTCAAGAAGCAGTGAGTCTGAATAAGAGAGATTCAGACTTCTACTTCTGGCTTGGTGTTACGTACGGAGAATCAGGAAATGTTAAAGAAGAGAGGGCCTATTACGAAAAAACTCTTCAAATAGAAAAAGATCACCCACAAGCAAACCTCTATATGGGGCATCTGCAACTAAAATCAGGTCAATTCAAACAGGCTATAAAATCATACAATGTGGTTCTGAAACAAACACCAGCAAACCCGACAGCTCTCTATAACCGCGCACTTGCCCTCGATATGTTGGGGGAGAAATCGGCGACGAAAGAGGCATGGTTGAAATATTTAAAATTATACCCTGCCGGCAGAAAAGCTCTCCAGGCAACTGTCCATCTTAATACTCTTGGAGATTTCTCTTATGAAAACCACTTCCTTGGTAGCAGGACTGTAACTCTTGCCGAGATAACATTTCAGCAGAAAGAAAGCAGCATCAGCAGATCTTCATATCCTTCTTTAAGGTTGGTCGGGGCCATCGCCTCCAACCTCAACAATGGAACAATACAGGTGGTCGTCTATGTAAACAAAGATAAACAGCTCGCAAAAGAAAGAGCGATAGAAATCAAGAATACCCTGCATAAGCTTTTCCCTGCCATCGCCACAGAGCGTATCCAGATCAGTTGGTTTGGAACACAGGAGAAAGTTGTCCAAGGGAAAAAAATTTACAGCAAAAAAGAATCGGTCAGATTCTTTCTAACTGATTGGAAGTGAAATTTGGAGTTTATAGGATGTAGTAGTTATCATTATTCAAAGTAAAGGAGAAAACATGAAAACGAAAAAATATTTTAAAAGTATGATCTTACCACTTATTGTCTCAGGTCTGTTTGTACAGACTTTAGCTGGGGCACAGGAGAGTCTCCAGACTCAATCGACCTATTCGAATACAGCTCAGGCAAACCAGGCAACTCAAAAGGCAAAACACGCTGCAAATACAACAAATCCGTCCCTGCAGGCAGCTTTAAATGATATCAATGCGGCTGAAGGACAATTAGGTCATAGTCAAATGTCCGGTGATCATGGACAGATGATGGCTGCTGAAACAGCCCTTAGTAATGCTGAAGATACGTACACTAGCATGCTTTCGAAAATGTCAGGGGTATCTCAAATGGATATCAGTGATATGCATACCGCAGGTATAGGTTGGTCTAATGTTGCTGGCGAACTTGGTATTCATGGTACAAGCGGACAAATGGCGAGCAACAGCCAAGGGAGCATGGGAGGCGTCAATATGACAGGCAAAGGCGGTCAGGGCGCAATGCAGATGAATAGCGAGAACGCAGGTTCCATGATGGGTTCCCAATCAACAGAAATTATGTCTGCTACTGCAAGAAACACAACACCTGGTCAGACTATGGGTCACGGAGCAGGTATGAAGACGGGAGTGCAGAATAACGGAAAGGGAGGCATGATGTCCGGTGCTGGTGGCCTTGGTAATGATAATGGAATGGGAGGTGCCACAGGAGATAGTCATTCTGGCGGTATGTCCGGAGGCATGGGCGATGGCGGATCGGGCAACGGTGGTGGAGGCGGTAACGGCGGTGGAGGCGGTAACGGCGGTGGAGGCGGTAACGGCGGTGGAGGCGGTAACGGCGGTGGAGGCGGTAACGGCGGTGGAGGCGGTAACGGCGGTGGAGGCGGTAACGGCGGTGGAGGCGGTAACGGCGGTGGAGGCGGTAACGGCGGTGGGATGTAAAAGCATCATCCCCTTCAGCTCTATTGCTAGACCATTAATGGAGTTATGGACAGAAGCTCATGTCGAATACGTTTAAAATTGTTCGGCATGAGCTCAAAAAACTATGAAGAGATTAACTTTCTATCCAAAAAGCCTACAGCAGCGGACGCTATTTTATATTTTAATCCCGACTTTTTTACTTTTACTGGGGATGTCTGTTGCTGGCTATCTTTTTGTCCGATCCATGCTGCTCAATCAATGGGGCGAGACAGCAATAGCAAAATTACAACGAACGGCACATCAAGTTGACATGCGCCTCCGTAAGCCAAAAGAGTTACTACAACTGTTGCAGGGCAATCGGGGAGCAGACATAGATCGAGAGTTCTTTAATCGTATTCTTGAGAAAGTTAAAGAAACTGATGGTGTTACTAAAGTCCAGGTAGATTGGCTCGAAGAAACTGTGAATATAGAGAACAAACCTGTTGCAAAAATGGCAACCATGAGGGGTGGGAGCCATCGCTTTATGTCCGAACAAATCGAAATCAGCTCACCCAAATATAGCAGCCAGTCGGATAGCCGAATTGTTTCACTGGTCAGCCAAATCAGAGACTCGAAAGATACTCTTTTGGGCAAAATCGAAGTCGTTCTCTCATTTGACACATTGATAGATCCGGTTGTCAGCGATCCCTGGTGGAAAGGCAACAAAGCCTATCTCGTTGATAATAAAGGCAACGTTTTAGTGGGTATTTCCACAAATACAGCCAAGGGAGACTCGGAAATTCGTAGTTTTGGGTCATATGATACCTTGGAACAAGACACTCTCGCGGCACTACGAGTGAGCGAGAGTGGTATGGTTTTTGGCCAGGGATCACCACCGCAGGAGATCAGTGGTTTC